>NZ_SMKR01000011.1 GCF_004348725.1 Kribbella turkmenica
CCCTCGGTGAGCAGCTCTCCGCCCGGATACGTGCGGTCGAGGATAGCGGCCTTCACGTACGCGTAGACGCGCTCGGCTGCCGGGATCTTCTCCACCCCCGGCGCCGCCTCGACCACCACCCGGGCGATCTCCGCGGTCTCGTCCCCCAACTGGATGTCGGCCCCGGTCCGGGCCCGTGCTGTCGCCGGCTCATGCTCCGGCACCCCGCCTGTCACTGAACTCCCTTACCCATACGACTGGTATCTCTGTTGTATCTATCTTAGCAACCGTCGGCCGTCCACCGTTGTTCCCCAGCTTGTCCACCAGTTATCCACAGGCCAACCCACAGATGTGGGCAACCCGCTGTGCACAACCGGACCGTGGGTAGTGACGAACCGCCTCACCACCGAGAGCAGCGCGACTGCGCGTTGTCGGTCGTGGCTGCAGGTGCAGGGTTTCCCCTGCGTTGTGGATGAAGATCTCCGCCGTCCCGGAAACCGGCCTAGAGTTTCGGGTTACCTAGCTCTTGGGGCCCACCGGCCCCCGCCCCTGGAGGAGTCCGCGTGACCCGAAGCTCCCGTTCCCGCCGGCTGACCGCCGGCCTGGCCGCCGCCGGGCTGGCCCTGACCGCCCTCGGCGCCACCACGGCGAACGCCGTACCGGCCGCCGACCGAGCCACGGTGGCCGCGCCTGGACCGCTGATGAACTACGTCGTCAACAGCAAGGCCTCACCGGGGCACGTCCGCAAGGTCGAGAAGGCGGTCGAGGCGGCCGGCGGCACGGTGCTGCAGGCGTACAGCCAGCTCGGCGTCGTGGTCGCCCAGTCCACGAACCCGGACTTCAAGTCCGCTGTCCGCGCGGGCAAGTACGGGCGGGAGGTGCAGTCCGTCGGCGCCACCCGGACGGCCGCCGTCAGCGAGGGGCCGGCCGCGTCCGGGCTGAAGTCGCTCGGCGAGGCCGAGGCGGCGCCGGTGCCGGATCCGCGCGAGGTCGACCAGTGGGACATGGTCCAGATCAAGGCGGACCTGGCGCACGCGGTCACCGACGGCTCCCGCCGGGTCCTGGTCGGCATCAACGACAGCGGCGTCGACGACGCCCACCCGGACCTCGCGCCGAACTTCTCCGCGGCGGATTCGGTCAGCTGCGTCGACAACGGCGTACCGGACCGGAGCGAGGGTGCCTGGCGGCCGACCACCAGCTCGCACGGCACGCACGTCGCCGGAACCGTCGCGGCCGCACGCAACGGTGTCGGCATCGTCGGGGTCGCGCCAGGCGTCCGGATCGCGTCCGTCAAGGTGGTGAACGACGACGGATTCATCTACCCGGAGTACGCGATCTGTGGTTTCGTGTGGGCCGCCGAGCGCCACATGGACATCACCAACCACAGCTACTTCATCGACCCGTACATGTTCTGGTGCAAGGACAACGGTGACCAGGGCGCCGTGCAGGAAGCGGTGCGCCGTGCGGTCGACTACGCCACCGGGCGCGGTGTCCTGTCCGTCGCGGCGGCCGGCAACGCGAACTACGACCTGGCCAACAAGACCACCGACACCAGCAGCCCGAACGACACCACCCCGGTGACGCGGACGATCGACAACGACTGCCTGGACATGCCGACCGAGTTGCCCGGCGTGGTCACCGTCGCCAGCACGACCCGGACCGGCGTCCGCAGCGGCTTCTCGAACTTCGGACTCGACAAGATCGACGTCGCCGCGCCCGGTAGCTCGATCCTGTCCACACTGCCCGGCGGCGGCTACGGAAACATGAGCGGTACGTCGATGGCGTCGCCGCACGTCGCCGGCGTCGCGGCCCTGATGAAGTCGACCCATCCGTGGTGGGGCCCGCGCCAACTCGAGTCCGCCCTGCGCACGCAGGCCGACGACACGGCCTGCCCGACCGCCCCGGTCGACACCCGCTGCACCGGCACCACCGACAACAACGCCTTCTACGGCGAAGGCCTGGCCGACTCCCTCGACGCCGTCCACCGCTAACCAGTCCGAGAGGGGGTCCCCCGCCCGGGACCCCCTCTCCTCACAACTCGGGTCACCTCACGCGCGGCTCCTTGGTCGCCGTGCCACGCACCCGGCCGTACGCACCGTGTGTGCACTGTGCTCGCGGAGGCGACGGCAGTCACTCGACGGACCACGTTCCGCCGACGACTGTGATCGTCCGGCGGGCGCTCGTGTCTCATCCACCGTCCGTGGTTCAACTCACGCTGATCAGCACGATGCCGGCGACCACTACGACGGCGGCCAAGGCTCGGCGGGGGCCGAAGCGTTCGCCGAAGAAGAGGGTGCCGATGACGGCGCCGAAGATGATGCTGGTTTCGCGAAGGGCGGCGATCGCGGCGAGGGTGCCGCGGGTCTGGGCCCAGAGGACGAGACCGTAGGCGACCATCGAGACGAGGCCGCCGCCGAGGCCGGTGAGGATGGCCGATCGGGGTTGCCGGAAGACACCGGGGCCGCGGACGCCCAGTGAGACGAGCGGGACAAGGAAGCCCTGGATCATGAAAACCCACCCCAGGTACGTGATCACCGGCATCTTGTGGACCGCGATGCCGTCGACCACCGTGTAGGCCGCGATCGCGAGGCCCGTGCCGACGGCGGCGAGCAGGGCCGTCGTCTGCGTCCGTCCGCCGGTCCGCCCGATGAAGACGAGGGCGATCAACCCGGCCGAGATCAGCAGTACGCCGGCCAGCTCGGCCACGGCGAGACGCTGGTGCAGTACGACGATCGACACCACAGCCACCACCCACGGCGACGTACCGCGGGCCAGTGGATACATCTGGCTGAACTGGCCGAGCTCGTACGACACCAGCAACCCCGTGTAGTACAGACAGTGCAGGACAACCGAGGCGGCGATGTACGGCCACGTCCCGGCCGGCGGGGGACCGCTGATCACGACGGCCATCAGCCCGACGACCCCAGTCGACAGGCCGAGCAGCGCGAACCCGGCCACCCGGTCCGGCACCCCGTGCGCCATCGCGTTCCAGGCCGCGTGCAGCACCGCCGCACCGAGCACCACCATCAACACGAGCACCGCTCCACCCTCTCACCAAGGTTCGCGCGCCCATCCAAGTACGAGGCGCGGTATCCGGTCGGCGTGGTACGGCGAGCTCGGGGAGGTGGCTGCCGCGCATCAGCTCGGTGCGGGCGGGCGGGCGACCGTGAAAGCTCGCTCTCACTCTGCGCTGAGATGCGCGAAGGCCCGGGCGGTGGTCGCCCGGGCCTTCGTCGTCCGTCGTACTGCTCAGAACATCAGGGCGCGGGCGGGGTCCTCGAGGATGCCGGCGACGTCGGCGAGGAAGATGGAGCCCTTCTCGCCGTCGATCATCCGGTGGTCGAAGGACAGCGCCAGCGTGGTGATCCAGCGGGGCACGATCTCGTCGTCCACCACCCACGGCTGCTTGCGGACCGCGCCGAACGCGAGGATGGCGGCCTCACCCGGGTTGATGATCGGCGTCCCGGCGTCGACCCCGAACACGCCCACGTTGGTGATCGTGAACGAGCCGCCCGCCTGGTCGGCCGGCTGGGTCTTGCCCTCGCGAGCCGTCGCGACCAGGTCGTTCAGCGCTGCGCAGAGGTCGGGCAGCGTGAGCGAGTCGGCGCGCTTGATGTTCGGCACGATCAGGCCGCGCGGAGTGGCCGCGGCGATCCCGAGGTTCATCGAGGCCTTGTAGACGATCTCCTGGGCCTGCTCGTCCCAGGCCGCGTTGACGATCGGCGTACGGCGGGCCGCCAGGGTGACCGCCTTCGCGACGATCAGCAGCGGCGAGACCCGGAGGTCCCGGAACGCCTTGTCACCCTTCAACCGCTCGACCAGCGCCATCGTCTCGGTGACGTCGACGGTGATCCACTCGGTCACGTGCGGAGCGGTGAACGCGCTGGCCACCATCGCCTGCGCCATCACCTTCTGCACACCCTTGATCGGCACCCGGGTGTCACCCTGCCCGCTCACCACAGGCGCGGCCTCGACCGGCGCGACAGCAACCGTAGGCTCGGCCACCTGAGCACCGGCAGCGTGTGACTCGACGTCCGCCCGGGTGATGATCCCGCCGTCACCGGTCGGAGTCACCGCAGCCAGGTCGATCCCCAGGTCCTTCGCCAACTTCCGCACCGGCGGCTTCGCCAGCACGTGCACGGAGCCAACGTTGCCTTCAGCAACGGGAGACGAGGAGGGGGCGGCCGGAACCGGGGCGCCAACCGGTCCAGGCTGAGCGACGCCTGCGGCACCCACCGCAGTGCCAGGCTGCGCACCACCGGCCGGAGCCGGCGCCGAGCCGGCGGAGGCTGCGGGCTCGGCGCCCTTGCGGGGGCGGCGCTTGGCTTCGGTGGTGCGGGGGCCGTAGCCGACGAGGACCGCGGTGCGGCCACCGGGGGATTCGCCGCCGATCTTGCCGGCTTCGGGCTCGTCCGGGATCGCGGGGACCATGTCGTCGGCGAGCTGACCCTCGTCGCCGGCGGCGGACTCGGTCTGGACGGCGATGATCGGCGTACCGACCGGGACCGTCTCGCCCTCCGGCACGAGCAGCTCGGTGACGGTGCCGGCGAACGGCACCGGCAGCTCGACCAGCGACTTCGCCGTCTCGATCTCGACCACGGTGTCGTTCAGCTTGACCGTGTCGCCGGGCTTGACCTTCCAGCTGACGATCTCGGCCTCGACCAAACCCTCACCGACATCGGGGAGCCGGAACTGCTGGATGCCCATCAGTACTCCATCACCCGGTCGACGACGTCGAGCACGCGGTCGAGGTCGGGCAGGTACTCCTCCTCCATCCGCGACGGCGGATAGGGCATGTCGAACCCGGCGACCCGCAGGACCGGCGCCTCGAGGTGGTAAAAACACTCCTCGGTGATCCGGGCGGCGAGCTCGGCCCCCGGGCCGAGCGTGAACGGCGCCTCGTGGACGACGACCGCGCGCCGGGTCTTCTTCACGGACGCGAAGATCGCCGGCAGGTCCAGCGGCGAGATCGTCCGCAGGTCGACCACCTCGAGCTGCCGTCCGTCCTCGACCGCGGCCTCGGCGGCCTGCACGCAGGTCTTCACCATCGGGCCCCAGCAGAACAGCGTCGCGTCGGTGCCCTCGCGGATCACCTTCGACTGGTGCAGCGGCAGCGCGGGCGGGACGGACTCGTCCAGCTCGGCCTTCTCGTGGTACCGCCGCTTCGGCTCGAAGAAGACGACCGGGTCGTCGGAGGCGATCGCCTGCTGGATCATCCAGTACGCGTCCACCGGGTCGCCGCAGGAGACCACCTTCAGTCCGGCGACGTGCGCGAACAGCGACTCCGGCGACTCCGAGTGGTGCTCGACCGCGCCGATGCCGCCGCCGAACGGGATCCGGATGACGACCGGCATCTTGATCTTGCCGAGCGACCGGTAGTGCATCTTCGCGACCTGGTTGATGATCTGGTCGTACGCCGGGAAGACGAACCCGTCGAACTGGATCTCGCAGACCGGCCGGTAGCCGCGCAGCGCCAGGCCGACCGCGGTGCCGATGATGCCGGACTCGGCCAGCGGGGTGTCGATCACCCGGTCCTCGCCGAAGTCCTTCTGCAGGCCCTCGGTGACCCGGAAGACACCGCCGAGCTTGCCGATGTCCTCACCCATCACGACGACCTTCGGGTCGGCCTCCATGGCCGCCCGCAGGCCCATGTTGATGCCCTTGCCGAGGCTGATCTTCGCCATCAGTGACCCTCACCTTCGAACGAGGCGGCGTACGCGGCGTATTGCTGCTTCTGCTCGGCCAGCTGTGCGGTCTGCTCGACGTACACGTGGTCGAAAAAGTCGGTCAGCGACGGATCCGGCATGGACAGGCAGCCGGCCCGCAGCTCCGCGGCGATCTTGTCCGCGTCGGCGTCGATCTGGTCGAACCACTCGGCGTCGACACCGGCCGAGCGGGTCAGGTAGGCGCGGACGCGGGCGATCGGGTCCTTGAGCTTCCAGTGCTCGAGATCCTCGTTTAGCCGGTACTTCGTGGGGTCGTCGGAGGTGGTGTGCGCACCCATCCGGTACGTGTACGCCTCGACCAGGGTCGGGCCGCTGCCCTCGCGGGCCCGCTTCAGCGCCTGCTGGGAGACGGCGTACGTCGCGAGGACGTCGTTGCCGTCGACGCGGACGCCGGGGAAGCCGAAGCCGGCCGCGCGCTGGTAGAGCGGGATCCGGGTCTGCCGGTCGATCGGCTCGGAGATGGCCCACTGGTTGTTCTGGCAGAAGAACACGACCGGTGCGTTGAACACCGAGGCCCAGATGAACGCCTCGTTGACGTCGCCCTGGCTGCTGGCGCCGTCGCCGAAGTACGCGATCGTCGCCTCGCCGTTCTCGGCGTCGCCGATGGCGTGGTCGCGCTGCTGACCCATCGCGTACCCGGTCGCGTGCAGCGTCTGGGCGCCGATCACGATCGTGTACAGGTGGAAGTTGTTGTCGCGCGGGTCCCAGGCTCCCTGGTCGACGCCGCGGAAGAGGCCGAGCAGCCGCAGCGGGTCGACGCCCTGGCAGAAGGCGACG
Source organism: Kribbella turkmenica (assembly GCF_004348725.1). Taxonomy (GTDB): domain Bacteria; phylum Actinomycetota; class Actinomycetes; order Propionibacteriales; family Kribbellaceae; genus Kribbella; species Kribbella turkmenica. The sequence goes on from NZ_SMKR01000011.1 coordinate 6,483, forward strand.
CCGTGCTCGCGGTAGGTCGGGAAGACCATGTCCTTGCTGTTGAGGGCGCGGCCGGAGCCGATCTGCGCGGCTTCCTGGCCGAGCAGCGATGCCCAGATCCCGAGCTCACCCTGGCGCTGCAGGGCGGTCGCCTCGGTGTCGATCCGGCGGACCAGGACCATGTCCCGGTAGAAGCCCTTGATCGCCTCGTCGTCCAGGTCGAACGAGTAGTCCGGGTGCTTGACGCGCTCACCTTCGGGCGTCAGCAACTGGACGAACTCGACCTCCTCGGAGGCCTGGGGCGGACTGACCGGCGCCTCGTGGGGCGCGAACACTTCCGGGACGGTACCCGGCACCGACTCACTCACATGCACTCCTCGGGTTCGAGCGCGGGATCGCCGCGACCGCAACGTTGCACGGGGGCCGGCCCTTCAGCCGGGTGAGGCTTCGCAGGCAGGACCGCGTGGATCCAGGGGTTGATGCACTGTCTCTCTACCAGTAGACCTCCTCACCGGCCTGCCTGGCTGTATTACTTGCCGCACACCGTACCCAGCAGTTGCCTGATCCGCTAACTGTCTGGACGCTCGCGGGTACGGCGGTACCGAAACTGGTCCTCGGCTGAGACACCAGTCCGTCAAGTGGTCATATCTTTCCGCTCATGTGACAGGCAATCGCTGAGTCGTGCGACAAGCGTCACAACTGGATACCGATTGTGGCAGCTCCTGCTGCCGGACCGACCTGCCCGGCCGGCGCCGACCTCGGCCGGGAGGACCTGACCTGGCGGGAAACAGCGGATTGCTGACCGGAAACCGCCTTGCGCCGATCCGCGCCGACGCCTAGCGTAATGACTGTTCTTGCATTACACCCCTGACGGTGAGGACGAGGATGGCTGCCGCTTCCCCTGCCGCTCTGCCTGACGCCAGCGGCGGCCGGCAGGCGTCCACGGCGATGATCTGGTCCGCGCTCGCGGTGGTGTACGTCGTTTGGGGTTCGACCTACCTCGGGATCCGGGTGGTCGTCGAGGCCGAGATCCCGCCGATGCTCGGCATGTCCGCCCGGTTCCTGGTGGCCGGCGTCCTGCTGGCCGCCTTCCTGAGCCTGAAGTCGGGGTGGCGCCGGCTCCGGATCACCCGGCAGGAGGCGGTCGGCGCGGCGGTCGTCGGCCTGCTGCTTCTCGCCTTCGGCAACGGCGCGGTCGCGATCGCGGAGCAGACTGTGCCGTCCGGGCTCGCGGCACTGCTGGTGGCCGCGATCCCGCTGTGGCTGATGCTGCTGCGCGTCGGTGGCGGCGATCGTCCGCGCGCGCTCACGTGGGTCGGCGTACTGATCGGCTTCGGCGGCGTCGCGCTGCTCGCGCTCTCCGGCGGCGACACGAGTGCGAAGCCGCTGTCGGTCGCGATCCTGGTCGTCGGCACGATCTGCTGGGCGACCGGCTCACGGTTCTCCCCACGCCTCGGTCTGCCGCGCGACCCGCTGGTGGCCGCGCTCTACGAGATGCTGTTCGGCGGTACGGCGATGGTGCTGATCGGCGTACTGCGGGGAGAGCCCGGGCGGCTCCACCTCGACCGGATCGACACGTCCGGGTGGATCGCGCTGGCCTACCTGATCGCGTTCGGGTCGCTGCTCGCGTACACGGCGTACAGCTATCTGCTGGCGAACGCCCCGATCTCGCTGATCGGCACCTACGCCTACGTGAACCCAGGCGTCGCCGTGCTGCTCGGCTGGCTGATCCTGGACGAGCACGTCACCTGGCAGATCCTCTTCGGCGGCGCGGTGATCATCGTCGGCGTGGCGCTGGTGGTGACGGCCGAGCGCCGGCCGCGGACGACGTCCTGAGAAGGAAAGACCCGGGCCCCTGAGGACCCGGGTCTCCCACCGCTGCCGATGCGCGCGGCAGCGGGACCTGGTTGCCGTCCGGCACTGTGCCCCGAAAAAACACGGCGCGGAACTACGGCAATGGTTCCAACGATATTCCGATTCATCATGGTATTGCCAATTCGGCGACCACCGAGCCCACCGAAAACAATCTTCCGAATCACCGGGTTTCATCCGTCACCCGCGCAGACTCAACGACGGACCCCCGCATCGGTTACGGCCCCCGCCGAGCAGGAGAGAGAAGTGTTCCACCTGCCCGGTTACCGGCAAGTTGCCTGGTCAGAGCGGGTTCGTTGCGCTGTCAGCAAACCCATCACGCGGGGGCTATGAGGCCGGCCTGGGTCGAATAGCTGACGAAAAAGTTTGTAACCGTCCCCGCCAGGTGTCGTTACCACTAAGACGAATCCGTCAAACCCGAAAGGAAACCTGGCATAATGCAGGTAACTCGCAAGATCGCCGCTGCCGCGGCCGTGGCGACCGTCGCCACCCTGGGCCTGGCCACCGTCGTGAGCGCGAACATGATCGACGACGCCAAGAGCACCACCGGCCTGGCCGACGCGGCGTCCCTGGCCAGCAAGGGCTACGGCAAGGGCGGCAAGCACTGGTACTGGGTGAAGGGTGACGGCTCGCTCGTCTCCGTCGACCAGAACAACCTCGGCCCGTTCCAGGCGTGCCACAACTTCGTTCCGGTCAACGCGGTCGGCGGCCAGGTGCCCGTCACCGACATCACCGGGATCGTCGGTCTGAGCAACGACGGCAACAGCGCGACCGCCGTCAAGACCTGCGAGCTGGACTCGGAGCAGAACAACAGCAAGTGGTACCGCGTCGGTGACGACGGCCTCGTGTCGGTCAGCCGCAACAACGTCGGCCCGTTCCAGGTCTGCCACAACGACGTTCCGGTGAACGCCGTCGGTGGGCAGGTCCCGGTCAGCGACCTGGCCGGCGTCCTGGGCCTGGGCAACGACGGCAACTCCGTCGACGTGCTCAAGACCTGCGAGCTGGACTCCGAGCAGGACAACTGACCCCTCCCTGGTCAGTGATGCAGGACCCGAAAGAGTCACCTCGGTGGGGCGACTGATTCGGTAACAGCAACGGCGGCGCCGGGAGAAAGCCTCACTCCTCCCGGCGCCGTTCCACCCCCGGCCCCCGTCCCAGCGCGGGCCGGGCGTTTTCTCGTCCTCAGGCGTACCGCGGGCGGGGTGACCACCAGCCGGGGCTTGACCAGGAACTGGTGGCAGACCACCTGAAATATCCTGTTCACGGGCACCGTCGAGTGCTGCCTGCCCCCAGAGCCGGCGCGGCTGAGTGAGCTCCAGCCAGAGGTTCCTCAGGTCCACGCAGGAGCCGTTGGGTAGGTCGCGGGTGAGCAGGGACCAGATGCCGGCGGCTGCCTCGGCGGGGGTGGAGAGGGCGCCGGTGTTCTTGAGGTCGTGGAAGCGGCCGACCGTCGGGAAGTTCTCGGCGGAGGTGGCGCGGATCTCGGACTGCATGGCGGTGTCGACCACGCCGGGGGCCACCGCGATGACCCGGCAGCCGTCGGCAGCTTGTTCGGCGCCGGTGGTGCGGACCCAGTGTTCGACGGCGGCTTTGCCCGCGTTGTAGGAGGACCAGCCGGCGTACGCCGTCTTGGCCGCGCCGGACGACAGCATCACCAGGTGGCGATCGCATCGAAGCGCAGCCGTCGCCCGGAGGAAGGCTCGGCCTAGAACCTGGGGTGCGGCCGAGTTCAGCAGGACCGCGCGGGCGTACTCGTCGCGGTCGGCCGCGGCCGCCGGGGCGATCGGCGTGATCGTGCCGGCGTTGTGGACGAAGACGACCCGCTCGCCGTCGTACCCGGCCAGCTCCTCGCGGAAGTGCTCCTCGACGCGTACCCAGTCACCGGGGTCCGCGAGGTCGGCCTTGAAGTGCTCGGCCGGGCCGCCGCCGCGGCGCGACAGGTCGATGACCCGGGCGTCGGCGTACGGGACCGACGCCGCCAGCGCCGCGCCGATCCCGGCAGACGCGCCCGAGATCCAGACCAGCGAGCTCACTGGCGCCAGGCGCGGGCGACGGAAAGGAACAGGTCGTTGGCTTCGCGTTCGCCGATGCTGACCCGGGCGCCGTCACCGGGGAACGGGCGGACCGAAACGCCTTCGGCCTGGACCGCCTCCGCGAACGCGACGGTGTCGTCGCCGAGCGGCATCCAGACGAAGTTCGCGTGCGTCTCCGGCACGTCCCACCCGGCCGCGCGCAGCTCGCCGACCATTCGCGTCCGCTCGGTCACCAGCGCCTCGACCCGCTCGAGCAGCTCCTCCTCCACGGCCAGCGACGCGATCGCCGCGGCCTGGGCGACGTGGCTGACGCCGAACGGGAGCGCGCACTTGCGGATCGCGGCCACGACCGGCGGGTGCGCGACGGCGTACCCGACCCGGAAGCCGGCCAGGCCGTAGGCCTTCGAGAAAGTCCGCAATACGACCACGTTGGGCCGGTCCCGGTACACGTCGATCCCGTCGACGATCTCGGGTTCGCGGACGAACTCGCGGTACGCCTCGTCGATCACGACCAGCACGTTCGACGGTACGACGTCCAGGAACGCGAGCAACTCGTCCCGGCGTACGACCGGACCGGTGGGGTTGTTCGGCGTGCACACCAGGACGGCCTTGGTGCGCTCGGTGAGCGCGGCCTCCATCGCCTTGAAGTCGTGCCGGGCGTCGTCGGTCAGCGGCACCTGGACCGACGTCGCGCCGGTGAGCTGGACCGCGATCGGGTAGGCCTCGAACGAGCGCCACGCGTAGACGACCTCGTCACCGTCGGTGCACGACGCCTGCAGCAGGTGGTACAGCAGCGCGACCGACCCGGTTGCGACAGCGAGGTCGCTGGTCGGTACGCCGAACCGGGCCGACAGCGCCTCGAGCAGGTCGACCGCGCCCATGTCGGGGTAGCGGTTCATCTGTCCCGCGGCCTCGGTCGCGGCGGCGAGGACACCTGGCAGCGGCGGGTACGGGTTCTCGTTGCTGGACAACTTGTACGTCGGCCGGCCGTCGGTGCGCGCGGGCGGACGACCGGGCTTGTAAGCCGCCACATCGTCCAGACAGCCGCGGAAGCGAACCTCGTTGTCAGGGGTCATGACCGCAGGTTAGTCCTTACACCAGCGGCGGACCAGCCTGTCTTGATCACATCCGACGACTGTGTTGCGTACGGCCGGGCGAGGCTGCACACTGACTGATTGTCGGACAATCAGGGGATCTGGCAAAGGATGTCAAGAGGCACCGCGCCCGTCGCTTCGCTCAGGGGCGCGGGGTGAGTCGGGAGCAGAGGGGTGTGCATGAGTGAGTCGCTGGAGTGGGGTCGCCGGTATCTGATGGTCCGCCCGGACCACTTCCGGATCGACTACGTGATCAACCCGTACATGTCCACGCAGGATCAGCCGGATTCCGAGCTGGCGCTGAAGCAGTGGGACTCGCTGCGACAGGCGATCGCGGACGCCGGCGGCGAGGTCGAGGTGCTCGCGCAGCGGCCCGACTCGCCGGACATGGTCTACGCGATGAACCTGGGGTTGGCGACCGTGGACGGGCGGGCCATGCTCTCGCACATGCGGTTCGAGCCGCGGCGGAGGGAGTCGCTCACGGCGGGCGACTGGTTCACCGAGCACGGGTTCGCGCTCGGCCGGACCGGGTCGGACGGGGTCGGGCCGCACTTCGAGTCCGGGGACGCGTTCGTGTTCGGCGACAGCCTCGTCGTCGGCTACGGGCCGCGCACCGAGGCCGAGGCGCTCGAGCACCTGGCGACCGAGTGGGGTATCCGGGTGCGCGGGATGCGCATCGCGCACGAGGGCATGTACCACCTCGACCTGCCGTTCTGCCCGGTCGACAGCACGCACGCGATGGTCTACCCGCCGGCGTTCGACGCCGAGAGCCAGGCGGAGCTGTTCGGGATCGTGCCGGACCCGATCGTGCTCACCGACGAGGAGGCGTTCGCGTTCAGCGCGAACTCGATCGTGGTGAACGAGACGATCGTCATGCCGGCGTGCTCACCCCGCCTGCGCGAGATCCTCACCGGCCTCGGCCTGCGCGTGGTCGTCCTCGACCTCACCGAGTTCCACAAGGGTGGCGGCTCCGTCCGGTGCCTCACCAACCCCCTCGACTTCCCGCTCACCCGGATCACCAGGCTCGGCGGAGAACTGATCCTCCCCGCCTGAGACCACGGGCTACTTGGTGTAGATCAGTTCCAGGGTCTCGGGCTTGTAGCCGTGGCCGGTGAGCCACTCGAGGGCCTTCTTGCGGCCTTCGGAGTCGGTGATCTTGATGTAGAAGGCGAGGTACTCGGGGTCACCGGGGTGATCCTGCGAGATGCCCTGGTTGACCGTGAAACCGGGCCCGATGTACGGGAGCTCCTGGAGGATCGGGTACTTCGCCTGCAGCCGGGCGTTCAGCTCGTCGAAGCGGCGGCCGGCCTCGGACTCCGCCTCCAACTGCTCCCCCGGGTGCGACTTCTCCCAGGCGCGGCCTTCGGCGCTGTTCGAGAACAGGTACATCTTGTACCGCGAGTCCTTCGTCATTTGGACGGTCTGGGTGTAGCTCTGGAAACCACGCCGCTCACCGGTGAGCGTGTGCGTGCCTTCCTTGACCTTGATCTCTCCGTTGGCCGGGATCTGCCTGCCGTCCAGGGTGAGCGTCAGGTCGCTCGGGATCGACCGCACGGTCAGCGTGTGCTCGGGACTGCCGCGGAAGGCGAGGTACCCGCCGAGCACCACCAGCGCGACCACGATGACCGTGCCGCTGAGAACGAACAGCCGCCGGTTCTCATCCATCAGACGAAGCTCCAGATTGCTTGAGCCGGGCCACCGTGTAGTGGCCGCGGGAGTCGGAGAAGTACACGTGCGACGCCTCCGGCACGTGACCGTACAACGACGCCGACGCGGCGTTGTACGTCCTCCCGTCGCCGCCTTCGTAGTTCCCGGTGTACAGGTAGGTGTGGCCGTCGATGATGAAGATGTCGCCGGGCCGCAGCTGCCCCTCGTTGTTCAGGTTCTCGTAGATGTCGTACCTGCCCGAACTGCGCAGGTAGTCCATCTGGACGCCGGTCCCACGGACGGCGTACTCCGGATCGACACCGCTCATCCTCATCACGGTAGCCACGAACACGCCGCAGTCGGTCAGCACGTCCTCGCCGGAGGAGCCGTTGTAATCCCGCACGGCCTGCTCGTAGGTGGGGTTGATCGGCTTCGGGGAATGGCCGTGTCCCGGCGTGTCCCAGGCCAGCTGGAGGGCGGTCCGGACGATGTCGCCGTTGCCGGCGCCGCAGCTCGCGCCGCCTTCGCCCGGCGCGGCGCCGCCGAAGGTGGACAGCACCTCCCGGGCCGCGGTCTTGCGCTGGGTGTAGCGCGGGTTGCTGAGGTCCTCGGAGCCGGCGAACCGTTCGTAGTACCGGCCGAAGGCGACGGCCGCGTCCTCCGCGGAGTCCGCCTGTTCGAGCATGTCACCGGCGTGCGCCTCCGGGATCGCGGTCTCCCCGGCCAGCTGTTTCTTGAGGAACTCCAGCTGATACTCCAGAGACCCGATGACGGCGTCGTCGACGCCCGCCTCCCGGGACGGCCGGATCATCTTGCCGGCCGGGGTCCACTGCACGATGCCCCAGCCGAGCGGACTGTCGATCGCGTCGGCCGGGTTGGTGACCTGGCCGGGCGGGGTGTTCTGCAGCCGGCCGGGCTCGACGCCCGACTCGTGGATCATGTTGCCGACGATCCCGGCGGCCTGCTCCTTGCTGTACCCGTTCGAGGTGAAGTAGTTGAAGGCCTTCTGCTGGTTGTTCGACCCGACCAGGGTGCTGCAGCCGCAGCCGGACTCGGTCTCGCCGGTGTCCTCGCCGAAGGTGTCGTTGTCCGGGTCGGGGTCGACGGCCTCGAGGTCTCCGCCCTCGTCCTTCTGCACCCACAGCTCGAAGTGCAGGTGGTCACCGGACAGCCCCGGGCTGGCTTCGCTGCCGGAGCCGGAGGTGCCGATCTGGTCGCCGCGCTCGACCTCCTGGTCGACCCGGACGGAGATGTCCTTGAAGTACTTGTACCGGGTCTCGACCCCCTCGTCGTGCCGGATCCTGACCTGGTTGCCGGCGATCGAGACGACCCTGCCGTCCTCGGCGGCGTAGACCTTGCTGCCTTCGTCGACGTCGAAGTCGATGCCGCGATGGGCGCTCCGGCCGCGGCCGCCGGACTCCGACCAGCGCACGTCGATCTCGTGCCGGTCCGTCGGCCAGGCGAAGGCCTTGCCCTCACTCTGGGTGGGCACACAGGCGTCCGCGCTCGCCATCCCGGCCAGGCCGCCGAGGATCAGCGCCAGCACGATCAGCAGCGGCAGGAACAGCACCAGCAGGACGCCGCCGAGGATCGGCAGTGCTTTGCTGTCACCCACGATCGGCTCCTCGCTGGCTCAGCGGCCCTCCACGCCGGATCGTGGAGAGGGGCGGCCACTGGGGAAAATGCTGCCCCAAAACCAGGTCATCACGTCGAGAGTTATCCACAGGCGGGTCGTCAACTGCGCCCGGGAACCGGGTCGCGCGCGACAACGGACCTTGACTGGACGAGAATCTTCCCATGTACGAACGGCTGCGGGTGGACCGCTCGACCACGGTGGACCGGGTGGTCGACGCGCTGCGCGCCGCCCTCTTCGCCGGCGACCTCGAACCCGGGACGCCGCTGCGCGAGCAGCCGCTCGCGGAAGCGCTGGGTGTTGCCCGGAGCACCGTTCGCGAGGCGATGACGATGCTGGTCACCGAGGGGCTGGCGATCCGCGAGCCGAACAAAGGCGTCAGCGTGGCGATCCTCCACCCGGACGCGGTCGCGGACATCTGCCGGGCCCGGTTCGTGCTGGAGTCGGCCGGGATCCGGGCGTGGTTCGACGCCGACGAGGCCGCGCGGGAGCAGGTCCGGGAGGCGATGCGGACGTTCGCCGCGACCGCGAAGGACGGCGCCGACCCGGAGGCGATGACCGAGACGCACCTGGCGATCCACCGCAGCCTGGTCGCGCTGACCGGCAGCGAGCGGCTGATCGCGACCGCGGACGCGGTCACCGGCGAGGCGCGGCTGGCGCTGGCGCGGGTCGACGCCCTGCGCCAGGACGCCCGGCAGCAGGTCGCCTCACACCGCAAACTGGTCCGCCTCCTGGAGCGCGGCGAGCTCGACGAGTGCGTCGAGGAGCTCCGCCGTCACCTCGCCGGCGCCCAGGAGTCCCTGCTCGAAGCGATCGCTACCCCGCCGGGCTGACCCCCGATGCGGCGACGGTGTAGGTCGTGGGGCCGACGCGGAGGCCGGTGAGGCGGGCGTCCGGGTCCAGGGCGGCGACCTGGGGATTCGCGGTGACGGTGCCGTCGAGCGCGACCTCGATGCCGAAGACGCCCTCGATGATCAGGCTGACCCAGGAACCGGACGACGAGCAGGACCAGTCGATCAGGTACGGGAACTGCGGTGGCGACTTCCGCGCACCGCCGGCCATCGCCGGCGCGGCCTCCTCGACGAAGTGGGCCTGACCGCACGGACCCTGGTTCGCCGAGCGCGCCAGCCCGGGCAGCCAGTCGAGTACGACGTCGCCCCGCCCGAGCGCGAACAACGCCCGTCCCGCGTCCGCCGGCCAGGCCGGATACGCCCCGTTCCACTGGTGGTCGGGCCGCAGGCTGAACGCGGCGTCCGCGTCGTACGGCGACAGCGCCCGCATCCACGTCGGCGTCTGCAGCTCCCGCTGGAAGAACGACACCATCTCGGTCTTCTGGGACTCCGAGAGGTCGGCCGCGATCGTCGTACCGACGATGTTGAAGTCGTAGCAGTGCCGGACCGGGACGAGCGAGCCGTCGGGCTGCCGGGCGTGCCAGAAGCCGACGCCCTCGATGTACAGCTCGTTGACGTGACCTGCCTGCTCATCGGCCTCCTTCAGCAGCAGGGTGGCGCGGTCGTCGTCGCGGGCGCGCGCGGCGACCTCGGCGGCCACCCGGAGGCACCAAACGTTGGCCGCGTTGAAGCTGGCCACCTCGTGCACGTAGCTGCTGACGCACTCCAGCAGGTTGTCGATACCGCCGTAGTCCGCGAGCGCGTGCTCACCTCGTAGTCCGCGCCACGCGGTCGCCCAGTCGTGCAGGTGCTCGGCCATCGGCTTGTCGCCCACCGCAGCGTCCAGGAAGCCGGCGTCGCCGGTGAACCGGACGTAGTCGCGGACCAGCCGCGTCATCGCGAAGTCGTTGACCGAGTACCAGTAGCCGACCGGTCCGCCGGTCAGCCACTCGGTACCGAAGTGCTTGTGGATGTCGAGGTCGACCCAGTGCTCGATGTGTTCGCGCATCGGCTCCGGATCGAGCAGGGCGTGCGTCAGCGACGACAGGCTGTAGTCCCAGATGAACGTCGTGGTCTGCCAGTACCGCGGCATCAGCGTGTCGTACGTCCGCCCGAGCACGCTGGCGGGGTTGTCCCGGCGGAACCAGATCACTCCGAGCACGCCCCACCAGTACAGCTTCCGCAGCGCCTCGTTCGAGGTCTCCAGGATCGGCAGCGACCCGCTGAACCCGTCGCCGTCCGGGTCGAAGGCGTCGGCGAGCGCCTTGTCCCACGCCGCCTCCGACGCCGCGAACACCGCCGGTACGTCGGCCGCACACGCGTCGAAGTGCTCGGCGGCCTCGGCCAGGTCGCCGGCCAGCACGTGCACGTAGCCGACCCGGCCGCGCCCGCAGGCATCCAGCTCAACCGTTGCCGTAAGCATCGACCGGTCCACCGACGAGGGCACGTCGAGACCCTGGAGACTCACCGCGGACCCGGACTCCCCGGTACCCGCCACGCGATCGTCAACCTTGGTCAGTGTGTTCGGCTCCGACGGGGGCTCCGGCTTCAGCCACCCGCTCGGCGAGCGCGTCGCCGTACTGTCCAGCGCGAAGCCGAGGCGGACCGTCCGGCCCGGCGTTCCCTCCACGTCGAGCTGGACGACGACGGCCGGCCGGCCGGGCGCACAGGCCGTGACCGACCGCAGTCCGAGTCCGTCGACGACGGTCGAGCGGACCACGCAGTCCGGCCGCCACAGCACCTCGACCGTGCCGCCGTACGAGCGGGCCAGGCGGCCGTCGACGGACAGCTGACCGGTGATGCAGTCGCCGTGCGAGTACGGCGGGAAGTTCACCGAGCGGATCGCGAACACGTCCAGGTCGACCTGCGCGGTGCCCAGGAAGTTGGTCAGCCCGGGCGGATTGAACATGTCGTCGTAGGTGTGCGTGAGGACGTCGCTCGCCAGGTCGGCGGAACGAGGGATCGTCATGGTCATGGGGCCTCCCGGCCTGGACTGAGGAGTGTAGAAAGCGAAGCGCCTGCAACGACGAGGGGGAGCCGGGAATCAGGGCCCCATGACACGGCGTGCCGGAGGCCCGGCAGAAGGTGCGGGGTCGGCCCAATCGGTGTTCGGGAGCAGGGGGTACCAGTCCGGGCGTGCCGGGTCGCGGTCGTACGGGTAGGGGCCGAGCTCGCGGAACAGCTCGGCGTACTCGGCGAGTTTGTCGCGGTCCAGCTCGACGCCCAGGCCGGGACCGTCGGGGACGGCGATCGCGCCGCCGCCGTACGGAAGCTTGCCGCCGGCAATGATGTCGTCCCGCAGGTGGTGGTAGTGGGCGTCGGCCGCGAACGAGAGGTTCGGTACGACGGCACCCAGGTGGAGCATCGTGGCCAGCTGGATGCCGAGCTCGCCCGAGGAGTGCACGGCGACGCCGAGCTGGAACGTCTCGCAGACGCCGGCGGCCTTGATGCACGGCCGGATGCCGCCCCAGAACGTGGTGTCCAGCAGGATCACGTCGACCGCGGGGTCGCGGACGTTGGCAGCGAGCTGCTCGAAGTTCACCACCACGGTGTTGGTGGCCAGTGGGATGGCGGTGTTCTCGCGGACCCGGCGCATCCCGTTCAGGCCCCAGGTCGGGTCCTCCAGGTAGTCGTTGTCGAGGTCCTCGATGCCCCGGGCGAACCGGATCGCCTCCTCGACGCCGAGCGCGCCGTTCGGGTCGAACCGCACCCGGTGACCGGGGAACGCCTCGGCCAGCGCGCGGAAGCACTCGCGCTCATAGTCCGGCGGGAAGACGCCGCCCTTGAGCTTGTGCACGCTGAAGCCGTGCTCGTCGACGAGCTCCCGCGCGTGCTCGACCAGCTGCTCGGCGGTCCGGATCTCCCCGGTGCCGTCGTCGGCCGGGTGCCGGAAGAACAGGTAGCTCGCGAACGGCACCGTCGAGCGGACCTTGCCGCCGAGCAGCTCGTGCACGGGCACGCCGTGCTCCTTGCCCTGCAAATCCAGGCAGGCGAACTCGATCGCCGCGAGCAGCTGCGTGCGGTTGTTGTACAGGCTCGCGGTCGGGTTGGCGAGCATCCAGCGCAGTGCCTCGGTCCGGGCCGGATCGTGGCCGACCAGGTACGGCTTCAGACCGGTGACCGCGGCCTCGGCGCTCTGCCCGCCGCCGCCCATCTCGCCCAGACCGATCAGTCCGTTGTCGGCCTCGACCTCGACGACCGTACGGACGAAGCGGCCCCAGTGCGCGCCGTTGCTGTGCCGCAGCGGCGCCTCGAGCGGCATCGTCACGGTGGTCGCCCGGATGTCCACGATTTTCATGGCTTCCCGCACCCCATCACCCCGGTCCGGCTTCACTTCTGATCCTCCGGCAGGACGACGGCCAAGCCGGCGGTCAGCCCACCATCGACCTTCACGTCCGCCCCGGTGACGAAGGCCGCGGCCGGGGACGCCAGGAAGTGGATGACCTCGGCCACCTCACCCGGGGTCGCCACCCGGCCGATCGGATGCGACCGGCCCCACTCGGCGACCACGTCGCCCGTCGACCGCCCACCACCGAACTCGGCGGCCGACGTCCGCAGCATCGGCGTGTCCACCGAGCCCGGGCAGACCGCGTTCACCCGGATCCCGTCGGCGGCGTGGTCCACCGCCATCGCCCGGACCAGGGACAGCAACGCGCCCTTTCCCATCGAGTACGCCGCCACACTCTTCTGCGCGGCGTACGCCTGCACGGACGCCACCACGACGACACTTCCGCCCCGGGGCAACTTCGGCACGAACGCCTGACAGGCGAAGAACACCCCGCCGACGTTCACCGCCATCACCTCGTCGAAGACCTCCGGCGGGGTGTCCACGACCGTCCCGTACCGCTGCACACCCGCAGCACAAACCAGCACGTCGACACGGCCGAGGTCCGCGGCGGCAGCGGCGAGCGCGGCACGGTCACCGACGTCGACCACCAGACCGCGCACCCCGAGCTCCTTCTCGAGCGCCGCCAGGGCGTCCGCGTCCCGGTCGAGGGCGACGACGCTGTCGCCGGAGGCGGCGAAGCGCTCGACGGCACCTCGCCCGATGCCGGCCGCACCCCCGGTGACGACGACGGTGCGAGTACCGGACGCCAGGGCCATCACAATTCCCCGATCCCGGCCGGCCGACGCTCACCGCGTCCGCCATCGGGCGATTGTGATGGCCTGGCGGTCCATAGCTGCTGCATGAATCCTCCGAGAGATCAGAACTGACCGAGGGCGAGGCCCCGGGAGAAGAAGCGTTGTGCGGCCAGGAAGAGGATGACCGTGGGCAGCGACACCAGCAGACCGCCGGCGAGCACGGTCGGCAGCGCGGCGCCGCCGTACGTGCTCTGCAGGCCGGTGAGCGCCGGCATGATCGGGCGGACCGACTCGGACTGGCTCAGGGTCAGGCCGAGCAGCAGGTCGTTCCAGACGAAGGTGGCCTGCAGGATGAAGATCGCGGCCAGCGCCGACCCGGCCATCGGCAGGTAGATGCTGCGGAAGATCCGGAACATCCCGCCGCCGTCGACGATCGCCGCTTCGAACACGCTACGCGCGATCCCGGTGAAGAAGTTGCGCATCACGAACGCCGAGAACGGAACGCTGATCGCGGTGTAGACGATGATCATGCCGGTCCGGGTGTCGTACAGGCCGGTGTCGGCGTACCCGGAGAACAGCGGCATCAGCACCATCTGCAGCGGGAAGATCGTGCCGCCGAAGATGACGACGAACCAGAGGAAGCCGTAGCGCAGCCGCAGGACGACGATCGCGTACCCTGCGGCCGCCCCGATCAGGACGGCGAGGATCGGCGACACCACGCTGTAGAGGGTCGTCGCGACCAGGGTGTCGCCGAGCGCGGCCTTGTCCCACGCCTCGGCGAAGTTGCCGAACAGCGAGAACCCGGACGGTTCCCACACCGTCGCCGCATCGTACCCGTCGACGGACTTCGACGCGTTCACGATCAGCAGGTAGAGCGGTGTCAGCCAGATCAGGCCGAGGACGACGAGCACCGCCGTCCGGACCGGCCCGGAGGAGGTCTTGTTCACTTCGGCTCCCCCAGTTGGTAGCGCAGGTACAGGATCGACGCGGCGAACGTGACCAGGCTCAGGAACAGCGCGATCGCGGAGCCCTGGCCGTAGTCGTTCAGCACGAACGTCTCCTTGTACATCGAGAGCGCGAGCGTCTCGGACGACGTACCAGGACCGCCCTGGGTCATCACCCAGACGACGTCGAAGGTCTTCAGGCTGCCGACGATCGACAGTCCGATGACCACCGTGGTGATCGGCCGGAGCTGCGGCCACAGGTGGTGCGAGAAGAGCCGCAAGCCCTCGGCGCCGTCCAGCCGGGCGGCCTCGAGCGGCTCGGCCGGGATGGACTGCAGCCCGACCACGAACAGCAGCGCGTTCACGCCGGCCGCCTGCCAGGTGACGGCGACGATCATCATCAGCGTGTTGCCCGGACCGGCCTGCAGCCAGCCGGTGTGCTCACCCGGCAGCCCGAAGAACCCCAATGCTTGTCCGAGCGCGCCGTCCGGCTGCAGCACGAACCCCCAGATGACACCCACGGCCACACCGGAGATCGCGTACGGCAGCAGGAACGGCAACCGCAGCCACGTGCCCCACTTGTGACCGTACGTCAGTACGGCGACCAGCAGCCCGAGCACCACGGGGAGCGACACCATGCCGACAACCCACAGCAGGGTGTTGACCAGCGCCCCTACCAGATCCGGGTCGCTGAACATCGCCTGGTAGTTGGCCAGCCCGGACCACACCGGCGACGCGAGCCCGTCGTAGTCGGTGAAGCTGACATATGTCGTCCACAGGAACGGCAGGTACAGCAGCAGCGCGACCACGGCCACGGCCGGCACCCCGAAGAGCGGCGCCACCCGGGCACCGGTCCGTGCCGAGGTGCTGGCCGGCGCCGCGCCGGCCCGCTGCTTGGCAGGGGCCGGCGGCTGGATGGTCGACGTCACTTCTGCTTGGCCCAGTACGCGTCCGCCTCGGCCTGGATCTTCTGCAGGCCGGGCATCGGATCGCCCGGCTTGGTGACGAACGCGCCGAACACCTCGAGCGCCTTGTTCGCGACCGGGACCGGCGTCGCCTCGAACCACCGGTTGATCAGCCGGTAACTAGCACTGCCGTCGCCGCCGACATCCTTGTTCAGCGCCGCCAGGCTCGGGTCCTTGACCTCGGCCTTCGGGTTGAAGGACAGGTCGCCGCGGGAGTTCGCCCACGCGGTCTGCGCCTGCGGGGTGACCCACCACTCGGTCCACTTCTTCACCGTGGAGGTGTGCTCGCTCTGAGCCGCCGAGCACACCGGGCCGGTCTCGAAGATCATCGAGGTCTTCGGCAGCGACGCGTTCACGTTCGGGATGACGAAGAAGTCGTAGTCGGTGCCCGCCTTCATCTTCAGCGAGTTCAGGTTCCCGCTGAACCAGGTGCCGAAGTTGATCATGCCGACGTCACCGTTCTTCAGCTGCGCCTGCGGCTCGGTCTTCGCGCCCGGGTCGCTGAAGTAGCCGGCGTCGATCATCTTCTTCCAGTCGTTCATCACCTCGACCACACCCGGGTCGGTGTACTTCGCCTTGCCCGCGGCCAGGGCGTCGTACAGGTCCGGGTCCTTGCCGGCCAGCAGCGTCTCGAACCAGACGAAGCTGAACAGGATGTTGGTCTGGTAGAACGGTTTCACCCCGGCCGCCTTGACCTTGTCGGCGACCGCGAGCAGCTCCGGCCAGGTCTTCGGAGTCTGGGTGATCCCGGCCTTCTTGAAGACGGCCTTGTTGTAGTACATCACCCAGTAGCCTGCGAGCAGCGGGAGGCAGTACTGCTTGTCGTCGTAGGTGAAGTACTGCTTGAGCTGCTCCGGTACGTTGCCGTCGGCAATCGCCTTGTCCCACTGCTCGGTGGTCTCGGCGACCAGCTTCTGGTCGACCAGGTCCTCCAGCTCCTTGCCGGTGTGCCAGGTGAACAGATCCGCCTTCTCCTTGGTCCGGAACGACGACCGGATGAACGCGGTGTAGGTGTTGGAGTCGGAATACCCGACCGGCTCCATCCCGACGCCGATGTCCTTCTTGCTGGCCGCGCCGACCTGGACGAAGGCGTCCTTCCAGCCGCCCTTGTCGTTGTAGAACTTGAGCGAGTCGACCGGCTTGTCCTCGCCCTCGGCGCCTTCCGGGCCGCCACCCCCGCCGCCGCAGGCGGACAGCACGAGCGCACCGGCCACCGCCAGAGCGGTCAGTGCTTTCCGGTTCGTGATGCGTTGCATGGTGCGTCCTCTCAGCTTCGGGGGTGCTGAAGTCGGTTGTTGATGACGGCAAGGACTCCGTCGAGGTGTTCGCGGGTGAGGAGTTCGGCCAGGTCCGGGTCACCGGCCAGCACGGCCTCGTAGATCGCCCGGTGCTCGTCCAGGTCGGCCTGCCGGTCGCCGTGGAGGTGCAGGATTTCCAGCTGCTCGCGGACGTTGACGACCGTGACGGACTCGACCACCTCGGCCAGCGTCGCGTTCCCGGACGCCTGCGCGAGCGAGCGGTGGAAGTCCATGTTGACCTCGGCCAGCTGGGCGTGGTCGGCGGCCGCGATCAGCTCAGCCGCGGCGGTCAGGTCCATGTTGACCTCGGCCAGCTGGGCGTGGTCGGCGGCCGCGATCAGCTCAGCCGCGGCGGTCAGGTCCTTGTCCATCCGGTGCAGCGCGGCCTCGGTCCGCACCCGCGCGGCCAGTGCGGCGACCGGCGGCTCGATCAGCGCCCGCGCCTGCAGGAGCTCGATCAACCGGTCGGACGACGGCGGCGGTGCCAGCGGGTTCGGCAGCACCAGGCGGCCGATGTGCCGACCGACGTACACGCCGGAACCGTGCCGGAGCTCGACCGCCCCGGTTGCCTCGAGCCGGCGGAGCGCCTCCCGGACGGTCGGTACGGCGACCTTGAACCGGTCGGCGAGCGACCTGACCGACTCGAACTGGTCGCCGGACGCGAGTTTGCGGTCGGCGATCAGGGTCAGCATCGACGTCGCCAGGTCGTCGAGCAGACTCCGCCGGACGACACCACCCGGCGCACTCATCGAGTGCCGGCCGCGGTGAGCGTGACGCCGACGAATCTCGGGCGGTAGATGCTGACGTCCGCATACAGGTCGTCGTTGGGGTCGAGGCTGTTGACGTTATAGCTGACCAAGAGCGTGTTGCCGCTGCGCAGGTCGGGGTGGTCGTGTGAGTTGTAGGTGATGATGTCGCCGTCCCCGTAGCTGCCGTACGCGCCGGTCTCCGGCGTCTGGTAGAGCTCGACCGGGTTCACGAACGGGCCGGTCGGCGAGCAGGAGAAGTACCCGAGGACCCGCCTGCTGAACGGCTCGGTGGTGTCATGCGTGACCAGCACATAGCCGTCGCCCCACCGGGTCACGCTGTGCTCGTTGGCGACGCCTCCCAGCACGCGCACCGAGGCGTGCTCGTCGGGCGACCATCCGATGCCGGTCCAGTACTCCCATCGTGCGGCCGCAAGGTCGTCGCCGCGGACTCGCGCGACATGCTGGAACTTCAAGGATCCGAGGTCCTCGACGCCGTAGACGTAGGTGTATTCGCCGTCACGCTGCAGCCAGGCCGACCACTGCACGTTGGCCGCAGAGGGGATCGGAATCAGCTTCTGGAGCTTGAGTGACGCACTGTCGAACCTGGCCAGGTAGTTGCTGTGCCAGCGCCAGTCCCACTGACCTGGGCCGGTCTTCTCGAACCGGATCGCCACGACGTCGAGGTTGCGGCCTGAGTTGCTGGTGGCAGCGGCGCCGAACCAGTACCAGCCGTTGTCCGGCGGTGGCACGAGCGCGGTCGGGTCGGCCGCCGTACCGCCAGTCACGGTTTTCACCGCGTCACCGCGCTGGACGACGAACGAGTTGTTGATGAACGGCGTCGTGGTCGGGCGGCTGCCGTCGGGGTTGACCGGGCCGAGGAACGTGTCGGAGAAGATCCAGGCGGTCCGGCCGCCGGAGAGCTTGACCGAGTAGGTGCTGTCGCCGCCGGTCCAGCCCTTGCCGGTGTTGCTGTAGGCGTTCAGCAGGGACTCCGGGTCGGCCTGTGGCTTCGCTTGGGCCGTCCAGTCGGTCCGGACCGCGTCGCACTGCACCGCGCCCACGGCCTCGGGCTCGGCTGCCTGCGCGGACGGGATGCCGGTTGCCACCAGCACGAGGGCGGCCGCAGCGATGCCGAGTCGTCGGTTGATTGGCTGTGACTTGTTGGCTCTCACGCTGATCCCTCCGGCAATCATTCACCTCACGAGAAAATGATCAGATCACTTGGTCATTTGCGTGTCAAGAGTCAGGGTCGGTTCAGGGCGAGTACGGGCCGTCGCGCTACCGGCGGGGTGGGAGGATCGACCGCATGAAGAACTTGATCATCAAGTTGCTCGCCAACGCGGTCGCGCTGGCGATCGCGGCCTGGCTCATCAGCGGGATCACCATCCAGGGTGCGACCACCGGCCGGCGGATCCTCACCCTGCTGATCGTGGCGGCGATCTTCGGCCTGGTGAACGCGGTGGTGAAGCCGATCGTCAAGCTGCTGTCGCTGCCGTTCATCATCCTGACGCTGGGGCTGCTGATCTTCGTCATCAACGCCGCGATGCTGCTGCTCACCTCGTGGATCACCGGGAAGCTGGACGTCCAGTTCCACGTCGCGGACTTCTGGCCGTCCGCGCTGCTCGGCGCCCTCGTGATCACGATCGTCGGCATGCTGCTCAACGCCGTCCTGCCGGACAAGGCGGAGCTCCGCTGATGCTCCCCGGTGCGGAGCACTTGGGAGACGTGGTCCAGATGCGGAAGGTCGAGATCGTCTGCAGCGGCAACATCTGCCGGTCGCCGATCGGGGAGGTGGTGCTGCGCGCGAAGCTGGCCGAGGCCGGGATCGACGACGTGGTCGTCACCAGCTCGGGGACCGGCGGGTGGCACGTCGGCGACCCGATGGACCCGCGGGCCGCGGCGGCGCTGCGCCGCCGCGGGTACGACGGCAGCGCCCACCGGGCGCAGCAGTTCCGGGCCGACTGGTTCGGCGACCGGGACCTCGTGCTGGCGATGGACTCCGGGCATCTCTCGGAGCTGACCCGGCGCGGCGGGACGGTCCAGCTGTTCGCCGACATCGACGTACCGGACCCGTACTACGGCGAGGAGGAAGGGTTCGACGAGATCCTCGACCAGATCGAGAAGGCGGCCGACGTGTGGGTCGGCCGCCTCCGCACTCCGTCCTAGGGCTGGCCGACCTCGGCCTTCAGGGCGACGAACCAGTCGACGCCCGGGTCGAACTCCTTGCCGCCGGCGATCCGCGGGAACTCGATCGCGCGCAACTCGTCGCCGCGCTCCTCGTCGTGGCCGACCACGCCGCTCTCACCACGCAGCGCGGCGTCGACGGCGAAGTCGGTGCACTCCTTGATCAGCGCGAGGTCGCGGTCGTTCGCCGCGGCCGAGCGGCTGAAGTAGCCGCTCTTCTGCACCATCGTCTTCTCCGCGCCGATGCGCTCGGCGAACTGCTTGGCGAACCAGGCACCCGGGTTGATGGTGTCCAGCTTGACGTGGCCGAACGGGTCCCGGGCGACGGTCTCACCGCGCGCCTCCAGCTCCGCCACGATGGCCGGTACGCCGGCGCCCTCGGACAGGAAGATGTTCACGCAGTCCTCGCGGTCCATCGCCGCCTTGAGCCGCTCCGCCTCGGCGTCCAGGTCGATCGACTCCTCCGGCACGTAGACGGCGTCGACGTCCCAGCGGCCGGCGGACAGGCCGATCCCCGGGTTCCACTCCTGCTCGGCCCACCAGTCCCGGTAGGACTGCGCCGTTGCCGCGGTCAACCATCCGCAGTTGCGGCCCATCACCTCGTGGACGATCAGCATCCGTGGGTTCGAGGAGTGCTCCGCGATGATGTTGCGCGCGTACAGCGCACCCTGCTCGGCCGCGGTCCAGGCACCCAGGCTCTGCCTGATCGGGATCACGTCGTTGTCGATCGTCTTCGGCAGGCCGACCACGGTCAGGTCGTAGTCGTGCTCCTGCAGGTACGCCGCCAGGTCCGCGGCGGTGGTGTTGGTGTCGTCACCGCCGATGGTGTGCAGCACGCCGACGCCGTCCGCGACCAGCCGCTCGGCCGCGACCTGGAGCGCGTTCTGGCCGTCGGCGATCAAGCCGCGCTTCACCAGGTCGGCGGTGTTGGTCAGCTTGACCCGGCTGTTGCCAATCGGGCTGCCGCCGAACTTGTGCAGCACCGAGGCCTTCGCCCGCACGTCCGGGGTGATGTCGAGGTGCCGCCCGCTGAGCAGACCGTGGTAACCGTTCAGGTAGGCGATGATCTCCACGTCGGGCGCTACTTCGGTGTAGCGCTCGATCAGCCCGCCGACGGCGGACGACAGGCAGGGTGCGAGCCCGCCGGCGGTGAGCAGGGCAACTCTGCGGACGGGCTTGTCGGCAGCCATGGGTCAGGGTCCTTCCGAACGTCCATGAATGTCACTGAAGTCGCCACCAGACTAGTGATGCAGACCACTCCCGACAGTGGTTGGGGGGTCACCCTGCGGACGGCCGGTCGAGCGGGACCGCGCGGGGTGGCACCGGGGTGGAGACGACGAACGAACTGTTCGTCCGGCCGTACGGCGCGAACCGGTCGAGCAGGTCCTCGAGCTTGTCGATCGCCGGCACCTGGACCCGCATCAGGAAGCAGTCCTCACCGGAGATGCGATGGCACTCGACGACTTCCGGCGTACTGCGGGCCAACTCGGCGATCCGCAGCACCTGGCCGGGGCCGGGCTGGAGCCGGACCCACGCGGCCACCGGCCGGCCGAGCGCCGCCGGATCGATGTCCAGGCGGTAGCCGCGGATCACCCCGGCCTCTTCCAGCCGGGTCACCCGCTCCCGCACGGTCGGAGTGGAGACACCGAGCCGGCGAGCCAGCTCGGTGGTCCGCAACCGGGCGTCCGTGGTCAGCTCTTCGAGAATCCGGACGTTCAACTCATCCAGCAATGTGCTTTTCGTTTCGGTAAGCAAAACCCTCACCTCAGCTCCGATTCGGCATGGGAACCTACGGAATCAGTTCTTAGGGTAATCATCGTGACCGCACTTGTTGAAGCTCCGCCCCAACGGGGGCTCGCAACCGGCGCGGCGGCCGTGACCGTGCTGCTCTGGGCCTCGTCGTTCGTCGCCATCCGGCACGCCGGCACGGAGTTCTCGGCCGGGGCGCTGTCGTTGGCCCGCCTCGGGCTCGGCAGCGTCTTGCTCGGCGCTCTGCTCTTCGTCCGGCCTCGCGGTGTCCCCCGGCGGGCGGCACGCCGTTGGCCGGGGAAGGGCGACTGGCCGCTGCTGCTGGCCTGCGGGCTGCTCTGGTTCGGCGTCTACAACGTCGCCCTGAACGAGGCCGAACGCCGCCTCGACGCCGGTACCGCGGCCATGCTCGTCCACATCGCGCCGCTGCTGATCGCCGTACTGGCTGGTCTGGGCCTCGGCGAAGGGTTCCCTCGCCAACTCGTGCTCGGCGGCCTGATCGCGTTCGCCGGTGTGGTCCTGATCGGTACGTCGACCTCCACCGGCCGGGCGGAGACGTGGGGCGTCGTCCTGTGCGTGACCGCAGCCGTCTCGTACGCGGTCGGAGTGGTCACGCAGAAGCCGCTGCTCAGCCGGCTCCCGGCGGCTGAGGTGACCTGGCTCGCGTGCACGATCGGCGCCGTCGTCTGCCTTCCCTTCGCCCCCGCCCTGGTCGATGAGGTCCGGTCCGCGAGCGGTTCGACGATCTGGTGGGTGGTGTACCTGGCGGCGTTTCCCACGGCGCTCGGCTTCACCACCTGGGCCTTCGCCCTGCGCCGTACCAGCGCCGGCAGGATGGGCGTCACGGTCTACGCGGTACCGGTGGTCGCCATCATCCTCGGCTGGCTCTTCCTCAGCG
Source organism: Kribbella turkmenica (assembly GCF_004348725.1). Classification (GTDB taxonomy): domain Bacteria; phylum Actinomycetota; class Actinomycetes; order Propionibacteriales; family Kribbellaceae; genus Kribbella; species Kribbella turkmenica. Next base: position 28,501 of record NZ_SMKR01000011.1, read on the forward strand.
AGACTCCCACCCTGCTCGCCCTGGCAGGCGGAGCGTTGTGCCTCGCGGGAGTCGCCGTCTCCCGCCGGCCGGGGAGATCCCGCTGAGATCCGGGATCGCCGACCGGCCCTCAGCTGAGCGAGGCCGCGAGGTCGCGCAGGTGGCGGTGGATGCCGCTGTAGACGTCTGCCGTCGGTAGCAGGCGCTTCGGGACTCTGGTGACCACGCTGTAGTTGACGTCAACCACATTGGCCAGCGGTACTTCGCTCACCTGGCTGAGCAACTGGTAGGCGTCCAGCTTGTCCAGGCCGTAGAGCGAACCGAGCCACCCGACCATGTCGACCTGACCGGCCCGCCACGCGTCCTCCAGTGGCCGGCTCGACCCGACGACGGCCAGGTAGTCGTCGTTCTCGATCCGCGGCCACACCGGTCCGGGCGTCTTGAGCAGGTCCACGATCAGGACGACGTTCATCGCGCCCTCGACCGCGGTCCCGCAGGACTCGCCCTCGCCCTGGCGGTAGTGCCCGTCGCCGACCGAGAACAGCGCGCCCTCGACGTTGACCCGCAGGAAGCACGTCGCGCCCGCGCGCATCTCCGGAGTGTCCATGTTGCCGCCGAACATGTCCGGCACCAGCGACGACCGGGCCTCCCCCGCGGCCGGCGCCACGCCGACTGTGCCCAGCATCGGTTCCAGCGGCAGCGCGAGCTCCAGCGGGGCGCTCTGCGCCACGAACCCGACGGTCTGCTTGTCGGAGTCGACCTCGTAGATCCAGGTCCGCTCCGGCAGCGGGTCCTGCAGGGTCGCCGTGCGGTCGGTGCTGGTCAGACCGCCGAAGAACGGGATCGTGGTGGACACACCCCAGGTCCTGGCGGGCGTGAGCTCGACGAGGTGCAGGACCAGGGTGTCCCCCGGCTCGGCGCCCTCGACGTAGAACGGGCCGGTCTGCGGGTTCACGAACGGCATCCGCAGCGAGGCGCTGGGTAGGTCGGCCGTGCTGCGCAGGGTGCCGCAGTACGCGTCCTCGGTCCACAGCCGCAGCGCGGTCCCGGGCCTGATCCGGCGAACCGGGGCCACTCCGCCGAAGGTCCAGGCGTACTGATCGGGCTCCGGGGTGAATTCGGCGACGTCCACGACTGCCCAACCTAGAGTGTGCAGCGGGGATTGGCGAGGGATCCGCGGGTTCTCAGGGGATTCTCAAACAGACGGCCTAATCTCACGGTGGAGACACCTTTCGAGCGGAGCGGGGAACGAGATGCGCGTACTGGTGGTGGACGACGACCGGGCGGTCCGGGACTCGCTGCGCCGTTCGCTGGAGTTCAACGACTTCGAGGTGGTGACCGCGTCCGACGGCGCCGAGGCGCTCGCGGTGATCGGCAACGTCGAGCCGGACGTCGTGGTGATGGACGTGATGATGCCGCGGCTGGACGGCCTGGAGACCACCAAGGCCCTGCGGGCCGCGGGCAACAACGTGCCGATCCTGGTGCTGACCGCGCGGGACGCGGTCGCCGACCGGGTGGACGGCCTGGACGCCGGCGGCGACGACTACCTGACCAAGCCGTTCGCGCTGGAGGAGCTGCTCGCCCGGCTGCGGGCCCTGCTCCGCCGCAGCAGCGCGCCCGGCGAGGGCGGCCAGCGCGGCGAGGTGCTCCAGTACGCCGACCTCGTGGTCGACGTGGACGCGCACGAGGTGCACCGCGGTGACGTCCCGATCCCGCTCACCCGGACCGAGTTCTCGCTGCTCGAGCTGCTGATCCGCAACCCGCGCCGGGTGCTCGAACGTGCGGTGATCCTGGACGCCGTCTGGGGCTACGACTTCCCGACCACCGCCAACTCCCTCGAGGTCTACATCGGCTACCTGCGCCGTAAGACCGAGGTGAACAACCTGCCGCGGCTGATCCACACCGTCCGCGGCATCGGCTACGTCCTGAGAGACACCCCACCGTGAGCCCGTCCAACCCCGACTTCCCGTCGTACGCCGAACGCCCGAACGACCCGCAGCACCCCGGTGCCCCCGGCCGGCACCCCGCACCGGCCGGTGAGCCACCTGTTGCCCACGGCAACCGAGTGGCCGCGACCGCGGCCCGCACCCAGAGCTGGGCCCAGCAGAAGCTGCATCAGCTCAGCCTGCACGCCCGCGTCACGCTGCTCGCCGCGGTCGCGGTCGGCCTGGCGGTCGCGTTCGTGAGCGCGGCGGCCTACCTCACGGTGCGGCAGCAGATGTACCGCAACCTGGACGACAGCCTGATCCAGCGCACCGAGCTCGCCGCCCAAGGCCCCGTGCTGACCAGCCCGCAGCTGGTCCAGGGCCTGCCCCCGGAGGCGCTGGGACTGGCCGACATCCGGATGGGCCTGCTGGCCGCGGACGGCCGGACCGCGGTGAGCCCGAAGTCGTACCTCCCACCGATCGGCCCGGAAGAGCTGGCTGTTGCGCAGGCGGATCCCGGCAGCGAGGCCAGCATCCGTACCGCGGGCTCCCCGAACAACCACCATTACCGGGTCGTCGCCGTACCGCTGGGTGACGACACGGCGCTCGTGGTGGCCCAGTCACTCGGCCCGATCGACCACACCTTGCACAACCTCGGCATCGTGTTGTGGGCCGTCGGGCTGCTCGGCGTGATCGGCGCAGCGATCGCCGGCAACGCCGTCGCCGCGTCCGGACTGCGGCCGCTCGCGCGGCTGACCGGAGCCGCCGAGCACGTCGCCCGGACCGAGGATCTGCAGCCGATCCCGGTGAGCGGGTCGGACGAGATCTCGCGGCTGGCGCAGGCGTTCAACGCGATGCTGGCCGCACTGGCGCGGTCGCAGGACCGGCAGCGGCGGCTGGTCGGGGACGCCGGGCACGAGTTGCGGACGCCGCTGACCAGCATCCGGACCAACCTCGACCTGCTCGCGCAGGCGGACAAGCGCGGCGGTCTCCGCCCGGAGGACCGGCAGCAGCTGCTGGACGACGTCCGGGCGCAGATGGACGAGCTGACCACCCTGATCGGCGACCTGACCGAGCTGGCCCGCGACACCCCGCAGGTCCGCAACGCCGAGCTGATCGAGCTGGCGAACGTGGTCGAGGACGCGGTGATCAAGGTACGGCGCCGCGCGCCCGGGCTGGAGTGGGACGTCCAGCTCGCCCCGTTCCCGGTGTGGGGCGACGAACGGCTGCTGGGCCGGGCGGTGACGAACCTGCTCGATAACGCCGCGAAGTACAGCGTGCCGGAGGGTGCCGGCACGCGTGCCGACGGTGAGCCGGTCGGGCGGGTCACGGTGCGCCTACTGGACGGCGTACTCACGGTGACCGACTCCGGGCCGGGCATCGCCGAGTCTGATCTGCCGCACGTGTTCGAGCGGTTCTACCGCTCCAGCGAGGCGCGCAGCCGACCCGGCTCCGGCCTGGGGCTGGCGATCGTCAAGCATGCGGCCGAGCAGCACGGCGGGGTGATCTACGCCCGCAACACGCCCGGTGCCGGCGCACAGTTCACGCTCTGGCTCCCGCATGCGGCCACCCAGACGCGCTGAGCGGTCTGAAGAGGTGCTGACAGATCCTTCAGGGGATCTTCATGGAGTTCTTCGGTAGCTCTGACGGGATCTTCAGGGGCTTCTCAGGTCCGGCCGACAGAGTACTCGTCATGACCGAGAACCAGCCGCAGCAGCCGCAGAACCAGCCGGGTCAGAACCCGCAGCAGCCGGAGCGGACGCAGCAGATGCCGATGGGCGGCTATGGCCAGCATCAGCAGCAGCAGTTCGCCCCGGCAGGCGGGCAGCCGCGGCCGGGTCAGCACCCATCGGGCGGGAGTGCTCACCCACAGTTCGGTGCCCCGGGGCCGCATCAGGGGGCGTCTCCGGGCCCGAACTGGCCTTTCGGTCCGCAGCCCGCGCAAAGCGCGGCGCCCGCGCCGGCCAAGCCGAAGCGGCTGGGTCTGGCCCTGGTGGCCGCGACGGCCCTGCTCGTCGGCACCGCCGGCGGTGTGGGCGGCGCGGCCGTCTACTCGGCGACGAACGATTCCAACAGCAGCCCGTCCGTGACGGCGCCGCTGAACGGGAATCAGGCCGCGCCCGCGTCGGCGCCCGACGGTTCGGTGCAGGCGGCCGCCGCGAAGGTGCTTCCGAGCACGGTGAAGATCGCGGTCGCGACCTCGCGGGGCTCCGCGGGCGGCTCCGGCATCGTGATCAGCAAGGACGGCCTGATCGTCACTAACAACCACGTGGTGGCGGGCGCCGGCAACGGCGGCCGGATCTCCGTGATCCTGAACGACGGCCGCACGGTGCCGGCCACCATCAAGGGCACCGACCCGCTCACCGACCTCGCGGTGATCAAGGCGGACGCGACCGATCTGACCCCGGCCACGCTCGGCAGCAGTGGCAAGCTCGCCGTCGGGCAGGGCGTGGTCGCGATCGGTTCGCCGTTCGGGCTGGAGGCGACCGTGACGAGCGGCATCGTCTCCGCCCTGGACCGCCCGGTGACGTCGGGCGACGACGAGCCGGGCAGTACGACGGTCTTCCCAGCAGTACAGACGGACGCCGCCATCAACCCGGGGAACTCCGGTGGCGCCCTGATCGACCTCGCCGGCCAGGTGGTCGGGATCAACAGCGCGATCAAGACCGCCGGAGGATCGGGACAATCCGAAGGCGGCAACATCGGCCTGGGCTTCGCAATCCCGATCGACCAGGCCAAGCCGATCATCGACGAGCTGGTGGCCAAGGGCAAGGCCACGCATGCGCGGCTCGGCGTCCAGGTCGGCGACGCGCAGTCGTCCGACGGGCTCTCGAACGGAGCACGCCTCGGCGAGGTGACGCCTGGCGGTGCGGCGGACAAGGCCGGTCTGCAAGCGGGTGATGTGGTGACCGCTGTGGACGGCAAGGTGATCGCGTCAGGGGACGCGCTGGTCGCCGCGGTCCGTTCGCACCGCCCGGGCGACGAGGTGAAGATCACCATCGTCCGCGGCGGCAAGACGCAGACGATCACCGCCACCCTCGGCTCCGACAACGGCAACCCCACCGGCTGACCCCCACGTCATCCCTCCCTGGTCGGGACTGCGGCCGCCCACCGAGCGGCCGCAGTCCCGCTGGTGCGGCTCACGTCGGCCAGCTGGACGCTGCGCGAGCTCCTCGACGGCCGGAAGGGGTACTACTAGATGTCATGAGTGTGCAGATCAGGCGGGCCGGGGACCGGTTCCGGACGTCGAGCGAGTGGTTGGAGTCCCGGCACTCGTTCTCGTTCGGGCCGCACTATGATCCGGCGAACGTCGGCTTCGGCTTCCTGGTCGCCCACAACGACGAGACCGTTGCCCCGGGCACCGGATTCGGCACGCATCCGCACCAGGACCTGGAGATCGTCACCTGGGTACTGCGAGGCGCGTTGGCGCACCGGGACTCGGAGGGCAACAGCGGAATCGTGCACCCGGGGCTGGCACAGCGGATGAGCGCCGGCTCGGGCATCCGGCACTCAGAGTGGAACGACGGTGGCCAGCCGGTGCACTACGTGCAGATGTGGGTCCGCCCGGACGAGCTCGACCTGCCCCCGTCGTACCAGCAGAGCGAGGTCGATCTCGCGTCCGGGGAGCTGGTTCCGATCGCGTCCGGTCTGCCGAAGCACGCGCGCAGTACAGCGATCCGGATCAACCAGCGGTCCGCCGGAATGTCCGTGGCCCGCCTGGGGCCGGGGCGCACCGTGGACCTGCCGGCAGCGCCGTACGTCCACCTTTTCGTTGCCCAAGGCACCGTAGATCTCGAGGGCGCCGGCGACCTGGGGACAGCGGACGCGGTCCGGCTGACCGGCGTCGACGGCCCCCGCGTCACAGCAGGACCGGACGGCGCCGAGGTGCTCGTGTGGGAGATGTCCGACTAGGGTGCGTCGCGCTGCTCGCTCATCGTCCAGACGTGGCGGAGGGCCTGGCCGGCGACGCCTTCGGGGTTCTGGGCGAAGCCCTCGACGAACTGGCTCATGTGCTGCTGCCAGCGCTGGTCGACCGGGTCGTCCTTGAGTCGCGCGACCGCGGCCTCGAAGTCGGCGCACACGACCAGGTGGAAGAGGTCGCGGCCACTGCGCCAGATGGACCAGTCGTCGATGCCGGCGGCACGCATCACGGCGATCAGTTCCGGCCAGACGCGGGCGTGCTCGAGCTCGTAGGCCTCTTCGGTACCGGGGATCAGTCGGCTGTGGAGAGCTAGGCGGGTCGTCACAAGGGAGCAGAATACGCCGCGCCACCGCAGGGGTGACCGAACCGTTACGCAGCCGGATGGCCTGATCGTCTCGACGGGGCGCGCCGGTGACTGGCAGGTTTGGGGCTCACTCGGACAACGTCTTCCCGGAGGGCTCATGGGCGAGCGGACCCGGCCATGGCCGGCAGGTACGCCGAACTGGGTCGACCTGTCCGTCGACGACCCGGTGGCGGCGACGGCGTCGTACGCCGAGCTTTTCGGCTGGACGTGTGTCCGGCGGGGGACCGATGAGTACTGGCTGTCCTCGGTGGACGGCCGGGACGTCGGCGGGATCGGCGCGAAGCGGACCAGGGACGCCCCCAGCCGGTGGACGACGTACCTCGCGACCGACCAGGTGGAGCGGACGCTCGACGCGGTGATCGCGCACGGCGGCCGGGTGGTCTCCGAGCCGCGCGAGGTCCAGGAGCTTGGCCGGCTGGCGACCGCGGCCGACCCCGGCGGCGCGGTCTTCGGTCTCTGGCAGGCGGGCGAGCACATCGGCACCGATCGCCGGACCGACCCCGGATCGCTCGTCTGGAGTGAGGCGCTCAGCCGCGACTTCGAGGCCGCGAAGGCGTTCTACACGACGGTGTTCGGCTACGAGGCCGAAGAGATCGGCGGCGACGGACCCCGGTACGCCGCGCTGTACGCCGGCGGACGGCCGGTCGCGGGGGTCGCCGAGCTGCACCCGGATCTGCCGGCCGGAAAGCTCTCGCCACAGTGGCTGCCCATCTTCGCGACCGACGCGACCGACGCGGCGGTCGGTCGAGTGTGTGCGGGCGGCGGTGACGTGGTCTGCGATCCGTTCGCCACCGACTTCGGCCGGATGGCGATCCTGCGGGACGCCGAATCCGCGCCGTTCGCCGTCATTCGCCTGGGCTGAGGTCGATTCGTCCTGGCTCTTGCCGTTGATTCACAGCAGCGATCAGTACCTTCCTGATCAGGTGAAATCCGCCGATCGGCGCCAACTCGGTCCGCTTCGCGGGCGTCGGACTTGAGTGGCTTGAGTAGTTTCGCCCTCGTGGGCCGGGGGCTACACGCCGAAGACTGTGCCAGGTCTCCATCCGTCATCGTGCGAGAGTTGAGAACGTGAAGCGAACCACTGCCATCGCCTGTCTGAGTAGTCTGCTGATCACCGCCGGTTGTTCCGACAACCTGTCCGGCAGCGACGGCCCACCGGATCCGAACGACGAGAAGCAGGCGTCCGCCGAGGTGGTGAAGCAGTTCGCCGCCGCCTGGGTCGCCGCCTGGGCACCCGAGGGCAAACCGGACGCGGCCGGCGCCCTGACGGACAACCCGACGGTGTTCACCAAGCGGCTGGACGACGTCGACTCCGCCCTGGTCGCGAGCACCGTGAAGGTGGAGCCGCAGGGCGAACCGGAGTGCGCCGACGACACCAACTGCACCCAGGACCTGGCTGTCGAGGCCGAACTGCGCGGCATCGGCCCGATGAAGTGGACCAGTACCGCGACCGCCACGAAGGTCGGTGACGCCTGGAAGATCAAGGCCTCCGGCGACACCATCTACCCGGGCCTCGGCGACGCGAACTACCTCAAGCGGGTCCGTGCCCTGCCCGCGCGGGCGTCGATCCTGGACCGCAACGGCGTCGCGCTGACCGCGAACCGACCGGTCGTGATCGTCGGGGTCGCGTCCGGCAACGTGGCGACCGCGGCGACGTACGCCGCCTTCACCAAGAACCTCGACGTGGACGGCGCGAAGCTGGCCGCCCGCGCGAAGGCCGCGCCGGCCGGCCAGTTCGTCGACGCGATCACCATCCGGGCCGAGGAGTGGGAGAAGCTGCGGCCGACGATGGGCAAGCTGCCCGGTCTGCTGACGATGGGCGGCACGCAGTCCCTGCCGCCGACCTCGTCGTTCGCCCGGTCGGTGCTCGGCACGATGAGGACCGCGACCGCCGAGACCCTGAAGAACGCCGGCCCGACCGCGTCCGCGCAGGACCAGGTCGGCACCACCGGCCTGCAGTACGCCTTCCAGCAGCAGCTCGCCGGGACGCCGGGCGGCACCGTCACCCTGCGGGACGGCAAGACCAAGATGACGATCGAGGTGGTCCACAGCCAGAAGGGCACCGCCGGGAAGCCGGTGAAGACCACCCTCGACCTGAAGCTGCAGACCGCCGCCGAGGCCGCGCTGGCCACCAGCAAGCTGCCCGCGTCCCTGGTCGCCGTACAGGCCTCGACCGGCCAGATCCTGGCCGCCGCGAACGGGCCGACGGCGACGAGCTACAACCGCGCCTTCCAGGGCCACTACGCGCCCGGGTCGACGTTCAAGGTCGTCACCTCGGCGGCCCTGCTGGGCAGCGGGCAGACCGCGGCGACCTCGCTCCCCTGCACGAACACGATCACCGTGTTCGGCAAGTCGTTCAAGAACTACGACGGCCTGGCGGCGTACGGCGCGGGGACCATGCAGAAGGCGTTCAACGAGTCCTGCAACACCGCGTTCATCTCCCAGCACGGCCGGCTGCCGAAGGACGCGATGACCAAGGCGGCGGCGATGTTCGGGATCGGCCCGGAGCTGAACCTGTCGATCCCGGCGTACGGCGGCGCGGTGCCGGCTCCCAAGGACGACGTCGCCGAGGCGGCGTCGATGATCGGCCAGGGCACGGTGACCGCGAGCCCGCTCGGGGTCGCGATGATCGGCGCGACGGTCGCCCACGGGACGGCGATGAAGCCGGTCCTGGTCCCGGGCAAGGACGCGTCCGGCCCGGCCGCCTCCCCGTTGCCTGCGGCAACTGTCGGCGCACTGCGGACGTTCATGCGGACGACCGTCACCGGCGGCACCGCAAGCGTCCTGGCCGGGAACGGCGCCGTGGCCGCGAAGACCGGGACCGCCGAGGTGGTCCAGAACGGCAAGGTGGTCACCAACGGCTGGATGGTCGGCTACCGCGGCGACGTGGCGTTCGCGGTGATCGTCGAGGGCGGCGAGTCCGGCAGCAAGGCGGCCGGCCCGATCCTGAAGAACTTCCTCGGTCGCTTCAAGTAGGACAATGGCGAACGGCGGCACCTCGACGGGGCCGCCGTTCCGCTGTCTACCACCGGATGTTGTGGTTGCCGGCGAACAGGTTGCCGGGGTCGTACTCGCGTTTGACCGCGGCGAGCCGCTCGTAGGTCGCCGCCGGGTAGACCGCGGCGACGTCCTCCTCGGTGGCCGTGGTCAGGAAGTTGGCGTACGCGCCGCTGACATGCGGTGCGAGCCGCGACCAGATCGCGTCCAGCCCCGGGCGGGCGCCCTCGACGACCGGAGCCGGCCCGACCGTCATGGTCACGATCATCAACTCCGCCTGCCGGTGCGCGTAGGCGGTGGCGTCGGCCGGAACCCGGGCGACCGCGCCGCCGACACTGCGGATGGAGATGACCGGCGACCGCTCCGAGGTAGCGACGTCGGCGAGGATCCGCAGCGCCTCGGCCACCGACTCCTTGGCGACGAAGCCGCTTCTGGTGGTGATCCGGATGCCCGGCGGCGGGGTCATGCCGTCCTGGAGGATCTCGGCGGCGGGCGTCGGCACCACCGCGTCCTCGAGCACCGTGCCGAGCCGGCGGATCGGGTCGATCGCCGCCGCGGCGGCGTCCGCGTCGTCACCGTCGTACGCGAGATGGATCTCGACCGGCGCCTCCGGCCCGCCCGCGAACGGGTTCGCACAGGTCACGATCGCGGTGAGTTCCTCGGGCGCCGTGCGCAGGTACTCCGCCCAGCCCTGGAGGACCGTGGCCGCCTCGGCCGCCGGGAAAGTCATCCTGCCGAAGAAGATGTCCGTCGTCGGGTGCGCGGCGAACTCGAAGGCGGTCACGATCCCGAAGTTGCCGCCGCCACCACGCAGCGCCCAGAACAGCTCCGCGTTCTCGGTCGCACCGGCCCTGACGACGGAGCCGTCGGCGGTGACCAGTTGCGCGCCGACCAGGCTGTCCAGGGCCAGGCCGTACTTCCGGACCTTCCAGCCGATGCCGCCGGACAAGGTCAGCCCGCCGACGCCGACGCTCTTGGTGTCACCGGAGGAGATCGCCAGCCCGTGCGGGGCCAGGGCGGCCGCGACCGCACCCCAGGTGGCACCGCCGCCGATCCGGACCAGATGACGGCCGGCGTCGACGATCTCGACGCTCGCGAGCCTGCCGAGGTCGATGACGACTCCGCCGTCGTTCGTCCCGAAACCGGGGAACGCATGACCGCCACCACGGACCGCCAGCCGCAACCCCGACCCGGCGGCGAACCGCACCGCCGCCTGCACGTCCTCGACGCTCTCCGGCCGCAGCACACAGACCGGGCTCCCCACCACCAGCACCGAACGAGCGGCCGCCTCGTACTCCGCTGCTCCCGGTTCGATCACCTCTCCGCCGAAGTCACGACGAATGCTCTCCAGCGCTGAACTCATGACGTCATTCCTCACAGCCGATCCGATTGTTCACACAGCACTGACGAGACCGGCGACGCGGATGTGAGACCGTACGAGTGTGACCTGAGTCACGCCGAACGGTGGCTGTCGGTGGCTGTCGGTGGCTGTCGGTGGCTCGGTCTAGCGTGCGGGCATGAGTACTCGGGATGTGGTGGGGCGGTACTTCGAGACGATGCGGCAGCGGGACTGGGACGCGTTCGCGGAGGTGGTCGCGGACGACGTCCGGTACGAGTTGCCGCAGACCCGGGAGGTGATCTCGGGCAAGGCGAAGTACGTCGCCTTCAACCGGGAGTACCCGGGCGACTGGGAGCTCACGCTGACGCGGCTGGTCGTGGACGGCGAGACCGCGGCCGGGTCGATGAACTTCACCGTCGGTGACCAGGAGCTGGTCGGCCTGGTGTTCCTCGAGGTGCGGGACGGCCTGGTCAGCAAGGTGACCGACTTCTGGCCGGAGCCGTACGAACCACCCGCCGGGCGAGAGCACCTCGTTGACCGGGAGCCGGCGTCGGTCGACCGGCTGTCAATGCCTTGAGCCGCCGATCGGTTGCACGCTCCAACCATTCTGCCGGGTTCTACCTGAAAGTTCCCTGAGGTCCCGTCGTTCCGGGGAAATCGTCACTTAGGGTGGCTGGATGGAGAGCCTGACCTGTCCCAAGTGCCGAGGCGCGATGCGCACCTACGAACGCAGCGGCGTCACCGTCGACCAGTGCACCGAGTGCCGCGGGATCTTCCTCGACCGTGGTGAGCTGGAGCGGCTCGTCGACGCCGAGCTGAAGTACAACGCGCCGGCGCAGCAGCCTCGCTACGAGGAGAAGCGGTACGACAACGACCGCCGCGACGACCGCCGGTACGACGACGACCGCCGCCGTTACGACGACGACCGCCGCTACGACTCGCGGTACGGCAACCAGCACCCGCGCAAGAAGAAGAAGTCCTTCCTGGAGGAGCTCTTCGACTGACCTGACTCGTTACCGGCGGGCCGCGAGCACCGTCCCTTGGGCGATCGCGGTCAGCCTGGTGGCACCGGCCTCGTCGACGGTCGACAGCTCACACGTACAGGTGACCTGTCGGCTGCCGGCGTGGGCGACTCTTGCCTCCGCCCGCAGCAGCAGCCCTTGAGCGGGCCGGAGATAGCTGATCGTGAAGCCGCCGGTCAGCACCTCGGGTCCCAGGGCGGTGCCGGCGGCGAACGTGATCGCGTTGTCCGCCGCGTAGCCGAGCACCCCGCCGTGCAGGAAGCCGTTCTGCTGCTGCAGCTCAGGGCGGACGTCGAGCTCCAAGGTCGCGGCGCCGTCGCCGAACGCCGTCAGCCGGGCACCGAGCAACACGCTGAACGGCTGCTGGGCCAGAACCTTCTCGGCCACTTCGCGGGTCAGCTCCATGCCCACAGGTTAACCGGTGGGTAACGCCGAACCTCAGTGGCGCCGGGCGTGCAGCGCGGGCTCGCGTTCCTCCTCGGTGGTCCCGCCCCAGACGCCGTACGCCTCGCCGACGACCAGCGCGTGCTCGCGGCACTCGCGCCGTACCGGGCAGGTGCCGCAGAGCGACTTGGCCAGCACCTCGCGGGCGTGCTTGCGCAGACCGCGCTCGGACTCGGCGGCGAAGAACAGCTCGGGGTCGACGTCGCGGCAGGCGGCTCGGTCCTGCCATGCCCAGTTCTCCATCAGCGGGTCCGGCAGGCCGACAGGTGCTTTCGCGACTGCCCCGGCGGGCGGTTTGCGCCGTCTCATGACGGGCTCCTCACGTGCGACCTGATCACATGTTCTGGTACCCGCCGTGCAAACCCCGGAGCTATGGTCGGCAGATGACCACGCCGTCCACCACGCCGTCCACCACGCCGTCCACCACGCCGCCCACCACACCCACCGTCACGCTCCGCCCGATGACCGTGACCGAGTTCGAGGCCTGGAAGCACCGCAACGCCGAGTCGTTCGCCGCCGGGATGGGACCGGCCCGCGGGCTCGGACCGGAGGAGGCGATCGAGGTCGCGCACCGCGAGGTGGACAAGCTGCTGCCCGACGGCCGGGACACCGACCAGCACGTGATCTGGACGGCCTGCGACGGCGACGAGCCGGTCGGCAGCCTGTGGATCACCACCAAGCCGCGGATCCCGTTCGTCTACGGTCTCGAGGTCGACGAGCAGCACCGCGGCAAGGGGTACGGGCGCTCGATCATGCTGGCCGGGGAGGAGAAGTGCCGCCGACTCGGTCACCGGTACCTCGACCTGAACGTGTTCGGCAACAACACCACCGCGATCAACCTCTACAGGTCGCTCGGCTACACGGTCACCTCCCAGCAGATGCGCAAAGTGCTCTGATGTCCCGCGCGCCGAACTGGTGGATCCTGCACGTGGACATGGACCAGTTCATCGCGGCCGTGGAGATCCGGCGCCGGCCGGAGCTGAAGGGCCTGCCGGTGGTGGTCGGCGGGTCCGGGGACCCGACCCAGCCGCGGCAGGTCGTCGCGACCGCGTCGTACGAGGCCCGCGAGTTCGGTGTGCACTCGGGGATGCCGGTGCGGGCGGCGTACAAGAAGTGTCCGCACGCTGTCTTCGTGCCCTCGGACGCGGCCGCCTACGAGGCCGCGTCGACCGAGGTGATGGACACGCTCCGGTCGTTCCCGGTGGTGGTCGAGGTCTGGGGCTGGGACGAGTGCTTCGTCGGTGCGCAGACCGATGATCCCGAGCGACTGGCGGCCGATCTGCGGACGGCCGTGGTCGAGCGGACGACGCTCACCTGCTCGATCGGCATCGGTGACAACAAGGTCCGGGCCAAGCTGGCGACCACGTTCGCCAAGCACGCGCGGTCGCACGCCGGGCCGTTCGAGGAGGCCGGCCGGCGTGCGGCCGAGGGGATCTACCGGCTGACCGGCGAGAACTGGCGGGAGGTGATGGACCACCGGCCCGTACGCGAGCTCTGGGGCATCGGCAGCCGGATGGAACGCAACCTGAACGAGCTCGGGATCGTCACCGTCGCCGACCTCGCCGCCGCCGACCTGGACGTCCTCCGCAAGCGCTTCGGTCCGAGAATGGGTGCCTGGTACGCCGCCCTCGGCCGCGGTCTCGGCGACACCGAGGTCACCGACGTCCCCCGCGAACCGGTCTCGCGAAGCCGCGAGGAAACCTTCCCCGAGGACCTGGCCGAGCGCGAGCAGATCGTCGAGCAGGTCCGCCGGATCGCCGTCGAGGTCACCCGGGACGTGGTGGCCGAGGGCCGCAGCATCCGCCGGATCGCGGTGAAGGTCCGGTTCAGGAACTTCTACACCCCGATCAAGAGCCGCAAACTCCCGGCCGTCACCCAGGACCCCGAGGTGGTCGCGGCCGCGGCCCTGGAGGTCCTGGAGAAGTTCGACCTGAAGCGCCCGGTGCGGCTGCTCGGCGTCCGGGTGGAGTTCGCGCAGCCGGAGACGAGCTAGAGGTTGTAGGCGCGGGTGGCGGTGGCACGGAAGACCGCGTCGCGTTCGGCGGGGGTGAGGCCGGCGGTGAGGGTTTCGGCGGTTTCCACGACCTGGGCGTAGGTGGCGGCCAGGAGGCAGACGGGCCAGTCCGAGCCGAACATGACCCGGTCGGGCCCGAAAGCGTCGAGGACGACGTCGGCGTACGGCTGGAGGTCGGCCGGTTTCCAGTCGGTCCAGGAAGCCTCGGTGACCATGCCGGAGAGCTTGCAGGTCACGTTCGGCAGGGCAGCCAACCGGCGAAGGTCGGTGGCCCAGGGCTCGAAGGGCTCGCCGACGACCGGCTTGGAGATGTGGTCGACGACGAAGTGCAGCTGCGGCAGCGCCCGGGCCGTCTCGACGGCGGACGGCAGGTGCGGGGCCTTGGTGAGCAGGTCGTAGACGAGACCGGCCTCGGCGACGGCGGCCAGACCGCGCTGGACGTCAGGGCGGACGAGCCAGTCGACGTCGGGCTCGTCGTGGACCTGGTGGCGGATTCCCTTGAGACAGGCACCGTCGGACCGGGCCCGCAGCCCGTCCAGCTGGTCTGCCACGTCCGCGGCGGTCAGGTCGACCCAACCGACCACTCCCGCGACCAAGTCGTTGCTGGCAGCAACCTCAAGGAGCTCGACGGTCTCGTCGACGATGCCGACGGTCTGCACGAGCACCGTCGCGGTGACGTCGGCGGCCGCGGCCTGGGGAGCCAGGTCGCCCACCCCGAAGCTGCGCCGGATCGGATCCATCGCGGGACCGGTCATCCAGGTCTGCTCCCGGACGGTCAGGTCCCAGACGTGGTGGTGGGCGTCGACTCTGCTCATGCGGCTGTGGTCCTCTCCACGCTGACGACTCCGGTCATCCGACGCGCCGGTCGTCGATCGCGTCCTGGTCCCAGTCGATCCCGAGCCCGGGGGCGTCCGGGGCCACCGCGTGACCGTCGGCGACCACCATCTCGGACCGCGTGATCGCCCGCAACTGCGGGATGTGCTCGACGTACCGCCCGTTCGGTACGGCGGCCGTCAGGCTGACGTGCAGCTCCATCAGGAAGTGCGGGCAGACCTCGAGGTTGAACGTCTCGGCCAGGTGCGCGACCTTCAGCCACGGCGTGATCCCGCCGACCCGGGCGATGTCGACCTGGACGATCCCGGCCGCGCCGGCGGCGGCGTACTCGCGGAACTGCGAGACCGAGTACAGCGACTCGCCGACCGCGACCGGGATCGACGTGGACCCGGCCAGCCGGACGTGCCCGGTGAGGTCGTCGGCCGGGAGCGGCTCCTCGAACCACGACAGGTCCACGGCCTCGAAGGCGGCGGCCCGGCGTTTCGCCTCGGCGTAGGTCATCGACTGGTTCGCGTCGACCATAATGTCCATCGACGGGCCGACCGCGTCCCGCACCGCCTGCAGTCGCTCGAGGTCCTCGTGCACCCGCGGCTTGCCGACCTTGAGCTTGACCCCGGGCCAGCCGGCCTTCTGCGAGGCCAGCGCGCCGGCGACCAGTCGATCGGTTGTCAGGTGCAACCAGCCGCCCTCGGTGTCGTACAGCGGAACACGCTGCCGGTAACCGCCGGCCAGGCGCCACAACGGCTCACCGGCCCGCAGGCAGCGCAGATCCCACAGCGCGGTGTCGACGGCGGCGAGCGCGAGCGACGTGATCGCCCCGACCGTGGTCGCCCGGGTCGACCGGAACAGGTCCGACCAGACCGCCTCCACGTTCCGCGCGTCCACGCCGACGAGTCTCGGCAGCAGATGGTCCCGCAGCAACGCCAGTACGGCGGTGCCGCCGGTGCCGATCGTGTAGGAGTAGCCCAGCCCGGTGAGCCCGTCGGCCGTTTCCAGCGAGACGAAGATCGTCTCCTGCTTCAGGAACGACTGCACCGCGTCGGTGCGGACCGTTTCGACCTCGAGGTCGACCAGGAACGCCTCGGCCCGGACGATCGGCGTAGTCACCGGCTTGCCTCCAGATCCTATAGGATATTGCGCACCTGATGCTGCCGCTTCACACTGGAGCCGTCAAGTGTGGGGCAGAATGAGAGCCCCCTGGGAGGAGCGACAGTGACAGATGCGCATGTGGGTCTGGCGGGGCAGCTCACGCGCCTGCCCCAGCGACAGGTACTGAGCGACGACGTCTACGAGACGGTCAAGGGCCTGATCATGGACAGCGTGGTCGAGCCGGGCACGCGGCTGAACATCGACGCGCTGACCCGGGAGCTGGGCATCTCCCAGACACCGATCCGGGAGTCGCTGGCGCGGCTGGAGTCCGACGGACTCGTGATCAAGGAGCCGCTGCGCGGCTACCGGGTGTCCTCGCGGCTCACGCTGGCCGAGTTCGAGGACCTCTTCGAGTACCGGCTGCACATCGAGCCGTGGGCGGCCGGCCGCGCGGCCGAGCGGGCCGGCACCGAGGACCTGTCCCGGCTCAAGGCGGAGATGCTGAGCTACACCGACGTACCGGACCGGCCGGCGTACGAGAGTTACCGCGCGATGGCTGCCCACGACCAGCGCTTCCACGACCTCGTGCTGGAGCTCTCCGGCAACGAGACCGCCCGGACGTCGTTCGCCCGGACACACTGCCATCTGCACCTGTTCCGGTTGTACTACGGAGGTGGCATCGCGACGAAGGCGTTGCGTGAGCACAAGGCGGTGGTGACCGCGGTCCGCAAGGGCGACCCGGAGGAGGCGGCCGCCGCGATGCGGGCGCACATCGAAGCCTCCCGGGCCCGGCTTCGGCCGATGTTCGACAAGGTGTGAGCCGTCGGACGGCGCCTCCCCGGGCCGAAAACTGTCCCCGTCCGGGCCTAGTGTCGGCCGGGTGACCGACTTCCTGGACGACATCCGGACCTCGTACGACACCGTCGCGACCTCGTACGCCGAACTCGTGCAGGACGGGGCGGCCGGCGAGACGGAGTGCCTCGACCTGTTCGCGCAGATTGCCGCCCCGGGGCCGGTGCTCGATGCCGGCTGCGGGCCAGGCCGGCTGGCCGGTCGTCTGCACGAGCGCGGTCTCCAGGTGATCGGCGTCGACCTGTCACCCGGCATGATCGCGGTCGCCCGCCGCGACCATCCGGACCTCGACTTCCGCGTCGGCTCGATGACCGCGCTCGACCTGCCGGACGGCTCGGCCGGCGGAGTCGTCGCCTGGTGGTCGGTCATCCACCTGCCGCGTGACGTCGTCCCGCAGGCGTTCGCCGAGTTCCATCGCGTCCTCGTACCCGGTGGAGCGTTGATGCTCGGCTTCCATGTCGGCGCGGAGACCACGCACAAGACCAGCGGGTACGGCGGCCACCCGATGAACGTCCACGTCCACCGGTGGACCGCACCCGGCCTCACCGAGCTCGCGGTCGCCGCCGGATTCACGCCGTACCCGGACCGGGTGATCTCGGACGACCGCGTGTGCTTCCGGAAGTAGGGTCGGCAGATGACATCGCGCGTGCGTACCGTGACCTTCGACAGCCACGACCCCTACGAACTGGCCGGCTTCTGGCTCAAGGTGCTCAAGGCCCCACGCCCCGACGACGACCAGCCCGGCGACCCGTACGCCGCCGTCGTCACGGACTCGGTGACCCTGCTGTTCGAGCAGAACGACGACGAGAAGGCGGTCAAGAACCGCGTCCACCTGGACCTCGAGCCCGACGGTCCACGGGACGAGGAGGTCGAGTGGCTCCTCACCCTCGGCGCCACCATCGCCCACGATCGCCGCGAACCCGACGGCACCGGGTGGGTCGTGATGCGCGACCCGGAGGGCAACGAGTTCTGCGTACTGCGGAGTGCGGCTGAGCGGGGGTAGTCCCTTCCTACGCGGGGAATGGAGCTACCCAGCGATGCGCGGGGTTTCGCCGGAGACCGTCAGCCGCCAGTCGCCGTCCCACCCGTGGACGGTGACCTGAAAGCCGTCCCGTTGCGCGGTGGCGCGGTAGTGGCCGTCTTCGACCGGAGCGATGTCGGTTGCCCAGCCGCGGGCGGTCAGCGCGGCGACGGCGGCGGCGACCTGGCCGGCTGGGTCGACGACGGCGGGGTCGCCGTTTTCGACAGTGATCGAGCAGATCGTGTCCGGTCCGCTGCCGTCGGAGAGTACGTCGGGGTTCACCGGGCCCACGTCGTTCGTGACCACGCCGTCGTACCCGGGTACGGCGGCCGCGGCGACGGCGAGCAGTTCGGCGCGGAGGAAGTCCCTGGCCTCGGTCAACGTCATCGTGCGGGTCCTTCCGGTGTGCGTGCGGTGCTGCTGCCCGGGCGCTTCCGGGCACTGTCGAGCGCCTGCTGCCGAGACGGCGTCGTGCTGATCGTTCGCAGGGCCGCGAGACCATCGAACACCTTGGAGATCGGCTCCGCGGCCTCGGAGTGGGCGAGCGTGCGCAGCGGACCGGCCCAGGAGACTCCGAGCACCCTGGTCTCCTCCTCGGGGGTGGTCTTCGCGGCGCGGGTGACCGCAGCGAGGTCGCCGCGGATGATCCGGCCGACGTTGATCATCGACTCGCTGTTCTTCTCGAAGTAGCTCATGTGCCCGGTGATCGAGACCTTGTCGTTGTCGGTCTCGAACCGGAACATGTCCGGGAAGCCGGCCGGATCCGGGCCGTGCTGCTCGGCGTACGAGACGTAGTCGCCCCGGGAGCGGGCGACGAAGAGCTGGGTGCCGGGCGGGGTGAGCTGCGCGGCGGAGTGGACGGCCGGATCGACACCCGGGCATCCGGTCAGCACCACCCGGTCGGCCCGGACACCTGCCAGCATCGCCCGGCCGACCAGTTGGGCGCCGTAGCTGTTGCCGATCAGCGTGGTCTTGGCGTCCGCCGACTTCACCACATCGAGCCCGGCCTGGAACCGGCAGAGCTGCGGCGCGCCCGCGCGTGAGCTCTCGGTGGACCGGGCAGCGGTCAACCCGATCGGTGCGTGGTACCCGAGCCAGACCACGGTCGCGGTCTTCCGGGGGCCAACTTCCTCCCGGATCTCCTTGGCCCGGACCGACTGCGAGCGGACCCGTTCGAGGTCGTTGTTCATCCCAGGGACCAGGACGGCGACGTTCTCGGCCTGTTCGAGGTCACCCTGGACCTCGATCATCCGGCCCTGGCCTTCCGGATCGACCAAGAGGTACTGGCGAGGCTCGGGTACGACGACGCGGTTGCCGCCGGCGTCCACGTCCAGGCGGGTGGAGATCGGCTGCAGCATCTCGGTCAGCGTGACCAGCCGCCGGCGCTGCTCCAGGGTCGCCTGCCGGCTCTCGACGAGGGCGTGCAGCCGCTGGTGCGCCGCGACCAGAATCAGGTGGTTGGCGCGGTACCGCAGCTGCGGCGGTGCTCCGTCCAGCGGCCCGATTTGCTCGGGCCGGCTCTCGGCCAGTGCCCAGGCGGTGGCCTCGGGCAACGAACGGAAGAAGTCGTTCACCTCCCGGACCGCCACCTCGTGCGGCAGATCCCGGGTGCGCAGGATCAGTCGGTCGACCTGGTCCGCGTCAGTCACGGGGCCGCCGGGAGTCGAAGCCCCAGGACTCGCCGCGCCGGAGGCGTGGCAGCACTACAGTCATGACCCTTCCTTCTCCCCAGGGGGCCTTGGACAAGCGGTTGTCAGTTAACCGCAGAGGGTGGGTCAGTGGAAGGCGAGTGACCAGGAGCCGGCGTGCAGGGAGAGGGTGACGGTGGCGAGCGGGCGGACGTCGACGTGCCGCAGTGACGCCGCGGGCGCGTCGAGGACGTAGAGGACGATCGCCCGGACGACCGACGGGTGGGCGACGGCGACGACCGTACGGCGTTCGCCGTCCTGCGCACCGAGGTCGCCGAGCCAGTCCGCGACCCGGGTGAGTACGTCGTTCTCGGTCTCGCCACCGGGCGTCGCGGTGTGCGGTCGCTCGAGCCAGCCGGCCGCCCGTTCCGGATCGGCGGCCAGCAACGCCTCGAGGTCACGGCCGGTCCATTCGCCGTACTCGCGGTCGCGCAGCGCCGGCTCGACGACCGCCGTCAGCCCGAGCGCCTCGGCCGTGCGTACGGCGGCCCGCTCCGGACCCGCGTACACCGCGTCGGCCTCGAGCTCGAGCGCGCGGACTGCCGACAGGCCGGCAGGATCCGGGTCGGCGTCTCCCCCGAGGACGAGGCCGCGCAACGCGGGTGTGAGGGCGTGCGCGACCAGCGTCAGCGTGCTCAAGCGGCTACCACCTTCTGTCGGGTCAGCCGGCGGTCCACCGCGGCGGCGAACCCGAATCCGAGCAGGAGCCACAGTGTCGCCTGCGTACCGAGGGAGGCGAACCGGAACTGCCACAGCAGCGTAGCGGGGAACGACCCCGGAACCTCGTTGATCGCGGGCAGGATCAGGTACGCCGCCACGATCGTCGCGAGGAACGCCGCGGCCCCACCGGCCAACCGGGCGAGGTCACCGTGTCGGGCGGCCCAGCGCGAGCCCGCGACGCCGGCCCACACGGCGAGCAGCCCGATCACGATCGTCAGCAGGTAGGTCACCGTCCGCTTGGTGATCGTGTCGGGATCACCGACCGCCGGCGGGCTCGGCGGGTACTTCAGGAACGGCACGAGCACGATCCCGAGGAACCCGGCCGCGGCCAGGCTGAGCGCGGCGTACGAGTCGTCACCGGTCCGGAGCTTGCGCCGGAGCAGGGTGAAGGCGACGGCGAAGATGCCGCCGAGCACCACGCCGTACAGGGTGGTGGCCAGGAACAGGCCGGCCCGCTGGCCGTCCCGGGAGACGAGTGGTCGGGCAGCAGCGTCCTCGCCGTGGTCGTGGGTGTGCGCGGCACCGGCTTCCTCGATCGCGATCGCGGCGTCGATGTGCGGTTCGCCCATCGTGTACGCGAAAGCTCCGGCCAGCAGGCCGGCGAGGAGTCCGACGATCAGTCCGCGCACCAGGAGCGATCCGAAGGTGCGCATGTCGCTAGTGGCAGGGAACGCCGAGCAGGTGACGGCCGTCGTGCATCACCTCGTGCAGGTACATGCCCGACTGAGACACGGCACCCTGGTCGAAGGCGACCAGATAGCCGAGCAGGAGCAGTAGGCCGACGCTGAGCAACGCGACAGCGAGCAGACGGGGTGAAACGGCCGGTACGGCGATCGAGCGGGCAGGAGCTGCCATCTGAACCTCCTGGGGAAGTGCGCGTCCCCTTCGAAAGGCTGCTGATGCCCGAGCGTCCTGACTCACGAGCAGTGCTCGCTCACAGTGGCGCGGCCGTGCCGGACTCTCACCGGCTTCCCTCATGGCACCGCAGGTTGTCCCCCGAACCGTAGCGGCAGCACCTGGCACGGTCAACGCGTGAGAGCGCGGGGGTGAGCTTCCCCACCCCGCGCCGGCTCCGGCCGACGACTGGTGATCTGTCCCACCCGGCGGAATTGGCGGTGCGCGTCGTGGCGCCCGTCCCTACTCTGAGGAGATGCCGTCAGCTCACCACCTGGTCGCGTTCGCGATCACCGCGTTCGTCATCATCGTCGTTCCCGGTCCGAGCGTGTTGTTCATCGTCGGCCGCGCGCTGGCCGTCGGGCGCCGGGAGGCGGTGCTGACCATGCTCGGCAACACCCTCGGCGCCGCGGTCATGCTGGTCGCGGTCGCTCTCGGTCTCGGCACGCTGATCGCCGCCAGCGCGGTCGCCCTGACCGTGGTGAAGCTCGCGGGCGCGGCGTACCTGATCTTCCTCGGCGTGCAGGCGTTTCGCAGCCGGAAGTCGCTGGTCGCCGCGATGGCCGGCGGCGTGCAGCCGGGCAACAGCCGCAAGACGATGCGTCAGGGCTTCCTGGTCGGAGTGACCAACGCGAAGACGGCGGTCTTCTTCGCTGCCGCGCTGCCCCAGTTCGTCGACAAGAGCGCGAGCGGTCCGGCGTGGCTGCAGATCCTGCTGCTCGGCCTGATCTTCATCCTGATCGCGCTCGTCTCGGACAGCGTCTGGGCCCTGGTCGCCGGCACGGCGCGCGAGTGGTTCGCCCGCTCGCCGCGCCGGCTCGAACTGGTCGGCGGCACCGGCGGCCTGATGATCATCGGGCTCGGCGCCGGCATCGCGGTCACGGGGTCGAAGGAGTAACGGACACGACCTGGGTCCGCCGGCCGGCCTGAACGCCGAGCAGCGCGAGCAGCGCCGGAAGACCGAAGGCGACCAGGTAGGCGGTCATCGCGGAGTGCGGCTCCAGCGCGGCGAAGAGCGACCCGCCGACGGCCAGAACCGTTGCCGTGGACAACGAGTCGCTGAGCTGCAACGCGGAGCTGTTGGCACCCTGTTCGTCGCGCTCGGAGTACTCGAGGACCAGCACCGACAGGGTCGGGAAGACCGTGCCCATGCCGAGGCCGGTCAAGCCCCAGCCGAGGATGCCGACGACGACCGGGACGTTGTCGTTCAGGGTCAGGGCCGCGGTGACGATACCGAGCAGGATCGCGACCATCCCGGCCTGCAGGAAGACGGCGTGCGAGAACGGCTGGTCGGTGCGGCCGCGGTACCAGGAGGCCGCCGTCCAGCTCAGCGCACTGACGGTCAGCACGAGGCCGGCGAGCGCCGGCGACAGGCCACGCTCCCGGGTGAGCATCAGCGGCAGGAAGACCTCGGCCCCGAATCCGGCCGCGGCGACCAGACCGCGCAGGGCGACGACGGACGGCAGCCCTGCCGCGAAGGTGAACGTCCCGCTGGGCAGGAGCCGCGGCGCGAACGCGACCACACCGGCCAGTCCGACAGCAAGCAGCCCCACCTGGAGTACGCCGTGCTGCTGGCCACCGAAGTGAAGCAGGCCGACACCGGTCGCGGCGGCGACCGCCAGCAGCGCCCGCTGGTCCCAGAGCCGGCCGTCACGCGCCTCGTAGGCGTCGCCGCGCGCCAGTCCGGGGCGCATCACCAGCACGGCCGGGATCGCGATCGCCGGCACGGCGAGGAACACGATCCGCCAGCTCGTGTGCTCGACGATCAGCCCGGCGATCGCGGGACCGACCAGCGAGGGCACGACCCAGCCGGTGGCGAAGGCGGCGAAGATGCGGGGCCGCAGCCGGGCCGGGTACAGCCGGCCGACGACGACGTACAGGGCGACCGTCAGCAGGCCGCTGCCGAAGCCCTGGATGATGCGCCCGGCGACCAGCACCTCCATCGTCGGCGCCAGCCCGGCGATGATCAGGCCGGCCAGGAACCAGGCGGTTCCGTGCCAGAGCGGGCAGGTCGGCCCCTTGAGGTCGCTCCAGGTGCCGGAGACCACCATTGCGACGACACCGGAGGCGAGCGGTCCGCCGAACGCGAGCGCGTACAGGTACAGCCCGTCGAGCGCCTGCGCGACGGTGGGCATCGCGGTGGTCACGGCCAGGGACTCGAACGCGACCAGGGTGATCAGCGCCACCATCCCGATCGTCAGGGCCCGGTACTGCGGCGAGAGCACGCCGCCACCGGACGCGGTGCCGTGGTCGATCGAGGGCTCGACAGTAGTGGTCATGCCGAGAACTCTCAGACATCAAGTGCGCTTCAAGTCAACTAGATCGTGGCTGGCAATTCCGCGCATAGACGGGGAACGCCAGACACGGCCTCGGAGAAGACGGCGAGCACCAGGGCCGCGATCTGCGGGATGGCCCGGGACGCCGCGGCCTGCGCGATTCCGGCGGTCGGAGGCGATCAGCACGAGACCGGCGCCGGCCATGCACGCACAGCTGAACAACGCGACCGCATGGCCTTCGTCACCACCCACGCTCAGGCCGCCGAGCGCCGCGAGCGCGAGAAACAGGCGAACGCGGCCCCGGGTTGCCCGCCCGCACCTGGATGCGGGCCGGTCGCCGTGGCGGAAGATCACCGAGAACCGACCTGGTAACGGTGGCCTCGGCGGCAACCAGACGCGGCCCGAGCCGAGACCTCAGCGCCCCCGGCGGGAGCTGCCGGACCGGGTGCCGGCGGAGAAGGCAGCGGCTCCGGCCGTGCGGCTGCCCGCACCCGGCGTACTCGTGCTGTAGGTCTTCGGCGTGCTCGCGGACTTGGACCGCCCGCGGCCGCGTCCCGACTTACCCGCCTGAGCAGCGCCCGGGTCACCGCCGCGCTGAGCGCCCGACCGCTGACCGCCGGAGCCGCGGCCGCCCGGCCGCTGCTCGGCCGCCGACTGCGCGCCGCGCCGACGCCGGTTGCCTCGCCCGCTCGTCCGTCCGGTTCCCGCGCCCGCGACTTCCGTCCTGGCTGGTGGCTCGACGAAGGTGCGTTCGCCCGGAGCCAGCTCGGACAGGAACGGGTCACCGGTGCTGAGCTTGGTGACCGTCGCGGCGATGCCGGCCTTACGGGTGAGGTCGCGGACGTCGCGGACCTGGTCGTCGGTCATCAGGGTGACGACCGTGCCTTCGGCGCCGGCGCGGGCGGTGCGGCCGGAGCGGTGCAGGTACGCCTTGTGCTCGATCGGCGGGTCCGCGTGGATGACGAGGGTGACGTCGTCGACGTGGATGCCGCGGGCGGCGATGTCGGTGGCCACCAGCGTCTTCGCCGTACCGTTCCCGAAGGCTTCGAGGTTGCGGGTCCGGGCGCCCTGCGAGAGGTTGCCGTGCAGTTCGACGGCCGGGACGCCCTGAGCGATCAGCTTCTTGGTCAGCGCCTTGGCGCCGTACTTCGTCCGGGTGAAGACGAGCGACCGGCCCGGCGCCGCGGTCAGGTCGACGAGCACCGGCAGCCGGGTGTCGGCCTGGACGTGCAGGACGTGGTGGGTCATCTTCGCGACCGGTGACTGGGCCGAGTCGACGCTGTGCGTGACCGGGTCGGTCATGAACCGCTGCACGAGTACGTCGACACCGGCGTCGAGCGTGGCCGAGAACAGCAGCCGCTGCGCGCCGGCCGGCGTCGCCTCGAGGATCCGCCGGACGGCGGGCAGGAAGCCGAGGTCGGCCATGTGGTCGGCCTCGTCGAGCACGGTGATCTCGACCGCGTCGAGCTTCACGTGCCCGGCCTGGAGGTGGTCCTCGAGCCGGCCCGGGCAGGCGACCACGATGTCGGCGCCCTTGCGCAGACCGGTGATCTGCGGGCCGGCTCCGACGCCGCCGAAGATGGTCATCGTGCGCAGGTCGAGCGCGTCGGTCAGCGGCGTGATCGAGGCCTGGATCTGGGTGGCCAGCTCACGGGTCGGCGCCAGGATCAGCGCCCGTGGGTGGTTCGGCCGGCGCTTCGGCCGGCTCGCCGCCAGCCGGGCGAGCATCGGCAGCACGAACGCGTAGGTCTTGCCGGAGCCGGTCCGGCCGCGACCGAGAACGTCCTTGCCGGCCAGCGAGTCCGGCAGCGTGGCCGCCTGGATCGGGAACGGCTTGGACACCCCGGCGGCCGCCAGCGCGGTCACCAGCGGAGCCGGTACGCCGAGATCGGCGAACGTGAGGTCGTCCGGGACGACGACCGGTGCGACGTCGTCGTACCCGGCCGTCACGGTTTCGTTGCTCTTAGCAACATTGGGGCCGGCTGAATTGTTGCGTGAAGCACCGGACCTGCGCCGGCGGCGCGGTCGCGCGGATTCCTGCGCGGGGTTGGTGGATCGGTTCTGGGAAGAGGTGAACGTGGGGCGGCGGGCCGCCATGTGGTACTCCAAAATGTCGGGGGGTCGTCCTGCCCGGCGCGGCTCCGGCCGCGGCGCGTGGTAGTCGACTGCTGGCGCAGAGTGTTTGCGCTCACCGGCCCGAGGCAGAACTGGGCGGGCCGTCTCCGACAGTCTACGGCACGGAGGCCAACACCTCGGTGGTTGTGCACAGGAGACACGTCACACCGGCCTAAGGTTTGCCTGTGACAACTGAGTTTCGGACGGACCCGCCCACCGCCGCCGGTGAACGCGAGCTCCTGCAGGGCTTCCTGGACTACCACCGCGGGACTCTCCTCTGGAAGGTGTCCGGTCTCACCGGCGAGCAACTGGTCCACCGCAGTGTCGAGCCGTCCAGCATGTCGCTCATCGGCCTGGTACGGCACCTGTCCGAGGTGGAGAAGTACTGGTTTCACCGCGCCCTCGCCCAGCACCCGTCCGAGCCGAAGCACTGGACCGCCGAGCACCCCGACGGCGACTTCGACCTCGCCGACCCGGCCCAGGCCGAGCACGACCTCGCGGAGTACCGGCAGATCGTCAAGACCTCCGACGAGCTCGCCGCCCGCCATCACCTGGACGACACGTTCGTCCGGCCGCGTCACGAGGGCGCCCACTCGCTGCGCTACCTCTACCTGCACCTGATCGAGGAGTACGCCCGCCACAACGGCCACGCCGACTTCCTCCGCGAGCGGATCGACGGCCTGACCGGCGAATAGCTACGGCTTGATCGAGCGGATCAGGCCGACGACGTCGTTCGCCACGCCGCGCACTCCCGGGACCCGGGTCAGCCGGAGCAGGCGGTCGACCAGCGGCACCGACCGGTCGATCAGCGCCTTGGTCCGGCGCACGTCCGCGCTCTTGTCGTGCACCCAGAACAGCACGATCCCCATGTGCATCAGCCACAGCAACTCCGGCAGCTCGGCCTCGAGGTCGGCCGGCAGCTTGAGGTCGGAACCGTCGACGACCTGACGGAAGATCTTCACACTAGCGTCCCGTGCCGGCCGGGACTCGTCGCTGAACGGTGACAACGGGCTGGTCGGCTCCGCCGCGGTCTTGAAGAACGTCCCGGCGAACTCGTGGTACGGCGCCGACACCTCGAGCCACGTCCGCAGTACGCCGGTCAGTCGCGGCACGAACGCCTTCTCCGTGCTCAGGATCGGCGCGACCGCGTCCCGGTGCTGCTCCTGCAAATGGTCGTAGTACGCCTGCATGAGGTGCTCTTTGGAGCTGTAGTAGTAGTACGCGTTGCCGACCGAGACCCCCGCCTCGGTCGCGATCGCGCGCATCGTGGTCCTGCCGTACCCCTGCTCGCGGAACAGCCGCAGCGCGGTCGACAGGATCAGCTCCCGGGTCTGCTCACCCCTGGACGTGGCACTTTCCGTCACATCCGTCAGCGTAGCCACCTCCCTTGCTCCAGCTCCGAAGGCCGGCGGCCGCCTGGACCATGGCCCGCGCCACCGGCCGCATCGCCGGACTCGCCAGCCGTACGGCGGTGTGCCGGTGCTCCCACGTGGTCCACAGGCACACGATCCACGCCCGGTCGCCGACGTACACCGAGCCGTCGTCGGCGACCACCGTCACCTCGCGCAGCGTGGCCGCGTGGTCCAGACCGGGGTAGAGCGCCTTCGCTTCCGTCGACCCCGCCGCGACGAACCTCAGGCGCACCACCCCTCCCTGCCCGTCCGACGCCGGCCGCTGGGCCGCCAGCCACGTCGTGAACAGGCGGCACAGCCCACAGCCGGCGTCGTACAGGACGGTCGACTCGCGCATCGTCAGTAGCCGGCCGGAAGGACTTCGTTCGGCGGGACCGGCGGCTCGGTCATCGCCTGGAGCTGACTGCGCTGCCGGATCTTGGTGAAGATCCAGACGTTCGCCAGGTGCAGCCCACCGAGCACCAGCATCACGACGCCGAGCTTCACGCTGAGCTGCTCGAACACTCCGCGGGCGTCGACGACCACCTTGTCGGCGCGCAGGAACAGCGTCACGAAGCCGAGGTTCACCAGGTAGAACCCGACCACCAGCAGCCGGTTCACCGCGTCGGCGAAGTCCTCGTTGCCATGGAACACGTCGACCAGGAAGATCCGTCCGTTGTGGCTCAGCGTCCGCGCTACCCAGATCGTCAGCGGCACCGCGATCACCAGGTACAGCAGGTACGTCGTCACCGTCATGCTCATCCCGCCCTCACATTGAACACGTTCAAATTGTTGTCATCCCGAGCGTAGATCGGAGTTTTGAACATGTTCAAGTAGTCGGTTGCGTGAGCTGGGTCTCGTGCTGCGGCAGGATGAGATCTCGTGAAGGAGAAGCACCTCGACCGCTGGGTGGCGAAGTATCGGAAGGCCTGGGAGTCCAACGACCCGGCCGACGTCGCCGCGCTCTGGACCGAGGACGCCGCCTGGTACCGCCGGCCGGACGAGGAGCCGGTGACCGGGCGGGACGCGATCGTGTCCGCGTGGCTCGAGGTCGCGGACGCACCGGGCGAGACGACGTTCGAGTACGAGGTCCTCGGGTTCGGCGACGGGGTCGGGTTCGTCCGCGGCTGGACGACGTACCAGACCCAACCGCCGAGCGAGTTCAGCAACCTGTGGGTGATCCGGCTCGACAAGGACCGCGCGTACGAGTTCGTCGAGTGGTGGATGGAGAAGCCTTCGTGAGCTAGCCTTCCGGTAGGCGCTTCAGGGCGCCACCGGTCCGCGGGAAGGGCTCAGCCCACCTGGATCACGGAATGGTGCAACAGGTGTTGTTCACCTCCTTTCTCGCCTGACGACGCGGACAGCAGGCTCGTAGAGAGGAGGTCGCGATGCCGACCCGGAATCTCCCGAACGACCCGCACCTGGACCACCTGCGCAAGCAGGCCAAAGCGCTGCTCAAACAGGTCCGCGCCGACGATCCCGCGGCCCGCGCGCTGGCCGCCGAGTTCCATCCCGTGCGGACGCTGGCCGATGCCCAGCTGGTGATCGCCCGCAGCTACGGATTCCCCAGCTGGCCGCGGATCGTGCGGCATCTCGAGCTGGTCGACCGGTACAGCCGGTCGCCGCACCGCCAGGAGATCGGCGGTCCGCTCGACACTCCCGAGCAGCGGGCCGACGAGTTCCTCCGGCTGGCGACCCTGCACTACGGAGAGGACGATCCCGCCCGGCAACGTTCGGCGCGGGCGCTGCTCGACCGGTTCCCGGAGATTGCCTTCAGCAACATCTATACGAAGGTGGTGGCCGGCGAGCCGGCCGCCGTACGGGCGGAGCTTCCCCAGCGGGCACGGGAAGAGGGCGGACCGTACCGCTGGGAGCCGCTGCTCTACCTGACCTACAGCCGCCTCGACGCACCTCATCAGGTGGAGATCGCCCGGCTCCTGCTCGAGCACGGCGCCGATCCGAACGCCGGCTACCTCTGGCAGGGACTGCCGTCCCCGTTCACCGCGTTGACGGGTGTCTTCGGCCGCGGCGAGGGCGACCAGCCACCGCATCGCGACCGGCTCGAGCTGGCCCGCCTGCTTCTCGACGCCGGCACGGACCCGAACGACAGCCAGACGATGTACAACTGCGGCCCGGGCGCACCGCCGCCGTACGACGAGGTGCACCTGGAGCTCCTGCTCGAGTACGGCCTCGGCCGCGGCGACGGCGGTCCGTGGCACGAGCGGCTGACCGCGGCGCACCCGACTCCGCAACAGCTGCTCGAGGACGAGCTCGTCTTCGCCGCCTACCAAGGACAGCTCCGCCGCGCCGAGCTGGTTCTTGCCCAGGGCACCGATCCCGACGGCAAGGGCACGGAACACCCGGCGTACCACGGACACCGGCCCTACGAGCTGGCTTCCGTCCAAGGTCACACCGAGGTCGCCGCGCTCCTCCGCGCACACGGGGCGGCGCCGCTGGACGACGTCCACGAGGTGTTCGCCGCGATCATGCGCGGTGAGACCCCGGACACCGGCCCCGAGCTCGCGGCCCGCGCCGTCGCCCGGGACCCGTACCTGGCGATCCGGGCGGCCGAGATCGGCCGGACCGAAGCCCTGCAACCGTTGAAGGATCTGGGGTTCGACCTCAACATCCTGCGGCAGACCACACCCCTCCACAGGCCGGCGCTCAACGGGCATCTCGACACCGTCAAGAAGCTGATCGAGCTGGGTGCCGACCCGACCGTCCGCGACACCATGTACGGCGGCGACGCGATGAGCTGGGCCGCACACGGCCGTCAACAGGCCGTGATCGACTACCTGAGAACCGTCATGGACTGACCGCGAGGAACAGGAACGCGCTGAAGACCATCAGGTGGACAGCCCCCTGCAGCAGAGTCGCACGCCCGGTGGCAAGCGTCAGCGTGGCGGTCACCACAGTCAGCGCGAACAGCACCATCTCCTTGCCGCCCAGGCCGAGCACCAGCGGGCCGGTGAGCCAGATGGACGCGACCGCGATGGCCGGAATGGTGAGGCCGATGCTGGCGAGCGCCGACCCGAGCGCGAGGTTGACGCTGGTCTGGAGGCGGTTGCGCAGTGCGGCGCGTACCGCGGCAACCGTCTCCGGCAGCAGCACCAGCAAAGCGATCACGACCCCGACCACGGCCAGCGGCGCGCCGGCCGAATCCACCGCGGACTCGAGCTTCGGCGACACGGTCTTGGCCAGGCCGACGACCGCGACCAGGCAGACGAAGAGCAGGCTCAGGCTGATCAGGGCGACCTTGCTGCTCGGCGCGACCGCGTGCTCCTCGTGGTCCTCGTCGACGGCGACCACGAGCTGCTCGACGTCTCGGTGCCGCTGCACGTCCGGCGTACCGGACGAGACCGGGAGGAAGTAGTCGCGGTGGCGGACGGTCTGGACGAACACGAAGACGCCGTACATCACCAGCGAGACGACCCCGGCGAACGCCAGTTGCGCGGCGCTGAACTGCGGACCGGGCGCGCTGGTGGTGAAGGTGGGCAGCACCAGACTGAGCGTGACGAGCGCTGTCATCACCGCCAGCGCGCTGTTGGAGGCGCGGACGCGGAACTCCTGGACGTGGTGGCGCAGCGACCCGACGACCAGCGACAACCCGAGGACGCCGTTGCAGGTGATCATCACCGCGGCGAACACGGTGTCCCGGGCCAGTGACGCCGCCTTGTCGCCGCCGGACGCCATCAGCGTCACGATCAGGGCGACCTCGATCACGGTCACGGCCAGCGCCAGGATCAACGTGCCGAACGGTTCGCCGACCCGGTGGGCGACCACTTCGGCGTGGTGGACGGCGGCGATCACCGCGGACCCGAGACCGGCGCAGACCAGGATCAGCAGGAGCGCGCCGAGGTCACGGCCCCAGGACAGCAGCAGGACGGCGAAGGCGAGCGGGGGCACGGCCAGACTCCAGCGCGGCAACCCGTGAACCACGATGTCTGTCATCCCCGGCAATGCTACGGCCGCACGGATATGCGCTTGGCAACCTCCGCCCGACGGGTGATGCTTCTCGCACCATGTCAGTGCATATGCCACGCCTCCGGCGCGGCGGGTCATGGGGCTCTGTCTCCCGGCCTTCCCTCGTCGCTCCGGTCGCTTCGCTCCCTCCGCTCCTCAGTCCAGGCCGGGAGGCCCCATGACCGGACAGATCCGGAACGCTGCCGCGGACGACTGGACGGCGATCTGGCCGTTCTTCCGCGACATCGTGACCGCACGTGAGACCTACGCGTACGACCCGGAGCTGACCGAGGAGCAGGGCCGGGCGCTGTGGATGTCGCCGCCGGCGGATCCACTCCGCCGGACCACGGTCGCGGTCGATGCCGACGGCACCGTTCTCGGCAGCGCGAGCATGTACCCGAACCGCCCGGGCCCCGGCTCACACGTCGCCAGCGCGAGCTTCATGGTCGACTCGGCCGCCCGGGGCAAGGGTGTCGGGCGGCTGCTCTGCGAGGACATGATCGCCTGGGCCGGGGACGAGGGTTTCCGGGCGATCCAGTTCAACGCGGTCGTCGAGACGAACGAGCCGGCCGTCCACCTCTGGCAGGAGCTCGGCTTCACCATCATCGGCACGGTCCCGGAGGCCTTCGAGCACCCCAAGCACGGGTACGTCGGCCTGCACGTCATGCACCGGCCGCTTCGATGACCCGCGCACGGCGGATGTGGAAGGCCCTCGAGCCGTACCACGCGATCACGTACTTCGCCCCGGACACCAGGCGGGAGACCGACGCGCTAGGCCTGCGCGGTGGCTGGATGAGCTACTTCGGCTGCCGCGCCGCCCCGCTCGGTCCCGCCGGCCCGGCACTGGTCGCGGCGGTCTTCTACAACTTCCACCCGGCCATGGTCGCTCGCGCCCTCCCGGATGCCTGGAGCTACGCGTCGCCCGCCCAACTCCTCGACGCCCGCCTCCGCGCGGTCGACTCCGCCGTACGACGACTCTTCCCGGGTACGTCGTTCCGTCGCGCAGCCGACCTGGGCCGTCAGGCCGCCGAGCTGGCGCCCGTGGCCGGACGGCCGATCGCAGCGGCCAACGCGGAGCTGGCGTGGCCGGACGAACCCCACCTTGCGCTGTGGCAGGCGACGACGACCCTGCGGGAGTCCCGCGGTGACGGGCACGTCGCGGCCCTCGTCGGCGCCGGCCTGAGTCCGTGTCAGGCCTGTGTGACCATCTCGGCCGCGGGTGGGCCCTCGAAGGAGGTGTTCCAGGTCAATCGCCGGTGGAGCGACGACGACTGGGCAGCGGCGGAGGACGATCTGCGGAGTCGCGGCCTGCTGGATCCGGCGGGTCGACTGACCGACAACGGCCGGCAGCTTCGCGAGCAGGTCGAAGCGACGACGGACGTCTTGGCCGACCAGGGGTGGCGTGCGCTCGGTGACGAGCTCACCACCGAGCTCGAGGGCCTCGTCCGTCCGCTGAGCGCGACGCTGATGGCGTCCGGTCTGATCCCGGCCGACAACCCGATGGCCATGCGCTGGGACTGAGCGTCAGCGGAGTCCTTGCGACGCTGCCCGGAGTACCGCCGCGGTCAGGGCGTCCAGCACCTCGGACTGCAGTTTCCAGTGCTGCCAGTAGAGCGGGACGTCGATGTACTTGCCGGGGGCAATGTCCACCAGGCGGCCGGCGGCCAGTTCCGGCTGTGCGACCTCGTCCTCGATCATGCCCCAGCCGAGACCGATCCGGACGGCCTGGTGGAACGCCCCTGGCGCCGGCACCGCATGGGTCGGCGGGTCGAGCCGGCGGCGGGTGACCTTGCGGATCAGCCGGTGCTGCAGCAGGTCCTTGCTGTTGAAAACCATCATCGGCGCCTCGGCGAGCGCGTCGGCCAGTGGCCTCCCGGTCAGCCAGCGGTCGGCGTACTCCGGCGTCGCAACCGCGAGGTAGCGCATCTTGCCGAGCGGTACGACGCGGCAGCCCTGGACCGGCCGCGGATCGGCGGTGACCGCGGCCAGCACCGTGCCGTTGCGGAGGAACCCGGCCGAGTGCTCCTCGTCCTCCTGGTGAACGACGAACCGGGCCGCGTGCTGCCGGGACAGGTCGAGCATCGCGGGCAGGAACCAGTTGTTCAGGGAGTCCGCGTTCACCGCGATCGGCAGCCGGAGCGTGTCGGCCCGGCCGCGGATCGCGGCGATCGCCTCCAGTTCCAGCAGCGAGACCTGCCGCGCGAGCCGGCGCAACGCCTCGCCCACCTCCGTCGGCCGGGCCGGCTTGCCGCGCATCACGACCACCTGGCCGAGTCTGCCCTCCAGGGCCTTGATGCGCTGGCTGACCGCCGACGGCGTGATGTTCAGCCGCCGCGCCGCCGCGTCGAAGCTGCCTTCGTCGACCACGGCCGCGAACGTGTCGAGTTGTGCGGAGTCGATCTGCATGATGAAGTCATGCTAATGGCACACCAGAATCTTTAGCTGTTCTGATCATTTCCGCGTGCCTACGGTCGAAGCATGTCCCTCCTCGCCGGCTTCGCCACGACGCTGTCCCTGATCATCGCGATCGGGGCGCAGAACGCCTTCGTCCTGCGCCAGGGCCTGCGCCGCGAGCACGTCCTGCCGGTGGTGCTGATCTGCTCGCTGTCCGACGCGCTGCTGATCTCCAGCGGGATCGCCGGTCTCGGCGCGCTGCTCACCCGCAGCGAACTGGCTCTCGACATCGCGAAGTACGGCGGCGCCGCCTTCCTCTACGTGTACGCCGCCTTCGCCTTCCGGCGTGCGCTGAAGCCCGACTCGTTCAGCCCGTCGAACCACGCGCCGGCCGCGCTCCGCAGCGTCCTGCTCACCTGTCTCGGGTTCACCTACCTCAACCCGCACGTCTACCTCGACACCGTCGTCCTGCTCGGCTCGCTCGCCAACCAGCGGGGCGACGACGGCCGCTGGATCTACGGGCTCGGCGCGGTGACCGCCTCCTTCAGCTGGTTCTTCGCGCTCGGCTTCTTCGCCCGCAAGCTCACGCCGCTGTTCGCCCGGCCGCGTGCGTGGCAGGTCCTCGACTCCGGCATCGGGGTCCTGATGGCCGGCTTGGCCACCTGGATGCTCCTCCCCTGACCCAGACTTGGTCCGTGGACGTGACGGTGCTGTGCGATGCGGTGGCGGTGTTTCCCGAGCCGATCGAGGAGGCGTTGCCGGGTTGGACGCCGGCGCACGCAGCGTGGACCGCCGAGGTGATGCCGGGCAACATCCAGGGTCAGGGATGGTGGCTGCATTTCCACAGCTATCTGCTGACCGGCGCGGGCGGGGTCGTGCTGGTAGACGCCGGGATCGGGCCCGCGGGCGGCGAGGCGGCAGCGTGGCTGGGAGTGAGCGGGCGGCTGCCGGCGCTGCTGGCGAAGGTCGGCGTCCGGGAGACAGACATCGACACCGTCGTGCTGACCCACGTGCATCTGGATCACGTCGGCTGGAGCACCGACGGTGAGCAACCGCGATTCACGAACGCCGAGTACGTCGTCCAGCGTGCCGAACTCGAGCACGTGCGCGGCGGGGCGACGTACGAGCGGATGATCCGGCCGATCGTCGACGCCGGGCAGCTCAGGGCGGTGGACGGCGAGATCGGCTTGCGTGGGATGCGGTTGCTGCCGACGCCAGGACACACGCCCGGGCATCAGTCCGTGCTGACCGCGCGGGCGGTGCTCGCGGGCGACGTGTTGGTGCATCCGGCGCAGGCTCGGTGGCCCGAGCTCACCTACGTGTACGAACGGGATCCCGCGCGAGCGGTCACGTCGCGGCGAGAGGTGCTCGCGGTGGCGGCCGCGTCCGGGATTCCGGTCGTGGCCGCCCATCCGCATGCCGGGTTGACCGGCGACGTGCAGCCCTTGCCGACGCCGGGCGACGGCGTCGAGGTCTGCGCGCCGTACCAGCTTCAGCGGTAGCCGGTGGTGTCGGCCGGTTTGCCCGGGTCCTGGACCTCGACCATGTAGCGCCACGCGTCCGGCTGACTCCCGTCGAGGTCGGTGAAGCCGTACAGCCGGGCGAGCTCGCCGCTCGACGTCGACCTGCCGTTCCAGCGCCGTACGCCGGGATCCGCGGCCAGGGCGGCCACCGCGCGGCCGACGTACGACGGACTCTCGGAGATCGCGAAGTGCGGGATTCGCTCGGTCGCGTCCCGCCAGTTGGCCTCGGCCACGCCGAAGCCCTCGAGCATGGCCTCGGACCGCAGCCAGCCGGGCGTCAGCAGGACAGCGGTGGCGTCGTACTTGTCGAGCTCGTGCGCGAGGGCGAACGCCATCCGGCTGACCGCGCCCTTGGCGAGGTCGTAGAAGAACGAGACGCGGTAGTTGTCCGCGTTGTACTCGTTCGTGCCGTCGGTCATCTCGACGACCAGGCCACCAGGCGACTCGATCAGCAGCGGCAAGGCGAAGTGGCTGGTGATCACGTGCGTGTCGACACCGAGCCGGAGCAGCCGCAGGCCGTCGTCGAGGTCGCTCTCCCACACCGTCTTGTCCCACTCCGGTTCGCTGAACTGACCCCAGATGTCGTTCACCAGGATGTGCAGCGCACCCTGCTCGCGCTCGATCCGGTCGACCAGCGCCCGGACCTGCTCGGGGTCCAGATGATCGGTCGGTACGGCGATGCCGTGGCCGCCGGCCTGGTCGACCAGCTCGGCGGTCTCCTCGATCGTCTCCGGCCGGTTCATCTCCGACCGCCGCCCCCGCGTGCTGCGCCCGGTCACGTAGACGGTCGCGCCGGCGGCACCCAGCTGGACCGCGATCCCCCGGCCGGCCGCCCGGGTCGCCCCGGTCACCAACGCCACCTTCCCCGCCAACGCCTTCATTCCGTGCTCCTTTTCCATACGTTGTATGGTTATGTACCATACGGCGTATGGTTAATGCTGGCAAGCGGTCCGGACGGCCTCGCGCCGGCGAGGAGCGGCTGAGCCGGGAGGCGATCCTGACGGCGGCGCTGCGGATCGTCGACGACGAAGGCATCGACGCGCTCACCATGCGCCGGCTCGCCTCGACGCTCGGAGTCAACCCGATGTCGCTCTACCACCACCTGCCGAACAAGGCCGCCGTCCTGGCAGGCCTCGCGGAACTGGTGTTCGCCGACCTGGAGCAACCCGATCCGGGTGACGCGGTGCCCTGGCAGGAACAGGTGAAGGACGCGGCGCGGTCCTACCGGAACGCGCTGCAGGCGCATCCGAACCTCGCCCTGCAGGTGCTTTCCGACCCGGCCGCGGTGTCGGACGTGGTCGTCGTGACCGTCGAGCCGTTCTACCGCGCGCTCGACCGAGCCGGCCTGGCGCCACGGCAGATCTTCGAGTCCGTGAACACTCTGGTCGACTTCATCCACGGCTTCACGCTCGGAGAGGCGGCGGTGCGTGCCGAAACGTTCGAACTGGCGCCCGACCTGTTGACCCGGGTGCAGGGTCTGCCCGCGGGCAAGGCGCCGACGCTCGCGCGAGTGGTCGGCGAACTGGGCCCGGAGGGGCTCGCCTACGACTTCGACAGCGGATTCGAGTCCGGGCTGACCGTGCTGACCACCGGATTCGCTGCCGCGGTCCGCCGCGACCGGTAGCGCGAGATCGCAACCCCGACCAGGCAGAGCGCTCCGCCGAGGTAGGCCAGCGGCGCCGGGCTCTCGTCGAGCAGCAGCCAGCCGAGGAAGATCGTCAACGGCGGGACCAGGTACGTCGTCGCACCCATCCGCCCGGCCGTCGTCCGGGCCAACGCATACGCCCAGGTCGTGAAGGCGATCGCGGTCGGGAACGCGCCGAGGAAGACGACCCACCAGATGGTCGACGGCCGCGCGTCGGCGGTCTCCCGGACGAGCGCGGGCGCGAACGGCAGGCAACTGACCGTTCCGATCACGCACGCCAGCCAGGTCACCTCGAGCGCGGGCAGCCTGGTCAGCAGGGGCTTCTGCGAGACGACCCCGATCGCGTACGCCGCCGCCGCGACGAGACACAGCACCACGCCCCACGTCTCGGCCTGCCCCTCGGACGACGACAGACCGATGAGCACGACCCCGCCGAACGCGGCGACGCTGCCGATCACCAACTGCCGCGGAAAACCCTCGTGCAGGAGTACGCCGGCCAGCAGGGCGATCAGCAGCGGGCCGATGTTCACCAGCATTGCGGTCGTGCCGGCGTCGAGCCGTTGCTCGGCCTCGTTCAGCGCCAGGTTGTAGACGCCGAACCACAACAGGCCGCACACCAGCAGGAACTTCCAGTCACCCCTGGCGGGCCAGCGGCGCGGCCGGGTGAACGCGAACGCACCCAGCAGGAGGCTCCCCACCAGCAACCGGCCCAGGGACAGCGCACCGGCCGAGAACTCCTGCCCGACATGACGGATCGCAACGAAGGCCGAAGCCCACAGCACCACCGTCACCGTCGCCGCGCCCGCCGCCAGCACCGTCTCCTTCTTCATGCCTGCGAGGCTAGGCGTCCGACACTTCGGCGGACACCGAATATCTCGCCGGCGGCAACGCGAACGGTACGGCGATCGCCGACAGCAGGACCGGGACCGTCAGCGCAGCCACCAGGACCGACAGGCTGAACCACCAGGACCCGAGGGCGAACCCCGCGTACACCGCGACCGCGAAGACCTCGGCGAACAACCCGGACACCGATGTCACGGTCGCCCGCGCCGCACCGGTGATCGAGTCCTGCAGCCGCGCCTCCGCGACCACGATCACCAGTTGCATCACGCCGTACCCGAGCGCGATCGGGGCAAAGCCCCAGGCCGTCCCGCTCAGTGCACCCCAGGCGATCAACGCCGCCGTCGCTCCCAGCCCGGCCGCAAACGTTGCCGCTGGCAACTTGTAGGCCGGTCCGGCGAGCGCACCGCCGACCGCCTGGGCGGCCACCGTGCCCGCGATCAGCAGCGGCACGACCGTCGTCGAGGCGCCGGCGTCCCGGGCGAGCAACGGGAAGTACTCGTCGAACGCGAGGAATCCACCGAGCAGGGAGACCAGGAGGACCGCCCTGCGAACCGGACGACTGGTCAGGGCCTCGGTCACTCCGGCCTTGAGCGTCACCCAGTACTCGGCGAGCGCAACCCTGGTCGTCGTGGGCACCGGCTCGGCCTCGGGATCGCCAGGCTCTCCGGCCGAGGTCGCCCGTGGTGCCTCCGGAAACGACCACGCCACCACCGCTTGCGCCAGGCAGCTGAGCACGCTGACGACTCCGGCGAGCACGTAGCCGCCCAGGTCGAACAACGGTGCGGCCGAGGCGGTCGCGGCCAGGTTGGCGACCAAGGCGGCCGACCGGGCCCGGCCGAGCAGCCCGGCGTACGTGTCGGTGCGGTCGCGCGCGGCCAACTCGTCGTACACGAAGGCCTCGAACGTGCCCGAGATCAGCGCGGACGACACACCCCAAAGGACGAAGCCGAGCGCGAATCCGGCGAACGACGGCACGGTGACCCAGGCCGCGTACCCGAGCCCGCTGATCAGCGCGCCGAAGATCAGCAGCTTGCGCCGCGAGTACGTGTCCGCCCAGGCGCCCGACGGCACCTCGAGGACGAAGGCGGTCGTCGACCAGATGACGAACAGCATCGAGATCTGGGCGGGCGACAACCCGTGGTCGGTGAACAGCAACTGGTACAGCGGATACAGCGGGATGAAGTCCTGCAGCGCCTCGTACGCGACGATGCGGCCGGACAGGCTCCTCGGTAGGCGGTCAGGGCGTCAAAGATGCGGGCTCGTGTACTTCATGTCTGGAAAGATACGGCGAAATCAGCGTCCCAGCAGGTGCTTTGTCCCGGGTGTGGACAAGTGCAGCACCTGGTACCGCGTTCCGGGCACCGCGCCGGGCTCGGGCGAACTCCACAGGGTGAAATGCACCAAGTCCCAACGCATCGGGTCCACGGCCAGGGCAGCCGAGTGCACATCGTCTCGCGCCGCCGTCGTCCGCAGCGTCTCGAACGCCTCGGCAACCGGTCCCGACGGATCCACGTCGCGGGCGATCGCCTCCGTGTGCTTGGTCGCGCTCATCGCCGGCAGGTCTGCGTCCGGCCCGGCCAGCGCCTCGACGCCTGTCCAGTGCCGAACCGGCGGCCGCCCGAATGAGTCGCAGATGGCGGTGAAGAATCCCCCACCC
>NZ_SMKR01000120.1 GCF_004348725.1 Kribbella turkmenica
CGTCGAAACCGATCTCGACGATCTCGTACTCAGGGCCCAGCACCGCCTCGCAGATCCTGGTGACCCATGGATGGGTCACCAGCTCGACGAAGCCGGTGATGTCCTGCGGGTGGACTTCGACGTACCACCGGCGCGGGCCGCGGCCGATGGCGCCACCAGGCCGTTGGATCGCCGACCAGAACGCGTCCATCATGTCCTCGCGCATCTGCTCGGCCCACTCGCGGGAGAAGGCCCCTTGCAGTGCGGTGATGCCGTCGCGATGCAGCGCCTCGACATCAGCCCGCAGGTCGAACGAGGTGGACGCTCTGCCGACAGTGCTGGTCATTCCAGGTCCTTCCCATCTGCGCTCGATACTGCGCAGGCTATGTCGGCCGACCGGGTTGTGCAACGATGGAAATCGTCCCGAGCCGGGCGGTCCTCTGTGACCGGCGTCGACCGGCGTCAAAGGCGGGGGGCGGTGTCAGTCGCGAGGCTGGGACGGGTTGGTGGGGTCGCCGTGCGCCGGTGGATTCAGCGCGGGTCCGTCCGTCGGGCCGACCTTGGAGCCGGGCGAGGGGGTGGATGCGGTTTCCGGCTTGAAGGCAGCGGGATCGCCTCCGGTCGGCTCAGCACCTCGCTCGAGTTCCTCACTCCGGTGCCGAAGCAGCTCCAGGACCGCGGTTCGGTGTGCGTGCGCCTGCTCGTACGCGATCAGCTCGGCCAGCCGATCGCTGTCCAGCGACCTGATCCGCGTCATCAACGACCCCAGCGGAAGGTTGTCGTACTCAGGCAACGGCAAAGTCATCACTGTCTCCCTTACAGCTGATCCTTGCCGGGTGCCCCGGGGCATCCGGCACGAAACGACTGCCCCGCGACACGTGCTGCTCAGCAGCAGCTCTGGAGATAGCTGGAGGTCGGACAAGGCCGCGGACGCGCCGTCCTTGTCAGCGCGATCGTTCTCGTCGAACACCCTGCGAGGAGTGTCCCGCGGCGCCGATGACGTGGCACGAATCCTGATCCACGCGAGACACTTGGCCCTCGTCAGCCGCAGCAGCTGGACTGACTGGTCGGCTTCGTCTCGACGACCGTCAGGAGACCACCGCTGACCCCGGTTGCCAGGCCTCGGCCGACCGGAGCTTCGATGCCGGCTGCCTGCGGCGCCGGGCCGCAGCATCCGCCCGCGGACTCGTCCGCCGCGTCGCCGTAGGCGACGTTCGACGAGCACACCCCGGTCTCGGGCAGGTTCAGCTGCACGGCCCGCGCGGCCTCCCAGTCACCCGCGAGCGCGGCGACCACGGAACGCGCCTGCTCGTAGCCGGTCGCCAGCAGGAAGGTCGGCGCGCGGCCGTACGACTTCGCGCCCACCGCGTAGTACCCCGGCTCGGGGTGCTCGAGCTCGTCGACGCCGTGCGGCGGAACCGTCCCGCAGGAGTGCTTGTTCGGATCGATCAGCGGCGCGAGCGCCCGCGTGGAACCGAGGATCGGGTCGAGGTCGAGTCGCAGCTCGCCCACCATGTCGTGGTCCGGCCGGAAGCCCGTCGAGTTGACCACCGTGTCCACGACGACGCGGCGCTCTCCCGCGGCCAGCTCGATCCGGCCGTCCGCCGTACGGGCGATGGACTCGATCCGGAAGCTGCTCACCAGCTCGACAGGGCCGCTCCGCACCAGCCGCTTCAACCGGCTGCCGAGAGCACCCCGGGCGGGCAACTCGTCAGCCCCGCCGCCGCCGTAGGTGCGAGCCTGATCCGCACCGCGAACCACCCAGAAGACCTCGGTACCCGGCTCCTGCGCGGCCAGCTCGCCCAGTTCGAGCAGCGTTGTCGCCGCCGAGTGGCCGGCCCCGACGACCGCCGTACGGCGACCAGCGAAGCGTTCACGGTCGCGCACCAGAACGTCCGGCAACGCCGACCAGATCGAGTCGGCCGCCTCAGCCTCACCCCGGGCCGGGATCCCCGAACCGCCCAGGACGCTCGGCCGGCGCCAGGTCCCGGCCGCGTCGATCACGGCACTGGCGAGCACCTCTTGACCGTCGGCCAGACGCACCAGGAAGGGCGCTTCCTCGCGACCCGCGGTGCGGACGCGGTCGAAACCGACCCGGGTCACCGCGGTCACCTCGGCGCCGTACTGGATCCGGTCCGCCAGTTGCGGCGTCTTGGCCAGCGGTGCGAGGTAGGCGTCGATCAGGTCGCCACCGGTGGGCAGGTCGTCGAGGTTCGGCTCGATCCAGTCGGTCCGCTCCAGCAGGCGTCGCGCGGCACCGTCGATGTCGTAACGCCAGGGGCTGAACAGCCTGACATGCCGCCATTCGTCGACCGCCGCGGCCACACTCGAGCCCGCCTCCAGAACGGCGAACTCCAGCCCGCGCTCGGCCAGCTGCGCAGCGGCCGCAAGGCCCACCGGTCCAGCGCCGACGACCACGACCGGCAGGTCTTTCGATGAAACGCTCATTGCTACTCTCCAACATTCTGTGCAGGGCGAAACCAAACCACCCCGAGGCTGTCTGAGTTGATGATCATCTAATCAACAAACCCCACCTTGCCTCCTGATTAGACGTAAGTCAAGATAGACGTATGTCAAAGCAGCTACCCCTAGAGCCCGTCGGCGGCGGTTGCTGCGTTCCGATCATGGACGCGGCGCTCGACAACGCCGGGGCGGTCGAGGGCGCGGCGGTGTTCAAGGCGCTTGCCGACCCGGTTCGGTTGCGGCTGATGTCGATCATCGCCTCGGCCGGTGACGAGGTCTGCGTCTGCGACATCACTCCGCGGTTCGACGTCTCCGGGCCGACGATCTCGCACCACCTCAAGGTGCTCCGCGAGGCGGGCCTGGTCGACTGCGAGCGCCGCGGCACCTGGGTCTACTACTGGCCCCGCCCCGAACGGCTGACCTGGCTGTCGACACTCCTGTCGGTACCGGCAGGCACCACGGTCTGAACTGCCGGATGACGGGCGTCGTCGTCATCGGCGGTGGGCAAGCAGGCCTCGCGACAGGCTTCTACCTACAGCGCTCCGGGCTGGTACCGGACAAGGACTTCGTGATCCTCGACGCCGCCGCGGAGCCGGGCGGGGCCTGGGCACGGATGTGGCCGACCCTACGGACCTTCTCCCCCACGCAGTACTCCTCGCTGCCCGGGTGGATGATGCCCCCCTGGACCGGCGACTCCGGCTATCCGTTGGCGGCTCATGTCGTCGACTACCTGACTCGGTACGAACAGCGCTACGGGCTCGCCGTACGGCGCTCCGTCGCGGTGCGATCGGTGATCCGCGGCCATCGCGGACTGCTGGAGGTTCACACCGGTCGCGGTGACTGGCTTGCGGAACACGTCGTCTCAGCGACCGGGACCTGGACGAGGCCGTTCGTTCCGGCGTACCCGGGATCGTTCGCCGGCCGGCAACTGCACACGGCCGACTACCGCCACGCCTCCGACTTCGCTGGTCAGCGGGTGCTGATCGTCGGCGGCGGCAACTCGGCCGCGCAGATCCTCGCCGAGGTCTCACAGGTCGCGGGCACCATCTGGGTAACCCTCCGCCCGCCACGCTTCTTGCCTGACGACGTCGACGGACGGGTGTTGTTCGAGCTCGCGACGCGTCGGTACCGAGCGCGCCGGCTGGGCGGTCCGGACACCGGCGGCGTTGCCGGGCTCGGCGACATCGTGATGGTCGACAGTGTGCGGGCGGCTCGTGACCGCAACGTACTCCGCGCCCGGGGACCGTTCGCCCGCCTGGTCGAACACGGCGTGCGTTGGCGCGACGGCAGCGAGTCGTCAGTCGACACGATCATCTGGTGCACGGGCTTCCGCCCGGCTCTCGGTCATCTCACATCTCTCGGCCTGCGCGGACCGGACGGGCGGATGCGGACCGACGGCACGCAGGCGATCCAGGAACCACGCCTGCACCTGATCGGCTACGGCGACTGGACCGGTCCGGCCTCGGCCACACTGATCGGTGCCGGCCGGACAGCCCGTGACCTGGTCACCAAACTCTGATCAGGAAGCTTGCAGTTCTCCGACAAGCTTCTCCACCCGCTCGCGGATCTGGTCGCGGACCTGGCGGACGACCTCGATCGGCTGACCTGCCGGGTCGGTGAGCTCCCAGTCCTCGTAGCGCTTGCCTGGAAAGATCGGGCACGCGTCGCCACATCCCATCGTCACGATGACGTCGCTGTCCTGCACCGCCTCGGTCTCCAGCAGTTGCGGCACCGCACCGGTGATGTCGATACCGACCTCAGCCATCGCCTCCACGGCAACCGGATTGATCTGGTCGCGGGGCGCAGATCCGGCCGACCGGACCTCGACGGTGTCGCCCGCAAGGTGCCGCAACCAGCCCGCGGCCATCTGGGACCGGCCGGCGTTGTGGACACAGACGAACAGGACACTCGGCTTGCTCACTTGAACACTCCATCACTCGCAGGGATGTCGATCCGCCGGGTGACGACTTCGTCAGCAGCGCGACCGGCTTTCGGGTACAACAGGGTCAGCAAGCCCAGTCCGACTGCGGCGCCGAGGATCTGCGCGACCACGAAGCCGGACAGGGACGCCGGGGCGATTCCGGCGAAGGTGTCGCTGAACGCCCGTCCGATCGTGACCGCCGGATTGGCGAACGAGGTCGACGACGTGAACCAGTACGCCGACCCGA
The DNA here is from genome assembly GCF_004348725.1 of Kribbella turkmenica. Taxonomy (GTDB): domain Bacteria; phylum Actinomycetota; class Actinomycetes; order Propionibacteriales; family Kribbellaceae; genus Kribbella; species Kribbella turkmenica. The sequence goes on from NZ_SMKR01000120.1 coordinate 4,611, forward strand.
CATAGGCCCCGACCGCGGCCGGCGCCAGGGTCGCACGGCCGGATGCGGCCAGCGCGAAGACCACCATGATCAGCCCGGCCGTCGCGACCACTTCACCCAGCCACAGGGCCCCGGAGCTCCGGTCAGTCGTCGACCACGACACCGCGGCCCCGCCGTACATCAGATTCGCCAGGACGGCGCCCAGCACCGCGCCGACGAGCTGCGCCGGCACGTACGCGCCGAGGTCACGCCCGGTCAGGCCAGTGCCCGCCCTACGACCGATCCACCAGTCGACACCTGAGACCACCGGGTTGAAGTGTGCGCCCGACACTGGACCGAGCATCAGGATCAATACCGCGAGCCCCAGTGCGGTCGCGAACGCGTTCTCCAGCAGTTGCAGCCCGGCATCGTCCGGGGACAACCTGGCCGCCGCGATCCCCGAGCCGACCACCACGGTGACCAGCAGTCCGGTTCCGATGCCCTCGGCCACTACTCGTCGCCACAGCGGAGTCGTGTTCACTCGCCGCTCACAGCGGGTACGTCGAGCTCGTCGGACAGGCCCTCCCGGTGACAGCCGGCGACTTCGGTCATGCTCCGCTCCCCTTTCCCTTGCTCGCTGCAACCATTGGCGCCAGCCGATCGATGCGGCCGGCGATCTCGTCGTAGGCGGCCTCGAATGCCGCATCCGTGTTCGTCGGTGCCGGATCGGGCACCGACCAGTGCACCCGCGGCCGGCTTTCGGCCGGCAGCTGTTCGTACGCGATGTCGCACACCGCGATCACCAAGTCATCCGGCTCGACCACGTCACTCACCCGAGCGGTCCGCCAGCTCCCGGGATCCAGTCCGCGCCGACGCGCCGCCTTCACCGCCCGCGGATGCACCCGCTCCGCCGGCCGAGTCCCCGCCGACACCGCCGGCACGTGACTGCGCCGCGTCCAGATCGCCGCCGCCAACTGCGACCGGGCCGAGTTGTGCGTGCACACGAAGACCACCCGCGGCACGTCATGCACCGACGGGCCGGCTACCAAAGCCAACGTCTCCGGCACCAGACGCACGTAGGTCCGGCGGTGATCACCTTCGGACCTCCCGCGCATCACCACGCCGGCGTCCTGCAGGACCTTCAGATGGTGCGCCACCAGATTCGTCGGCATCTGCAGCAACGCCGCCAACTCCCCTGGCGCCGCGTCACCGATCGCCAGCGCCTCCACGATCGCCAACCGAGCCGGATCCCCGAGCGCCGCATGCACCCGTGCCCGCTCCACCAAGGAGGTCCGCTCAACGTTCATTGCCTCAATATTTACTGAGCGATTGTCTCCTGTCAACGGCGAGCGCCAGATGTCGACGAGATCAACCGGCACCTTGAGAACCGCAACGCGCCTGAACCGGTCCGCGGGACCGGCGCCTGTTGCCGGTTGCCGGTTGCCGGTTGCCGGTTGCGCTGAGTGATCATCCTGGTGCATGAATTTCGACGCCGAGGGCACCGGTTGGGGTGAGCTACACGACGGTGCGCGGAGAGGCGAACCATGACGAACACAGTGACGACGGAGGCCGAAGCCGCACACATGCCGTCCGACGTTTCGGCTCGGCTGGGGTTCTTCGACCGCTTCGCCGGGGCTGCGTCGCGATTCTTCTCGCGCGCGTGGTTCTTCGCCTTCTGTGTTCTGCTGGTGCTGCTGTGGGCGCCGTCGTACTTCCTGATCGGGAGCGTGGACACCTGGCAGCTGATCATCAACACCGCGACCACGATCGTCACCTTCCTCATGGTGGCGCTGCTGCAGAACTCGCAGACGCGGGCCGACGGCGCCGTACAGGACAAGCTGAACGCGCTCGCCGCCGCGCTCGCGGCGCTGATGGACGAGCGGCAGTCGGAGGATGCCCGACAGCTGCAGGACGCTACCCGCGAGCTACGCCAGGCGGTCGGGCTCGAAGACCGCGAGAGCTCCTGACCGCAGCGCCACGAACGCACTGCGTTCACTGTCTCGCCACGCGGACGCCACGTCGGGGTACTGGTGCAGTACTCAGCGAAGTGGCAAACTTGCCGTCACCGGTCTGTTGGACAGTCAGCAGCCAAGAGGTGATTCGTCCTGACCGGAGGACCGATGACAGTCGGCGGCGTCGACACGTACTACGATTACGACGAGAAGCAGTGGAAACTGCGAAGGCTGGGCGGGGGTCCGTTGCGTTCGGGTCCGGTGTGCCCTGGGCCGAGGGCGCCGTCCGGCGACGAACGAGACGCTGAGGCCACCACGCGCGGCGTCTCCAGCCGGGCCCGGACAAGCAGGCGTCCGGCCGCATGACCGCGTCGTTGCCTGAATTCACACCCGAACAGCGGCACGAACAGGTACTTCGTCTCCCCACGCCAAGTAGCCATGATCGAGGGCCGGCGGAGACCGCTGATGTCTTCGCCCGGCTCGCCGTCTGGTTGCACGGCTCCCCCAGTGTCCACGAGACGGTGGACGCGGTGGTGCAGTTCGCTCTCCAGGCGCTGAACTGCTCGCATGCCGGCGTCGCCCTGGCGGTGCGTGGCCGACCGGAGGTTCCCGCGGCGACGGACCCGATGGTCGCCGAGATCTACCACTGGCAGATGGCCGGCGGGGTCGGGCCGTTGATCAAGTCGATGCGCGACCACGAGACGTTGCTGATCCGCGACACCGCGGTGGAAACGCGCTGGCCGGACTGGTCGGCCAAGGTGTTGTCGCTCGGCGTACGGAGTGTGCTCGACGTACCGTTGACGACTTCGGCACGCAGTGTCGGAGTACTCGGCCTGTACAGCGTGGTGCCGGACGCGTTCAGCGCCGATGACGAGGCGATCGCGCACATCCTGGCACGTCATGCGTCGGTCGCGGTGGCGACCGCGCGCCACGAGGAGAACATGGCCCAGGCGGTCGACGCGCGCAAGCTCGTCGGTCAGGCGATGGGGATCCTGATGGAACGGTACAACCTGGACGGCGACCGGGCGTTCGCCGTCCTGAGACGGTACTCCCAGCAATCCAACACGAAGCTCCGGGACGTCGCTCAGCAACTCGTCGACACCCGCAAGCTGCCGGGTTGAGTGATGCCGCCGGCCCATGGCGGGTGACCAGTCCTCGCACCACCGCTGCCTGGGAGGTCAACGGCCGCTAGACAGACGCGCCGACGGCAAGCTGCTCCGTCACTGATTCGGGCGGGGCAGCCTGCGCGTGTCGACGAGTTGCTGGGCAACGTCGCGCAGTTTGGTGTTGGTGTCCTGGGAATACCGCTTCAGGATGGCGAACGCACGATCCTCGTCCAGGCCGTAGCGCTCCATCAGGATTCCCATCGCCTGACCGACGAGCTTGCGCGCGTCGACCGCCCGGGCCATGGTCTCTTCCTGCCGCGCGGTCGCCACCGCGACCGAGGCATGCCGCGCCAGGATGTGTGCGATCGCTTCGTCGTCGGCATCAAAGGCGTCGAGGTCAGGACTGTACAGCCCGAGCACCCCGACGGAGCGTCCGCCGGAGCCTACTGCCAGCGGAACGTCCAGCACACTACGGACTCCGAGACCGGCGACCTTCTCGGCCCAGTCCGGCCAGCGGTCATCAGTGCCGGTGTCGCGGATCAGCACTGTGTTCTGGTTGCGCAGCGCCTCCATCAGGGGCCCGGCCCCGGCATCGATCTGCAGGTTGTAGACGTCGCCGACCACCGAGTCGGTCACCGCCGCGACCTCCGGCCTGGCTCCGTGGGAGTAGAGCGTGACGCCGGCGTAGCTGCAGCTGAGGGCCTGCAGCGCGAACTGGACGACCGCCTCCACAGTCTCGTCCAGGCCGTCGGCGTCGTGCAGTTCCACGGCCAGGCGGGCGAAGGCTGCAGCAGCCTCTTCACCGGCTGGATCGATCGTGGGCAACCCGGCCTCCAACGTTGACTCGTTCTGAGCACCCCGCGGACCGGTGTGATCTGTTCCGTCCATCATGACACCCCATCATGCCAAGCCGCCGCACTTAGCCGCTCGCTCGACCTGTCGGTGGCCGGAAGCCGCGCTCGGCGTTCAAGTCGGTCCGGCAACGTCGACCCCGCCGAGGTGTCGCGGATCGAGGAGATGACCTCCAGTGCCGAAGCACGCTTGGCGGAGGCGCAGGACAGCGCCTGGCTCGGAGAGGCGGCCGCCGCGGAGAAGTCACCGAACCATCTGCGGCAGCGTCGCGCCGAGGCCGAGAGCCAACTGGCACAGCCGGCGCCGCGGCTCGATGATCGGCCGGTGCCACCGAACAAGCGCCCGTCGTGCCAGCGATGTGCGATCCACCCACGGACGAACCACACGCACCCCCAACCTCACCCGCAGCCCCTCGACGGCTGCAGTTGTCCTCACGCTCGCCGGCCCTGCGCTGCAGGAACCGGCCACACCCAGACACACCCGCTCGGGTGGCTCCCCAACCGAACCAGGTCCCGCTCTCCGAACCCCCACCACTGCAACACCAACGCAGCGGCGGCGGTGAGCGTCACGAGCGGACCAGGCGCGCGATCGCCTCGGATGCTTCCTTGAGCTTGCGGTCGGCCTCCGGTCCGCCGGCGGCTGCCGCATCGACCACGCAGTGCGCCAGGTGGTCGTCGAGCAACCCCAGCGCGACGGATTCCAGTGCTTTGGTCATGGCCGAGACCTGGGTGAGGATGTCGATGCAGTACTTCTCGTCCGCGACCATCCCTTGCAGGCCCCGAGCCTGTCCTTCGATCCGCTTCAGCCGGCGAAGGTAGGCGTCTTTGTCGCCGATGTAACCGTGCCGTGCCTGCTGGGCCACGCCCACCACTTCCCTTCCTGACCTTGCAGCGCACATTACCGGTCGATCTCCGACGAGATCCCGCCAATGCTTGCAATTAATAGGGTACCCCCCTATGGTATCGAATCGACTCCCTGGATCACCCTGGGAGGCGCGCGGGGCCGATTAATACCCCATACCAGTAGGGAGTAACAATGAGTCAGATGGAAGCACCGGTGTCCACGAGGCGCTGGTGGGCGCTCGGTCTGATCGCCGCGGCGCAGTTCATGGTCATCATGGACACGTCGATCATCGGCGTGGCGTTGCCGAAGATGCAGACCGATCTCGGGTTCAGCCCGGGCGACTTGTCCTGGGTGTTCAACGCCTACGTGGTGGCGTTCGGCGGGTTGCTGCTGCTTGGCGGGCGGTTGTCGGACCTGCTGGGAGCCAGGCGGGTGTTCGCGGCCGGCTGGGCGGTTCTGCTGATCGGTTCGCTGGTGGCCGGGTTCGCCGGCGGCGTCGGGGCGGAGCTGACGGGCCGTGCGGTCCAGGGCGTCGGGGCGGCGCTGATCGCGCCGGCCGCGCTGACGTTGCTGATGACGTTGTTCGGGAGCAATCCGCGCGAGCTCACCAAGGCGATCGCACTGTACGGCGCGGCCGCTCCGGCCGGTGGCACGGCCGGGGTGTTCCTCGGTGGTGTGATCACCGAGTACCTGTCGTGGCCGTGGGTGTTCTTCCTGAATGTCCCGATTGCGCTGGTGGCGCTGATCGCGATTCCGGCGTTGATGCCGCAAGCGCCGGCGCGGCGCGGTTCGATCGATTTCGTGGGTGCTCTGACGGTCACGCTGGGGCTGGGCGCCGGGGTGTACGCGATCGTGCGCGCGCCGGAGGTCGGCTGGACCGACGCCTCGACCCTGCTGGTCGGCGCGGCAGCGGTGGCGCTGCTGGTGGTGTTCGTCGCGGTCCAGGCTGGTCGTCAGCAGCCGTTGATGCGGCTGGGGATCTTCACCGCACCGAACCTGGCGGCGGCCAACGTGGCGCAGTTGCTGCTGGGGGCGGCGTGGGTGCCGATGTGGTTCTTCCTGAACCTGTACCTGCAGCAGGTCCTCGGCCTGAGCGCGTTCCCGAGCGGGTCGGCGCTGCTGCCGATGACGACGTTCATCATGCTCGGCATGATCGTGGTCGCACCGAAGGCGATCGCCGCGATCGGCGCGAAGAAGACGCTGGTCACCGGCATGGCGATCCTCACCGCCGGTCTGGCCGGGCTGTCACTGATCCGCTCCGACGGATCGTTCTGGACCGACGTCCTGCCCGCGTCACTCATCGCGGCGGCCGGAATGTCGCTGGCGTTCATCCCCAGCCTGGGCATCGCCCTGTCCTCGGCGCGCCCGGAGGAAGGCGGCCTGGCGTCGGGGATCGTGAACACCAGCTATCAGATCGGCTCCGCGCTCGGCCTGGCGGCGATGACCGCGGTCGCCGCCGCCAACGGCGCAGACCGCCTCGGTGACCTGACCTCGCTCACCGATGGCTACTCCGCGGCCTTCGTCGGGGCGGCCGTGATCGCGGCCGCCGGTGCGGTGCTGGCGGCGATCTCTCTGCGCAGCGCTCCCCCGGCGGCCCCGGAGACCGGTGACCCGGCCGTCTCGGGTTCCACCGAGGTGCCGGCGAGCCGTTGATCTCCCGCTCTACGTCCCCAGGGCCGCGGCTTGGTGGCCCTGGGGAACGGCAGCTCCGGATCGCACTCGAGAGTGGTCGGGGCGGGGCACTGGCCGCGATCGCGCCGCGACACCTGGAGCCATGACCCGACCCTGAACCGCCCGTGGCAACGAACTGACTAGGCTTGGATCGATGAACAGCCAGCATCTCCGCGTACGAGCCGGGTCCGCCAGGGCCCTGATCGCCGTGTTGCTGCTGGCCGGCGTCCTGACCATGCACGGCCTGACCGGTAACCACGACGCCGCCATGGCCATCGCCCACCAGAGCCCAGCAACGGTCGCGCACGACCCCGCCGGGGCCGCCGTAGCGCACCCCCCAGGCCGTCTCGAGCAGGCAGCGCCCGATGCGGAGCACTCGATGAGTGCCGCGGGCAGTCGCCCGGCGTCACCGCCGGTTCACTCCAGCCCGCTGCCACCACGATCGGCGCTGACCGTCGAGCCGGGCCGCGACGGGCACCTGCACGCGATGGGCGACGTGTGCCTGGCCATGCTCGCCGCGATCCTGCTCGCGCTCATCGTCGCCCTCGCTCGGCGCAGCCGCACCGCCGCGCATCCGCTCCAACTGGCTCGCACTGCGGCCCTGGTGATCGCCGACGGCCCGTCACCGCCGTGGCGCCGGCCGACCTTGTCGAAACTCTGCGTTCTGCGGACCTAGGCCGACCCCTGCCCAAAACCGGGCCTGGGCCGCTTCCGCGCGCACCCCGGGGTCCCGCAAACCGCGCTTCGAACGACAAGGACACAACCATGCGACACCACCTGTGGAAAACCGCTGCCCCGACGACCCTGATCGTGCTGGGCAGCCTCACCCTGACCGCCTGCGGCTCCATGCCTGGCATGAGCCACGGCGCACCCTCCGACAGTGAAACCACTTCGACCGCGCCGGCCCGGGACTTCAACGACGCCGACGTCACGTTCGCGACCCAGATGATCCCGCACCACCAGCAGGCCGTGCAGATGGCCCACATGGCCGGGTACATGGCGACCACGGCCGAGGTGAAGAAGCTCGCCACCGCTATCAAGGCCGCCCAGGATCCCGAGATCAAGGCCCTGTCGAGTTGGCTGACCAGCTGGGGCAAGCCCGTGCCGACGCCGTCTCACGGCGACCACGGCTCCCACGAGATGCCCGGCATGATGACCGAGGACGAACTGTCCGAGCTCGGCGACGCGAAGGGGTCGATGTTCGACCGCATGTGGACCCAGATGATGATCGAGCATCACAAGGGCGCCGTCACCATGGCCAAGTCCGAGCAGACCAACGGCAAGAACGCCGAGGCGATCGCGCTGGCCAAGAAGATCGAGACCGACCAGAACCGCGAGATTGCCACCATGCAGCGGCTGCTCGGCCGCCTCCCCATCGGCTGACCCTGCCGACCTCTGGACGGCAGGCGCCGGGCCGCTCGCCGACGCCTGCCGTTACCGGCCATAACCGAGCCGAAGAGATCTCCATCTCTACGGAATACCCCTATGGGGTATATTGTTCGGAGTGTGAGGCAGCGGCTTGTCGGCCGCACCGCACCGTCAACGGACGCTGAGAGGAATGATCATGGTGAAGGCCACCCGACAAGGCCAGGATCACCAGCACCCTGGCGACGAACACCACGAGGCGCACCCGGCTCAGACCGGAACCGCGATCGAGCACACCGGCCGGAGTGAACATGTCTCCCACGGTCAATCAGCCGGGCACGGGGACCACAGCCGACACGCCGGCCACGGCGGTCACGGTGGGCATGACAAGCACGCTGGGCACGACCCGGAGATGTTCCGGCAGAAGTTCTGGCTGAGTCTGCTGCTGACCTTGCCGATCGTTGTCACCAGCCACATGGTGATGGACTGGTTCGGCTACACCCTGGACTTCCCCGCGATGACCTGGGTCGGACCGGTGCTCGGCACGTTCGTGTTCTTCTACGGCGGCTGGCCGTTCCTGGTCGGTGGCGTCCGGGAGGCGCGCGACCGGGCGCCGGGCATGATGCTGCTGATCTCGATGGCGATCACCGTTGCCTACGTCGCGTCGCTGGCCACCAGTTCGGGCGCGTTCGACCTGGACTTCTGGTGGGAGCTCGCGGCGCTGGTCACGATCATGCTGCTCGGCCACTGGCAGGAAATGAAGGCCATCGGCCAGGCCCAGGGCGCGCTCGCCGCCCTAGCCGCGCTTCTGCCCGACGACGCCGAGCGAATCACCGACGACGGTGTCGAGTCCGTTTCGGTCTCGGAGCTGCGCGTTGGTGACGTCGTCCTGGTCAGGTCAGGCGCGCGGGTGCCGGCCGACGGCGAGATCGTCGAGGGCGTGGCGGAGCTGGACGAGTCGATGATCACCGGTGAGTCCCGGCCGGTGTCGCGGGCTGTCGGCGACCGCGTGGTCGCCGGGACCGTGGCGACCGATTCGGCGATCCGGGTTCGCGTGGACGCGGTCGGTGAGGACACCGCGCTGGCAGGGATCCAGCGGCTGGTGAGCGAGGCGCAACAGTCCAGCGGACGCGCTCAGGTGCTGGCCGACCGGTTCGCCGCGATGCTCTTCTACATCGCCACCGCGGCCGCGGTGGTCACTTTCCTCTCCTGGTGGGCCTTCGGCACCCTCGACGAGTCCGTCGTCCGGACCGTGACCGTCTTGGTCATCGCCTGCCCCCATGCCCTCGGGCTGGCGATCCCGCTGGTGATCGCGCTGTCGACGGCGGTCGCCGCGAAGGCCGGCATCCTGGTCAAGGACCGGCTGGCGCTGGAGCGGATGCGGACCGTGAACGCGGTGCTGTTCGACAAGACCGGCACTCTGACCAAGGGCGAACACGTCGTCACCGGTGTCGCCGGCGACGGGATCGACGAGAACGAGGTCCTGCGCATCGCCGGCGCGGTCGAGGCCGACAGCGAGCACCCGCTCGCTCGGGCGATCGTCACCGCCGCCGACCAGCGCGACCGCGCCAAAGCCAGCGACTTCACCTCACTCACCGGCCGCGGCGTGCAGGCCACAGTCGACGGCGCCCGCTACGCGGTCGGCGGGCCCGCGTTGCTGCGGGAACTGGAAGCAACCGTGCCGAGCGTCCTGCGGGAACGCGCCGAGGAGTGGTCCGGCCGTGGGGCCGCGGTGCTCTACCTGCTGCGCGTCGACGGTTCCACCTCGGTCGCCGCCGGAGCGATCGCGCTCGAGGACGAAGTACGGCCCGAGGGCCGCCAGGCCGTCGAACAGCTCCGCGCAGCAGGCGTCGGCAAGATCGTCATGATCACCGGGGACGCCGAACCCGTCGCCCGCGCGGTCGCCGCCGACCTCGGCTTCCGCGACGGCGTCGACGAGGTGTTCGCCGAGGTGCTGCCGGCCGACAAGGACAAGGCAGTCAGCGAACTGCAGGCCCGGGGCCTGACAGTGGCGATGGTCGGCGACGGCGTCAACGACGCACCCGCCCTGGCCCGCGCCGACGTCGGCATCGCGATCGGCGCCGGCACCGACGTGGCCATCGAGTCAGCCGGCGTCGTGCTCGCCTCCTCCGATCCACGCGGCGTCACCGGCGTCATCCGACTGTCCAAGGCGTCGTACCGCAAGATGACCCAAAACCTCGCCTGGGCCGCCGGCTACAACGTCGTCGCGATCCCACTCGCCGCCGGAGCGTTGGCCTGGGCAGGGATCAGCCTCAGCCCCGCCGTCGGGGCAGTCCTGATGTCGGCATCGACCATCGTCGTCGCGGCCAACGCCCAACTGCTGCGCCGGGTCCGCCTGACACCGGACCGCTGACGCACAGACCGAACCACACCGATCGATTCAGAAAGGAACCCTTACGTGCACCGAATGCAACTGCAGCACCGTCAAGAGCGAGACCGCCTCCGCGACCGCTGAGGACACGACCGTCACGACCTACACCGTCACCGGGATCAGCGGCTCCCACCCGGCAGGGCCCGTTGACCGGCAGTTGCTCGACTGCTGGGCGAGCGCCATGCCGGTCATCGCCGGCGGAACTCTGTCGGCGGGCTGTTCCGGCGCCGGAGCCTGCATTGCCGCCGGCATCCTCCTGGAATGTCGCGGTGGCCGCAGGCACCGGGAGCCGGGCTGCTCAGGCGCCCAGCACGTTGGCGGCGCCGCCGGCATGCGCTGCCAGCGGACCGACGACGTAGTCGGCGTCGCGGTGCACGCCCCGCAGGGTGTTCGACGAGAACGACCGCTGGAACTCCAACCCGACGTACACCAGGCCAGGGTGGGTGAGTGAGATGCCTCCAGTGTGCAGCGGCATTCCGTTCGGATCCAAAGCGCCAAGGCCGCTGAGGTATCCCAGGCTTGGCCCGTATCCGGTGGCGAACAACACCGCGTCGACCGGTTCGCGTGCGCCGTCGGCCCACACGATCTGGTCGCCGTCGAACGCTGTGAACATCTCGCGGCGATCGAAGACCCCGTTGGCCTCAGCCTTGCTGTAGACGCCGTCATCGAGAACGGGGACGCCGGTGATCAGCGGGGCCAGCCAGGCCGGCGGCAGGTCATCGAAGCCCAGCGTCCCCAACCAGTAGTGCAGGTCCTTACCGCGGATCCGCTGCGGCAGGAACATCAACGGCGCACGGGTCGCCAGAGTCACCTTGGCGAACCGACCAAGCTCGTAGCCAATCTGGACTGCGGAGTTCCCGCCCCCCACGATCACCACTCGCCGCCCGGCATACGGCTCGGGATTGCGATATGCCGCAGCATGCAGCACCTGGCCGGTGAAAGCCTCGCGGCCGGGCAGCGCCGGCAGGTAAGGATTGGAGAACGACCCACTCGCGGCCACGACACCGCCCGCGGTGAGGCTGTCGCCGCCCTCGGTGTGCACGACGAATCCGGCGCCGTGGGTTTCCACGGCCGCGACGCGGGTGTTGGTCCGGATCTCCACGCCGAGACCTTCGGCATACCTCTGCAGATAGGCCACTACATCGTCGCGGGTCGGGTAATCCTCCGGATCGCCGCCGAACAGGGCTCCCGGCATCGCGCTGTACTGCGAGGGAGAGAACAACCTGAGGCTGTCGTAGTACTTGGGCCATGATCCGACCGGGCTGCCGCCGGCCTCCAGGACCAAGGCCCGCAGGCCGGCATCACGGGCGGCACGAGCCGCGGCCAGGCCGGACTGGCCGCCGCCGATGATCACAACGGGTTGGGTGATGTTGGACATGACCATAACCTATCTACTTATCGTGATATGACGAAATCACGATACAAGTTACAGTTGTTCCGAGCGGAGGGAGAACTGTTCATGGCGACACAGCAGGCCACGCCAGCCGTAGACACGCCGTCGTGCGGTGCAGCGGAGCCGGTAGAGCTCGCCGCGGCGACTCACGACTTCCTCAAGGCATTGGCCAGCCCGACTCGCCAACGCATCATGCTGCTGTTCGCCCGCGGCGCCGAACTGTCGGTCAACGAGGTCGCCGAACAGGCCGGCATCGGCCAGTCGACCGCATCCCAGCAGCTCGACCTGCTCCGGCGCGCCCGAGTCGTCACGTCCCGCCGCGAGGGCAAGGCCGTGCTGTATCGCGCCGACAAAGAAGGCAGCGCGGCGGCCCTGGCCGACCTACAGGCCTACCTCCGAAGCTGTTGCTGACAGCGTCGCCGAACTCGGGGCCCCGGGCGCTTGACCAGTGACGGTAGCCGTCCCATATCAGCTCATAGCGGCAACCGTCCGGCAGGGCATGCTGTCAGCGCAGCTCCTCAACGGTGTGGTCCAGCCCTAGGTCAACCGGTCTGGTGCAGCCCGCTGCCGCCGCAGCAACCCTCACTGCTGCGGGTCAGGCGTTGTGACCCGCGCTGCTCGAGGTAGGGCTGGGCGGTGGCTTTCATGGCGGCGCAGCTCATCTGCGTGGCGGCGAAACTCCGGCTCCTGACCTCACTTGCGGAGGAACCGACGGAAGCGTCAGGATTCGCCTCGGCCGCGGTGACAAGCCCTTCGTCAACCAACCCGGTACTGCGCGTTCAGCGGCAGCGCGGTCCGCGGCGTTGAATGCCACATACTTGACGCGGTTCCCGGTCACTGGAATCTGGATCGCCTTCACCGAACTCTTCTTCAGCCTCGCCGACGACGTCCTCGGCGATGACGAGGGCTTTCGGTCCGAGGCGGCAACCTCGTCCGCAGTTCCCACGCGACCGACATGGATCTGCGCCGCGAGCGCTCCCGGCTGGATCCAGCACTCGGCATGGTCCAGACGCGTTCGCTTGCTGTTGGTCATCAGCCAGGTGATTGGTTGCGCTGAGCAATGGTGGGGTGGTGCTGGACCGCATGGGTGCGACAGCTCAGCCTGCTGCGGAAGCGCAGGTGATACAGGTGCGGGCTGTTGGTCTTGCCTCGAGGCGGGCAGCGGCGATGGGTTGTCCGCACCGCTCGCAGAGGCCGTAGGTGCCGGCTGCCAGGCGGCCGAGGGCGGCGTCGATCTCCGCCAGCTGGGTACGGATCTGCTGGGTCAGGGCGGTGACCTGGGATCTCTCGAAGGCGATCGTTGCGCCCTCGGGGTCGTGCTCGTCGTCGGCGTTGGCGTCTCGTGAGGCTGCGACGACGTCGTCGAAGTCGTCGGTCAGGCTCGCGAGCCGGCGGAGCGCTTGTTGTCGTTGCGCCGTTAGCAGCTCGCGAGCCGTGTCCATCCGTCAATCGTCCATGACGCTAGCTCATCGCGCCGCGCCGCGGACCGTTGCCTGCTGCTGGGCGGTCAAGGCGAGGCGCATGGTTTCGAAGGTGTGCTCCTGCGGGGCGGCGGAGGTGGTTCGTTCCCGGACGTCGCGGACCAGGTCGGTGTAGTAGGTGGTCTTGACCTGGGCGCAGTCGATGTACTGCGTGCCTTCCTGGTTGACCAGGAAGAGGTGGTCGCCGCCGTCGCGGCCGGCGATGTCGACGTACTTGCGGAGCTCGATGTAACCGTCGGTGCCGAGGATCGTCAGGCGGCCGTCGCCCCAGGTGGGCAGGCCGGCCGGGGTGTACCAGTCGACCCGAATGTAGCCCTGGGCGTTGTCGCTGCGCAGCAGGATCTCGCCGAAGTCCTGCAGGCCGGGCTCGTCGGGGTTGGCGAAGTTGCCGACCGTGCTGGTCACGACCTCGGCGGTCCGGGCACCGGTGAACCAGAGGAACTGGTCGATCTGGTGGGAGGCGATGTCGGTGAGGATGCCGCCGTACCGGTTCTTGTCGTAGAACCAGTCCGGGCGGCCGTCACCGCCGGCGAGGTGGGCGCGGTCGCCGACCCGGTGCGGGCCGATGCCGAGAGTCTGTACGACGGTCCCGATCTTGCCCGCGCGGACCAGTTCGCCCGCCTTGATCACGCTGGGCACCTCGAACCGCTCGGAGAACGTCACCGACCAGAACCGCCCGCTCTGGCTGACCGCCTTCTCGATCTCCTCCAGCTGATCGACCGTGACACAGCCGGGCTTGTCGGCCACCACGTCCTTGCCGGCCCGCAACGCCGCGACCGCGATCGGCCCGCGCCGATCCGGTACGGCGGCGGTCACGATCAGGTCGATCCCGTCCTGGTTGATCAGCTCGTCCGGACTCGCGGCCACCGGAACCTCCGGATACCGCTCCCGGACCCGCTGCGCGATCGCGGTCGACGGATCGTCCGTCGCCATCCCGGCGAACTCCGCACCGGCCCCGACAAGGCCCGCGATCTGGCCAAAGATATGCGCGTGGTCAAGCCCGACGGCGGCGAACCTGACAGCTTGCGTGGAAGTCACCCGTACTCCTCCGACTCGGCGTCGCTTCGACTGTCACCCACCCTACGCCAGGTTGGCAAGCGCTTACCATCCGGTGCGAGTCGCGCTGTCCTGCCGGGCAACGTGAGGCAGTTCAGCTGACCCGGTCCGTGCCGGAGCTTCCGGGTGACGGCTTCCTCCTCTTCCGGCTTGGTAGCGGCGCAACCGCCACCGATCGCGCCGACTCGGCGGGACGACGGCCTTCGCCGCCGTCGGTTCTGGGTGGATGATGGTGGCGTGCGGCCGACAGATCGGTTCTGGGGTAGGGGGACGGCGCGTGGTGGATCGTCGGGCGGTCGCTGACGAGTTCGCTCGGTTGGCGACGGAGTTGCACGACGTCGGCGGGGTGGAGGAGACCGCCGACGCGGTCGTGGAGTTCGCGCTGCACGCGTTGCACTGCACCTGCGCCGGGGTGTTGATGGTGAGCGGGCGGCATCCGCAGGTGCTTGCCTCGACCGATCCCCGGATCGCGAAGTTGTATCACCTGCAGGTGGAGGCGGACGAAGGCCCGGTGATCGCCGCGATCCGGAAGGAGAGCACGGTGGTGATCGACGACGTGGCGACGGACACGCGGTGGCCGGCGGCATGGATCGCGCAGGCCCGCGCCGAGGACATCCGTACGGTCGTCCACCTGCCACTGATCGTGGGCGCCCGGGTGACAGCGGTGCTGAGTCTCTTCAGCGACCGCCCGCACGCGTTCGACGCCGACGATCTGGCGGTCGCGCACATCCTCGCCCGGCACGCGACCGTCGCGATCGCGAACGCACGCCAGGAGGCGACCATGGCCCGGGCCATCGACGCCCGCAAACTGGTCGGCCAGGCGATGGGCATCCTGATGGAGCGCTACGACCTGGACGGCGGCCACGCGTTCGAAGTGCTCAAGCGCTACTCGCAGCAGCACAACCGCAAACTGCGCGACGTCGCCCAAGAACTCATCGACACCCGCCGGCTGCCGCACTGACACGCCAGGCCTCGATCCTCCGGCCGGCGTGCTGGTGCATCTTCGTCGCGGCTCGGTGAGGGCCACTCCCCCGACAACGTGCCGAACTTTCACCGGAGGGCGCGCGTCTGATCTCGCACGGTGACCCTCTGGGGGGTCGTCACCATCTCGTCTGGGGGAACCATGATTCGACAGC
Organism: Kribbella turkmenica; assembly: GCF_004348725.1. GTDB lineage: Bacteria > Actinomycetota > Actinomycetes > Propionibacteriales > Kribbellaceae > Kribbella > Kribbella turkmenica. The sequence goes on from NZ_SMKR01000120.1 coordinate 19,816, forward strand.
TGGCCGCCGTCACGGCCACCGCCACGCTCCTTGTCACAACGCTGCCGGCCGCCCAGGCCGCAGCCGCCGGGCCCACCGTCCGCGCGACCTGTACCAAACACGCTCTGCCACTGCCGGCCGACTCGATGCCCGGATCGAGCAGAGCGGCCTCGGCCGATCCGTCCGGGCGTTTCATCCTCGGCGAGGCGAACCGGGAGGGTCGCATGCACGGCAACGCCGTGCTCTGGGTGCACGGCGTACCTCGGTGGCTGGCGTCGCAGCCGGAGGGTGAGTCGTTCGCCTACTCGGTGGTCGCGGGTGGATTCGTTCTCGGCAGCACCTACAGCCTCACCAAGACCGACCACTGGATCTACTCGGCCGAGACCGACTCGTACCGGATTCTCGAGCTGCCCGGGAATCTGCAGCTCTCCCAGCTCACCGCGATGAACGCGAACCGGGACATCCTCGGCACCGTGCTGGACGAGACCACGGGAGAACAGGTTCCGTTCGTGTGGCCGTCGGGCGGTCAGCCGCGGTTGCTGACCGTTCCGAGCGGCCTGTCCGTCTACGCCATGGACGACATCTCGGACGAAGGCCTGGTCATCGGGCGGCTCAACCGTCCCGAGGACGGGCAGACCAGCTACCTCTGGCGGTCCGCTGACGCCGAGCCGGCCCGGCTGGGCGGAGCCGGCGACCAGCCTGTGTGGGCACGCGACATCGAGGGCCGCTGGATCGCCGGCGGGGACACCGACATCGACGACCGCACCGGCCTGCTCTGGAACACCCGGAACGACCGGATCGTGAAGCTCGAGGACAGCGTCACCGACCTCAACAGCACCCGCGACGCGGTCACCGCCGGCTCCTTCGGACCGCTCGGCGACTATCCGTCGATGATCATCAAGCGCAACGGCGCGAAGATCACCTTCCCCGAGGGCACCATCCTCGAGCACATCTTCGAGCGCACCAGCAAGTGGACCGCCGCCGGGTACGACGTCAGCTCGGGCCAACTCGAGCCGATCGTCTACGCCTGCAGGTAACCACCACGCGCCTGCCCACCGGCACTCCCGGTGGGCAGGCGCGTTTTGTCCGGTGGCGCAGGTAGTGTCCGGGGCGTGGATGTCGGGGAGCGGATTCAGGAGCTGGCGGATCGCGTCGTCGTGTTGCGGGACGCGTACTACCGGGGTTCGCCGGTGGTGGCTGATGCGGAGTACGACGCGGTCGAGGACGAGCTGCGGGGGCTGATCGAGGCCAACCCGGAGCTGGCGCCTGACCCGAATCCGTTGGACCAGGTCGGTGCGCCGGCGGTGCTGCACGCGCCTGTGCGGCACTCGCGGCCGATGCTGTCGCTGGAGAAGTCGACCCGGCCCGAGCAGGTCGAGGCCTTCTTCGCCCGTTTTCCCGGCCAGTCGGTGGTCGTCATGCCGAAGCTCGACGGCTTGTCGCTGGCCCTGGTCTACGAGAACGGGCGGCTCGTGCGGGCGATCACCCGCGGCGACGGGCGGACCGGCGACGACGTGACCCCACTCGTGCGGGCCCTCGCCGACGGGGTGCCGGACCGGGTCGGCGTACCGGACCGGGTGGAGGTTCGTGGCGAGGCGGTCATGCCGCGTTCGACCTTCGCCGCCTACAACGCCGCCCACCCGGACAAACCGCTGATCAACCCGAGGGGCGCAGCCGCCGGCACCCTGCGCGCCAAGGATCCGGCCACGGTCGCCGAGCGACGCCTGCAGTTCCTCGCCTTCGACCTGCTCAGCGACTCCGACGACGCCGACGCGGATCTCGAGCGCGCCCTGCAGGACATGGGATTCACCGTCGCCGAGATGCGGCACTGTGACGACGCCGCCGCAGCGCAGGCGGTGATCACCACGATCGAGCGGCAACGCAACGACCTGGACTACGACCTCGACGGCGCCGTACTGCGGCTCGCCGACCGCGACGCGTTCGCCGCCGCGGGCACCCGGTCCAGCTCGCCGCGCGGCGCCCTGGCGTACAAGTTCGCCGCCGAGGAGAAGACCACCCTGCTGGCCGACGTGGTCTGGGACGTCGGCAAGACCGGCAAGATCGCGCCGGTCGCCTGGCTCGAGCCGGTCTTCGTCGGCGGTACGACGGTCACCCGCGCGACACTCGCCAACCAGGAGGTGATCCGCGCCCGCGACATCAAGATCGGCGACACGGTCCTGGTCCGCCGGGCGGGCGACGTGATCCCGTTCGTGGCCGGCGTACTCGACGCGTCCAGGCGCACGGGCGCCGAGCGCGACATCGTGCCGCCGTCGGCCTGCCCGTCGTGCGGGCAACCACTGACCGAGCAGGGCAACAGCCGGGAACTCTTCTGCACCAACGTCTCCTGCCCCGCCCAGACCGTACGGCGCCTGATCCACTGGGCATCCCGGGCGGCGGCGGACATCGACGCGATCGGTGGCGTCTGGATCGAGCGACTGGCCGAGGCCGGGATCCTGGAGAACCCGTCGGACTTCTACCGGCTGACCAAGGAAGGGCTGCTTGAGTTCGACCGCATCGGCGAGGTCTCGGCCGCCCGGATGATCGAGTCGATCGACGCGAGCCGCCAGGTCGGCCTTCGCCGGGCGATGATCGGCCTCGCGATCCCGATGGCGTCCGAAGGCACCGCGGCCAGGCTGTGCCGGGCGGGATTCGGTTCCCTGGAAGAGGTCGGCGACGCGGGTGTCGAGGGGCTGGTCGCCGTGGACGACATCGGCCCGAAGGTCGCCGCCTCACTGAGCGAGCACCTCATCCGACTGCGTCCCGAGCTCGAACGGCTCCGCGCGGCCGGTGTCTCCCTCGACGTCCGTGCGGAGGACCTCCCGCCGGTCGTCGCGGCCGGTGCGCCGCTGGCCGGCAAGACCGTGGTCGTGACCGGCGCCATCAGCGACCCACGCTCCGGTGAGAAGGTGGCACGCCCGGCCTTCCAGCGCCTGTGTGAGAAGGCCGGGGCAACCATCGCCTCATCGGTGTCGGCAAGCACCGACCTGCTCATCACCGGCGCCGATGTCGGCGCGTCCGAACTCACCAAGGCCGAGAAGCTCGGCGTCACCGTCGTCGACCAGTCCGAGATCTGGCAACAACTCCAGGCCGCCGATCTGCTCCCCCGCTGAGTGACTCAGGGCTTGAGGAGAGCCTTGAAGCGTGGTGTGCTCGTCCAACGCCCGGTACGCCGCGACGGCGTGGTGAGTGCTACGTTCCCGCCGTTCCGTTCGCGGACGGCCGCCGTACCCGTCGACCCCGACGAGCCCCCCGGAGCTGATCGGACCGCCGCCGGGCCGCCAAGACTGTCCGTGGTCGCATCTACGCTGCGACCATGAACCGGATCGACCGGCTGTACGCGCTCGTGGAGGAGTTGCGGGCGGCGGGGCGGGTCGGGCGCACCGCCCGGCAGTTGGCCGCGCACTTCGAGGTCAGTGTGCGGACGATCGAACGCGACCTGAGCGCCCTCGGCCAGGCCGGTGCCGTTGGCAACGAAGCAGGGCCGCGGCGGCGGCTTCACGCTCGACCGGTCGATGAGCCTGCCGCCGCTCAACTTCACGCCGGCCGAAGCGGCGGCGGTCGCGGTGGCGCTCAGCCGGAGCGAACATGTCATGTTCCGGCAGGACGCCCGCAGCGCGTTGCAGAAGATCATGGCCGCGATGCCGGAACGGGCGCTCGCCGAGGCCCGCACCACCGCGGACAAGGTCCGCCTGCTGGTGCGGCCGGTTCCCGACCCGGACGCCGGCGTAGCCGCGATCGTCTGGCAGGCCGTCCGGGACAATCGCGTGCTCCGGATCCACTACATCGACGTCGGCGGCGTGGAGACGGTCAGGGAGGTCGAGCCGCAGTACGTCGTGGTCGGTCCGAACGGTTCGTACCTCACGGCCTGGTG
>NZ_SMKR01000121.1 GCF_004348725.1 Kribbella turkmenica
ACCCCGGGTCGTACGCCACCACGACAATCCCGTCGCCCATCCCGCCATCCTGGCACCTGCGCGTCCTCGCCACCGTTGTCAGGCAGCCGGCAGAGGCCGAGTGTTGCGGCGGGCGATCACGCGGGTGAGGCCGAGGGTCCGGCCGGCATCGCTGCGAAGCATCTGGGCTTCCTCCCGGTCCGGCGTACCGCTGGCTAGGTCGCAGGCGTCGTTCCACTGCAACCACTCACGCCAGCCGTCAGGCAGGCGGTCGGCGACCTCGACGGTAACCAGACCGGTCTTCTCCCAGTGCCGACGCCACCACGCCGGGCTGTGCCAGGCGCAGAAGTCCCATTTCCAGTACGGCCCGAGGTGCGGCGGAGGCAGCGTCTCGTACTCCTCAGCAAGCCCGGGCTGAACAATGCCGATCCGCCCGCCGGCCTTCACGAAGCCGGAGAAGTAGCCGAGATACAGGTCATCGGTGCCGAAGTAGTGGTAGGCGCCGATGCTGATCAGCACGTCGAAGAACTCCTCGGCGAACGGCAGTGCGTGCGCCTCGGCGTGGACCGGGTGAACCTGAGATTCGACGCGTGCCTCGGCCACCCGGCGCAGATTCTCGTCGGGCTTGACCCACAGGTCAGTCGCCCACACCTCGACACCGAACTCCTTGGCCAGAAAGATCGAGCTCAGCGCGGCGCCACACCCCATGTCGAGCACCCGCATGCCCGGCTCGAACCGCATGAGATCCGCCAGAGCCTCCGCCTGCCACACCGGATTCGGCCCCATCGCCCCGTCAACCATCCATCGACCCGAATACCCACCAGCCCGCGGATACCGCTCGTTCCTCACCCGTACGTCGAGCTCAGCATCATCCACGACCGGAGTGTGGACGAGCCCCGCCCACCCCGGCAACCGCTTGACGACGTACCGTCCTTGAGCCAGGCAAGCGAAACGCCCAGGCTGGAGGATTGTGCCTCTGACCTGGGCCCTCGCCCGTGGAGCGGGTGACGAGAATCGAACTCGCGTAGGCAGTTCGGAAGCGCGGCCGATCGCCCGTGTACACAGGGCGCTCACGCTCGGAGTGGGACCCCGCTCGACCCCGGCAATGACCGGCGGCGCTTAGGGCACGTGGTGGGCACCCGCCGACGTAGGTTCTACCGACTCCGACAAGCTCGCCGATACGCTCACGCCAGAATCGGAGGGCCCGGATGAACTTCGAGCTGCTGCTGTTGATCGTGATCACTGTCGGCCTGGCATTGCGGGCGCTCTGGGCCTCTGCCGTCCTCCGTCGTCACGTGGGGTGGCTAGTAGCGGGGTCATGGACGGGTGGCCTAGTCGCCGGGCTCGTCCTGGAGCTCGACTGGCTGGCGGCGCCCTTTGTACTCGTGTTCATAGTCGGCGAGATCATCTACCAGCTCGATGGCGATGGGCCGTCCGACGCACCCCCAGCCCGGTGGCTGCAACCCCTGATCCGCCGTTTGCCAGCCGGGCCGCCCGGCCGCCACGGACGAAAGCCGCACAACGACAGCGCTTGAGTCCTCCACACCTGCCCCGTCCCCCCGATCAGGCCAAGGGGTCAAGCGGCGGCTGTTTCGGGCTGCTCGGCGTACTTCGGAAGGCGTGTGGTTGGTCGTATGGAGCGCTTGACCGACGGACAGACCACTTGACAGCTTCGGGAGCATGCCTGAGCCACCGATGATCGTGGTCACTGACGTCATGCGCAGACGCCTGCGCGAGCAGCCAGCCCTCCGGAGCCGAGGGTTGTGGGATCCGTCGAACCCCAACTCCGGCGCTGCAGCGGCGCTCGGCGAAGTCAGCGCAGAAGTTCGACGGCAGAGTCTGATCCAGGCAGGCACCGTATACATCTGTGTCGGCGAACCAACGAACGACGGCCTCATCCCGGGTGAGGCGGTCATTCCAGTGGACAGGCCGGCCCAGTCTACGGAAGATGTCGAAGCGGTGATGCTTCCAGCAACTGAGGCCGTCTCCGCTCTGTACCGTGACGACATACACCTCACCGCGGGCAAGGCAGTGGTTCAACGGCTCCGCGAATACGCCGACCGTGAGCAGCTGAGCCTCGACGGCGAGCCGCGCTGGATCTACCACACCAGTCCCGAGTGGAACCTTGAGCCGGACGACCACCTCATCGAGGTTGTCTGGCCGATCCGCTGAGACCGCAGTACCAGGGGCGTTGGTCAGAGATCCGAGCTGGCGAAGGGGTCGAGCGGCGGCTGTTGTGGGCTGCTCCGTGTGGTTGGGGAAGGCCTGTGTTTCGTCGTATGGCTGGTTGGTTTGGAGGCAGTACCAGAGTTGTTTTTGAGAAGCCGGTTGAAGACGATACGCAGTGCTGCAGCGTGGCGGTCGCCGCGGGCTCGGCGCGTGTTGTAGAGGTCCTTGGCTGGGCCGGATCTAGGGATGGTGGGCCCTTGATCCTCGGCCCGGTACTTCAGGAAGCGCCTGGCGGAGTCCGTCGGCTCCTGACACTCGTGTTCACGGGGGAGCGGGGTGCAACTCCGAAGCGGGAGAGCTGGCGGACAACGGTCAAGTGAGCGACCCGCGTAGCTGAGGCTGGTCTCCCCGAGGGCTTCACGTGCAAATGACCTGTGTCACAAGGTAACCACCTCGCGGCGATGAGTGGCGCGTTGACCAAGGAGCTGATGCAGCGGATGGGGCAGTCGACGATGCGCGCCGCGCTCATCTACCAGCACGCCACAGACGAGCGGGCTCGGGAGATCGCCGACCGGCTGGACGAGCTAGTTGAACGCCAAATCGAGGGCTTGACCGAGGGCACGCCCGATGACGACGAGGGGGCGGCCGGGGTACTGGGGCCGACTGATTAGGGCACTGGAGGGCACGGTCCTCGAATCGGTCCCAGCATGACGAAGGCCCCTAGCCTCAGATCTCTGTCGCTAGGGGCCTTTCGTGTGTCGAGCGGGTGACGAGAATCGAACTCGCGTAGCCAGTTTGGAAGACTGGGGCTCTACCATTGAGCTACACCCGCGGTGCTCGGACATGATTCCACATGGAGTGGGGTGGACTCAAAACGGTGTCCGGCGGGGTCGTTTCGCGTGCACTGGGTCGGGTCGACTAGACTCGTGCGGTCACTGCGGGGCGTAGCGTAGTGGCTAGCGCGCCTGCTTTGGGAGCAGGAGACCGCAGGTTCGAGTCCTGTCGCCCCGACAAACCCCCTGCAGCACCCCTGCAGCGCGGGCTGCCCCCGTGCTGTGAAGTCATCGATCAAGGAGAACCGCCACCGTGAAGAGCACCGTCGAGTCCATGAGCCCGACGAAGGTCCGGCTCATCGTCGAGGTGCCGTTCGAGGAGCTCAAGCCGAGCCTCGACGCGGCGTACCAGAGCATCGCGAAGCAGATCACCGTTCCGGGGTTCCGCAAGGGCAAGGTCCCGCCGCAGGTGATCGACCAGCGGGTCGGCCGCGGGCCGGTGCTCGAGGAGGCGATCAACGACGCGCTGCCGAAGCTGTACTCGCAGGCGGTGCAGGACAACAAGGTCAAGGCGATCGGCCGGCCTGAGGTCGACGTGACCGAGTTCAACGACAAGGAGAGCCTGCAGTTCTCCGCCGAGGTCGAGGTGCGCCCGGAGATCACTCTGCCGGACCTGTCGGGTCTGGAGGCCGAGGTCGAGGACATCGCGATCTCCGACGACGAGGTGGACGAGCAGATCGAGGCGCTGCGGCAGCGGTTCGGCTCGCTGAACCCGGTCGAGCGGGCCGTGCAGGACAAGGACTACATCACTCTCGACCTGTCCGCGAGCAAGGACGGCGAGAAGGTCGAGGAGGCCCAGGCCACCGGCCTGTCGTACCAGGTCGGCAGCGGGCAGCTGCTCGACGGCCTGGACGAGGCGGTCGCCGGGCTGAACGCCGGTGAGAGCACGACCTTCGTCACCCAGCTGGTCGGCGGCGCGCTGAAGGGCGAGGACGTCGACGTCGAGGTGACCGTGACCGCGGTCAAGGAGCAGGAGCTGCCGGCGTTCGACGACGAGTTCGCGCAGACCGCGTCCGAGTTCGACACCGCCGAGGAGCTCAAGGCCGACATCCGCGGCCGGCTGGAGCGCGGCAAGCGGCTCGAGCAGGCCGGCGAGGCGCGCGACGCCGTTCTCGAGAAGATCCTGACCTTGGTAGAGGTGCCGGTGCCGGAGGGTCTGCTGATCGACGAGCTGGCCGCCCGGAAGGAGAACCTGGAGCAGCAGCTCGGGTACTCCGGGATGACGTTCGAGCAGTTCCTGGAGGGCGAGGAGCAGACCCAGGACGAGTTCGACGAGGACCTGAAGAAGCGCTCCGAGGACGCGATCAAGGCGCAGTTCGTGCTCGACCTGGTGGCCGAGGAACAGGAGCTGAGCGTCAACGACCAGGAGCTGACCGAGCACATCGTCCGGCACGCGCAGCGGTCCGGCGTCAGCCCGGACCAGTTCGCCCAGCACGCGGTCGAGAACAACCTGGTGCCGAGCCTGGTGTCCGAGGTCGTCCGCGGCAAGGCGCTGGCGCACCTGGTCGAGAACGCGAAGGTCACCGACGCCTCCGGCAACGTGGTCGAGCTGAAGACCCTGCAGCCCGACGGCTCGTACGCAGACCCGGCCGCCGAGGCGACCGAGGGCGAGGCGTCCGCCGAGGCCCCGGCCGAGGAGCCGGCGAAGGCCTGATCAGCAGTACGACGCGACGGCCCGGATCCCGTGTGGATCCGGGCCGTCGACGCGTTTCAGCCGGCTGAAAGCGATCTGAAAGGCGGGCTCCCTAGCGTGACCGGTGCGCCGTCGACCGCCCGGGGAGGAATCGCAGTGGCAGACCGCGACCAGCCGTGCCTCTGGCTGCCGGGGCACCGGGATCGAGGACCGAGGGCCGCGCGGGCGGTACCGCGCCCGACAGCTCAAGCGCCTGGTGAGCGGGTCGGCGCACGCGAACCGGGACCCGCTTCGCGCCGGCCCGGCGAGGTTGGGGCGTTCGCCGGGGCCGCGCTCTGTGGCTGGTGACGGCGACACTTGCCGACCGGGAAGAAATTTGCTCAGGGCAGACTCGGTGCGCCGTGAGCGAACACCTGTGGCCCAACCTTAGGTCTGTCGCCGCCGCCCAGTAATGTCGGCTTCGTGAACGAGACATTTGCAGCCAGCCCCACCGCCGCGGGCGGCAACGGATCCGGCGGACTCGACGACCACATCTACCAGCGCCTGCTGCAGAACCGGATCATTTTCCTGGGGTCCGAAGTTCGGGACGAGAACTCGAACGCGATCTGTGCGCAGATGCTGCTCCTCAACGCCGAGGACCCCAACAAGGACATCTGGCTGTACATCAACTCGCCGGGCGGCTCGGTGGACTCCGGCATGGCGATCTACGACACCATGCAGTACATCTCCAACGACGTCGCGACCGTCGGGATGGGCCTCGCCGCCTCGATGGGCCAGTTCCTGCTCTGCGCCGGCGCGAAGAACAAGCGGTTCGCGCTGCCGCACGCGCGGATCATGATGCACCAGCCGTCCGGCGGTATGGGTGGTACGGCGTCCGACATCAAGATCCAGGCCGAGCAGTCGCTGCACATCAAGGCGCAGCTGTTCAAGCTGATCGCCGAGCACACCGGCCAGCCGCTCGAGCAGGTCGAGAACGACGCGGACCGGGACCGCTGGTTCACCGCCGACGCGGCCAAGGAGTACGGCTTCATCGACCACGTGGTCGCCAGCGCCGCCCAGCTCAGCTCCGGCAGCCCGAACTCCTGACCTCTCACCGGTAGACAAGGACGCAACTCATGAACTACTTCATCCCGCAGTGGGAGGAGCGCACGTCGTACGGCATGCGCCGGATCGACCCCTACACCAAGCTGTTCGAGGACCGCATCATCTTCCTCGGTACCCCGATCACCGACGAGATCGCGAACGCGGTGATGGCGCAGCTGCTGTGCCTGCAGTCGATGGACTCCGACCGCGACATCAGCATCTACATCAACTCCCCGGGCGGCTCGTTCACCGCGCTGACCGCGATCTACGACACCGTCCGCTACATCAAGCCCGACGTCCAGACGGTGTGCCTGGGCCAGGCCGCCTCGGCCGCCGCGGTGCTGCTCGCCGCCGGTACGCCGGGCAAGCGGCTGGCGCTGCCGAACAGCCGGATCATCATCCACCAGCCGGCCACCGAGGGCACCTACGGGCAGTCCAGCGACATCGAGATCCAGGCGAACGAGATCCTCCGGCTGCGCGCGCTGCTGGAGAAGATGATCGCCGATGCCAGCGGCAAGTCGCTGGAGGAGGTCTCGCGTGACATCGAGCGGGACAAGTTCCTGACCGCCGAGCAGGCCATCGAGTACGGCCTGATCGACGACGTGCTGCAGACCCTCAAGTCCCCGGTCCCGGCCGGCGTCTGAGCCTCGCTCCGTGCGTCCCGGCCGCCTCGCCGCGGCCGGGAGTGCGGACCGGCGGACGTTTATCACGTCCGACCCGGGCGGACGGTACTGACATGAGCCTGTCCAGCGGCTTTATCCAGTTGTCAAGGGCGGAGCGCGTTCGCCACCGGCGTAGTCACAACGCGGCGGCGGGCGCGGCGTTTCGGCCTCCGGCGGGGTACCGTCGAATCGGAGTCCGGGTTACCGTTCGGCACCCGGCCCGAGCGGCCTACGCCCCCTCGGCCCACGGTTCGACTGCTCAGAGAAGGGATCTGTCCCGGTGGCACGCATAGGTGACGGCGGCGACCTGCTGAAATGCTCGTTCTGCGGTAAGAGCCAGAAGCAGGTCAAGAAGCTCATCGCCGGTCCCGGCGTCTACATCTGCGACGAATGCATCGATCTCTGCAACGAGATCATCGAGGAGGAGCTGAACGAGGGCTCCGAGGTCGGCCTCACCGAGCTCCCCAAACCGCGGGAGATCTACGACTTCCTCAACGCGTACGTCGTCGGACAGGACGTGGCCAAGAAGGCGCTCGCAGTGGCGGTGTACAACCACTACAAGCGGGTCCGTGACGGTCAGGGCAGCTCCACCGCCGGCCGGCACGCCAAGGACGAGGCGGTCGAGCTGGCCAAGTCGAACATCCTGCTGATCGGCCCGACCGGCTGCGGCAAGACCTACCTGGCGCAGACGCTGGCGCGGATGCTGAACGTTCCGTTCGCGATCGCCGACGCCACCGCGCTGACCGAGGCCGGGTACGTCGGTGAGGACGTCGAGAACATTCTGCTCAAGCTGATCCAGGCGGCCGACTACGACGTCAAGAAGGCCGAGACCGGGATCATCTACATCGACGAGGTCGACAAGATCGCCCGCAAGAGCGAGAACCCGTCGATCACCCGGGACGTCTCCGGCGAGGGTGTCCAGCAGGCGCTGCTGAAGATCCTGGAGGGCACCACCGCGAGTGTCCCGCCGCAGGGTGGCCGCAAGCACCCGCACCAGGAGTTCATCCAGATCGACACCACCAACGTGCTGTTCATCGTCGGCGGCGCGTTCGCCGGCCTGGACCACATGGTCGAGCAGCGGGTCGGCAAGAAGACCCTCGGTTTCAACACCTCGCGCGAGCCGGAGAAGCCGAAGGAGGTCGGCGGGTACTCCGACGTGATGCCGGAGGATCTGTTGAAGTTCGGCCTGATCCCCGAGTTCATCGGCCGGCTCCCGGTGATCACCACGGTGTCCCCGCTGGACCGCGACGCCCTGATCAAGATTCTGTCCGAGCCGAAGAACGCGCTGGTCAAGCAGTACCGGCGGCTGTTCGAGATCGACAACGTCGAGCTGGAGTTCAGCGACGACGCGGTCGAGGCGATCGCCGACCAGGCGCTGCTACGCGGCACCGGCGCTCGTGGTCTGCGGGCGATCATGGAAGAGGTTCTCCTCAACGTGATGTACGAGGTGCCCAGCCGTGAGGACGTCGCCAAGGTCGTCGTCACCGGCGAGGTCGTGCTGGAGAACGTCAACCCGACGCTGATCCCGCGCGACCAGATCGAGCGCAAGCGCGAGCGCCGGGAGAAGACGGCCTGAGGCTGCGCATCGTCGCCTGAGTTCTGAGGAGAGGCCGGGCCCGCTGGACGGCGGAGACCCGGCCTCCTTCTGTTGGCGGACGCGCCGGGAGTGGCCGGCCGCCTACGGTCCGTGCTGTGAAGCCGACACGATTTCTTCGAAGACTGTCCGTCATCGTAGCCGTCGGTGCCCTGGTCGCGCCGGCCACGATCGCAGTCGCCGCCCCGAAGGGCGCAGTACAGAACCTCGTTTTGGGGGAGCTGCGGCGCTGAGCTGCGGGCGTTCCAGTGCGCTGCCGTCGATCGGCACGGCGCTCCAACCGTGCGTCGAGGCCAAGCACTCGGGTCGTCCGCTGACCTATCCGCGATACGCCGACGCCGCGGACACGCGCGCGCCGCACTTCGGCCGGATGCGGCTGTGGCTCGGCCAGCCGTGCGAGTTCCTGCGTAAGCGCGACCACGATGCCTTCCTCGGTCCGTGGAAGCCTCGACGAAGACCCCGGTGATGGTCATCGGCACCCGGTACGACCGGCGACGCGGTACCAGGCCACCCGCCCGTACGCCGATCTCTGCCCGAACTCGCACCTGGTCACGGTCGAGGGTTACGGTTCACACCGTGCTCGGCAAGAGCACCTGTGCCGACAACCTGATCACCGCCTACCTGACCACGTTGACGGCCCCCGCCGACGGCGCGACCTGCACCCAGGACCGCCAGCCGTTCGGTCCTGTGCCGGCCAACCCGAAGCTGTTCCAGGGGCCGGGCCTTCAAAGCGTGGCGAGTACCTCGTCGGCGATGGCGATGGTTTCGTCCACTTGATCGTCGGTGTGCTCGGTGGACAGGAACCACAACCCTCGTGGAACGATGTTGATCCCGGCTGCGAACAGACCCGCGTGGAACTTCGCCATCGCGGGCCTGTCGCACGCCGCGAAGCTTCGGTAGTCGGTGACCGCCGGCTGATCGGTGAGGTACGTCTGGAACACCGGCCCGGGACCGTGGACGAGCATCGGTACACCGTGCCGCGCGGCCGAGTCGCGGAGTCCGTTCATCAGCCGTTGTCCCGCGGCGACCAACGGGGGATAGACGACGTCGCGGTGCTCGTCGAGGTGTCTCAGCACCGCGTCGGCCGCGGCCATCGCGACCGGGTGCGAGTTGAACGTGCCGGCATGGGCCACTGTTCCGTTCGCGATGGAGGTCATCACCTCACGCGAACCGACCAGCGCTGACACCTGCATCCCACCGGCCATCGCCTTCCCGAACGCGGACAGATCCGGCACGACGCCGAGGAGTTCCTGCGCGCCGCCGGGAGCGACCCGGAACCCGGAGATGATCTCGTCGAAGATCAGCAACGCGCCGTGCTGCCGCGTGACGTCTCGCAACCCTTCGAGGTAGCCCGGCGCCGGTGTGATGCAGCCGGTGTTGCAGAGCAGCGGCTCGAGAATCACGGCGGCGATCTCGTCCCCTTGGTCCTTGAACACCGCGGACACGGCGTCGAGGTCGTTGTACGGCAGCACGATCAGGTCGTCCGCGCCGCCTCGGGGCTGGCCTGCCGTACCGCCGACGGCGGCTGGGTGGCGCGCGTCACCGGCCAGCGCCAGATCCGGGTGCACGCTGTAGAGGACAGGGTCCAGCCAGCCGTGGTAGTTGCCCTCGAACTTCACGATCTTCGGTCGTCCGGTGTGCCCGCGCGCCAGCCTGATCGCGCCGTGCACGGCCTCCGACCCGACACTGTTGAAGCGCACCAGCTCGGCCGAGGGCACCAGCTGGCACAGACGTTCGGCGACGACCGCCTCGAGCTCGTGCTGGGCGGCGTACGCGACGCCGCGGCTGACCTGCGCGGAGACCGCCTCGGCGACGATCGGTGACGCGTGACCGAGCAGGTTGGGGCCCTGACCGAGGACGTAGTCGACGTACCGATTGCCGTCCACGTCCCACAGCTCGGCGCCGCGGGCGTGGTCGACGAACAGCGGTGTTTCCGCGCGGCGGGCGTCGCTGGACACCCCGCCCGCGATGACTTGCTTCGCGCGGGCGTACAGGCGGTCCGTCTGTTCGTGGCCTCGGGCAACGGTCTGCACAGCGTCCTCCAGGGTCAGTCGAGCTTCTCGGTGAGCAGCCGGAACTGCTGGCGCGGCCGACCACCTCCGGTCGAACGGGCGGGTGGCAGCGGCCAGGCCAGCCCGGCCTCGACCAGTTCCTTCAGCATCCGGCGGCCGGTCCGCGGGGTGACCTGCATGATGTCCGCGACGCTTTCGACGTCCACGACGACCTGCTGACCGGACTCCGGGGAGGCCGCGGCGGCGATCGACGTGACGATCTCGTAGGCGCGCCGGCCCACGGGTGAGATGAGGTCGGCCGCGGCCGGCAGGACCTGCGTGCGGCCCGGCGGGAGCTCTGTCCGGACGGTCGTGCCGTCCAGGTAGACGCCGACCTTGCCCTCACGGTCGACCGAGTCCTCGACCGCCATCAGGGCGTTGGCTTCGGCCGCCCGCGCTGTTTGACCAGCGCCCGCTCCGACGGCGACCGGAACGCCCAGCTGAGCTGACAGCGCTCCGAGGAACGGCGCCACCGTGAACTGCTCGGTCAGCCGGGTCAGCGCTCCGTGCGTGGTCGTGACGAGGAACAGCGTGTCCGAGCGACGGGCGACCGTCGCACCGACGTGCCGCGCCTCCGACAGCAGCTTCTGATGTGTCAGTACGGCAAGCTCCTGCTGCCAGTAGTCGCCCGATTCGGCCCGCGACGTCCCCGTCGGGATCAGCTGGACGGCAATCATCGCGAGTTGATGCGCACCCATCCGTGTCCCCTGACCGAGAAGGACCGCGGTCTCGAGCGCGTCCCGGACACTCGACCGGGTGGGCGCGATCCGCAGTACTGGAATGCCCTGGGTCCGGAGCTCACGTTCGACCGAGAGGATCGTCGTCAGCGCCAGTGTGGTGTGGTCCCGCTGCCACTTCTCCCGGTGGAACGCCGCGAACCCGGCCACGGACTCCGGTCCCTCGTACGGGATGTCGTACACGTCGGTCGTGTCGAGCCCGATTTCGCTGTACGCCTCCTCGACGTCGGCGGCGGACAGCGAGTCGATGCTGACCCGGCTCAGGTCGACGTCGTCGATGCTCAGGGACGCTCGCAGCAGGGCTGCGTACAGCGCGGCGCCGGTGAGCGGCAGATGGGTCGACGGGACAGTGAGCCAATGACCGGCCGTCGCGAGGTCGAACACCCACGGCCCGGGAAAGACCGCCGCGTCGATCCGGTCCCTCAGTTTCAGGTACCGCTCCTCGGCCTCGGACTGGTCGTCGTAGCCGCCGTTGAGGAACTTCACGCCGTGCGGCGATCGGTCGGTGATCTGCTGGCCCGCCTCGGCCATCGTCTTCACGAGTTTGCGTGGTCCGAACAGTCCGACCGTGACCGGTGGCAGCCGCTCACCCGCCGTGGACAACGCTTCTTCAGTCATCGCTCACCCCTGAGTCCCCCGGAAGCGGTCGCCACCGGAACAGTCTGCGGGCGTTCCCGCTCAGAACATCTTCGCGTTGACCGTCGGTCAGCGGCGCGCACACCACCCGGCCGAGCGACATGCGCTGGTCGATGAACGGGAAGTCGGAGCCGAACAGCACCCGTTGACTGCCGACGCGTTCGATCATCTCCATGATCAGCGGGCCGGTCATCTGCGATCCGCACACCTCGAGCCAGAGCGACTCGTGCCGGACGGCGGCTGCGATCGATTCGTCCACCCCGGCCGCCGTGATCCCGGCGTGCCCGAGGATCACCGACGCCCGTGGGTACTTGGCGGCGACCGCCTCGAACAGCGCGGGAGCGTCGTACGCCGACTGATGCTCGGAATGGCTGAGCACAGGGCAGCCGGTCTCCTCGGCGAACGCCCAGACGGCGGCGTAGCGCGAGCCGGTCACCGGATAGCGGTGGAGAGTCGGGTGGACCTTGATCCCGACGAAGCGATCGTCGTGAGTGAGCCGTTCGAGCTCGCGCACGGGGTCCTGCCACGGATTGATGACGGCGTACGCCGCGATCCGGCCGGGATGCGCGTCGACCGCGGCCAGCGCTTGGGAGTTGCCGAGGTGTGCGTCCTGTTGGATGGCGCGGTTCGCTGCCACGACGGTGACTTCGGTGCCGGTCCGGTCCATCACACCGACCATGGCTGCCGCGTCCGGCTCTGCGATGTAGAAGAGCGAGTACGGACCGAGGTGCGCGTGGACGTCGACCACCCTCCGCTGCGGTCGCCGGCCGATCATGGTCGCCCTCCGAGTTGGTCAGCCATCGCAGTACGACGGATGCCGAACAGCCGGTCCGCGGTGCCGGCTCCGATCTGGGCCACCGTGTCGTCGTCGAGACCGGACCACGCCAGGCGGACGATGCTCTCGCCCGGATCGCGCAGGCCGAGCCCGGTCGCGAACAACAATCTGTCGGCCAGTCCCCGGGCCGCCAGCCACTCGATCGCTTGGTGGCCGGCGAAGTCGACGAGGTCGACGTACAAGTTCTCGTGGTCGCGGACGGCCGCCCAGAGGCTGCGCAGCTGCCGGTAGCCGAGGTTGGAGAGGATGATCGGCAAGGTCGGGAAATGGGTGGCCAGGTGGTCGAGGTGGTGCCAGTCGATCTCGGTGACATCGACGCACAGGGGCAGGCCGTTCGTTGCCAGGGCCGCGTAGAGCTCGTCCATGGCGTGGTCCACCGGTGAGTAGCCGTGAGACCTCGGATACAGGCGGAACGCGGCGACTCCTTCGGTCACTGCTTGCATGACCAATGCATCCAGGGAATGCAGCTCGCCAGGGGTCGGGGGTACTGCGGTCCAGCACGCCAGGACGCCGCGGTCAGCCAGGCCGTGCGCCACCGCGCTCGCCTCCGCGTTGCCACCTACCGGGTCGTGCAGCCAGGACGCCATCGAACTGACGAGCGCGCCTGACATCCCGTAGGTGTCCAGGTGGACGGCGATCGCAGCCGGGTCGCTCTTCGGTACCAGAGCCGCCGGATGTGCCCCGGTCACGATCCGGGCGTCGAACCACCCGGTGGTTGCGTCCTCACTCATGACGTGCCCCCGCGATCGTCCAGCGCCCGGCATACGGCAGTGTCAGGTGGCTCCATCCACCCTCGCTCTCGGCATCAACAGGTACCCCGGCGAGCAACAATCTCCGCCCACCATCCGATCCACCGGCAGGTGACCGGTCGGCCGCCGGCACTTCACCACGATCGCTCAGGCCGTGGCGCACCCACAGGCCGCAGCGGCTTGTGCAGGTGACCTCGAAGCGCAGTTCGCCGTTGGCTGATGTGACTGCGACGTCGACCTCGGCCGTGCTGCGGAACAGCAACTCCTCTGCACCGCTCAGTTCCCGCACTCGCCAACCGGTTGCCCAGGACAACTGGCCGTTCACGGTCCGCACCCAGCTGGACGCACCGATGCGGTCGACGACGGCTTCATGGTCGATCGTGAGCACGCCGTCGTCCCGGGTCACGCGGACGGTGGCAGGCAGGGCTCCCTCGTGCGGGAGAAGGACGGTCGTGAAGCTTCCATGGGCACGGGTGAACACCAGCGAATGCAGCGGTCCGTACTCCGCGAATCCACCCTCCAGCGGGCGCCGCGCAACTCCTTCCGTCGTCTCGACAGTGGTCGCCCCGGTCGGGCCGGCTTCAATCAGCAGCAACCCAGGTCCGTCAGGCGCAGCAGCGTCGTACGCGAGGGGGCCGACCTGGTGCCACGGATTGAGTGCCTGCCAGCACGCGCGGAAGACATGCCCGTCCGTCGCCGCAGTGTCGGACACGACCACGAAGGCGGGTGCCTCGCGGACCATCGCGATGGTCCGCGCCTGCGGTACGACGTTGCCGCTGTGGCGGCCCGAGAACACGGCGACGGGCCCGGTGTCGACGAGCGGATCGATGCTCACACCGCGCTCGGTACCCAGCTCCTGATCATCGACCAGCACCGAATTGTGGCCCCGACCCGACTGGTACCACGTCAGGTACTCGGGATCGTCATAACTCGGCGGACCACCTGCCTCCCACAGCAGCGGTTGCTTCCACCCGTCCAGCACCAGATCCAGTACGGCGCGATGCGAGTGCGACTCGAGCTCGTGCTCGATGTGCGGACCGTAGTTGATGACTGCCCGCAGATCGTCGCCGCGCAAGATGGCGTAGCCGGAGTCCGCCAGCACGGTGCTTCGCGGCGGCGCGGGTAGCTGGTGCTCGTAGGCAGTCGCCACCGTGTTCAACCACCGCTGTTGCTGCTCCAGGTCCGTCCAGGCCGGCAGCATCACAGCTTCGGTGTTGAACGCCTCCGGTGTCAGCCACTGCGCAGCGGTCCGTGCCAGTACAGGATTGTCGAGCACATAGCTGCCGCGCAGGAGGCTCAACGCCGGCCACTCGATGTGGCTGTCCTGCAGATGAGGGACCCATCCACCGCGCGAAGCGAGCTCGCACAGCCATTCGTGCATCGCCGTCAACTTCGGGTGCTCCGCGAACCGGCGGTCGATCACTGCTGCCGTCTGCAGCGCGGTCAGGCACATCTTGTGATAGCCGGGCGAGCGCTCGTAGTGCCCACCGTCCGCGTAGACATCCAGCAGCAGGTGCTCGTCGATCCGCTCGCGTGCTCGCGCCGCCCAACTCTCTGCCTCGACCAGGTCAGGCAGGACGGCGCTGATGTGCAACAGTTCGGTCGCGCACACGAGCTGCCAGTTGCCGTGCCGGAAGACGTCATGCTCGTCGTAGGCCCACCGGGCACCGCCGACCAGGGTCGTCACCAGCCGGCCCCAGGCACGATCCGACATCGCCGACTCGGTGAGAACCTCCAACGTGGGCAGGAGACTCCGGCAGCGAGCCCAGGTGCCGAGCGAGTACCAGATGACGTCGAGTCCGGGCCACTCGCCAGTGACGGAGTCGCGCTGCTCGACCCAGTTTTCGAGGTGTCGCTCGAACGCTCGCAAGTACCGGTCATCGCCAGTCAGCAGCCAGGCGTGCACTCCCGGCGCCAACCAGCCAAGGTAGTGGAACCCGTACCGCCTCGAGCGACCATGCTCGCGTCCGGTCACGTCCACGCCGGTGAGCAGCGGGGCCGCCTCGACGAGCACGGCGTCCGCCGCCGGCGTGGATCGAATCGCGTCCGCCCATTCCCGCAAGGGCCAGGCGGGACGTCGCAACCGGCCGGCCACGAACGAGCGCAGGGTCGCCAGGTCTTCGACTGACGCGGGCGCGCCGAAGGCCTTGATCAGGTCGTCGGTCCCGATCCGGTTGATCCGCTCGTCGATGTGTCGCGGCTTCTCGGGACTCTTGATCGTCGTCATCCGTTTCCCGGGTCGGCCAGCATGGAGACGTCGACAGCCTGCCGGGTCTCGATCGAGGTATGCGCGGCCTCGAGGACGGCGGTCACGTTCCGGCTGCTCTCGATGGTGATGAGCGGTTGCTCGCCCGTGCGGCAGCAGCTGATCCAGTGCGCGATCGCATCGGCGTAGGCACCGGCCGGGATGCCGTGCAGCACGCGTTGCAGCATGTTCCTGGGGTAGGCGTAGCGGTCCACGGTCGCCAGGACGACGCTCTCCTTCTGCCGGTCCAGTTGGACGACGCCGTTGTCGGTGACCACCGAGACGTAGGAGTCGACCGTGGTCGGGAACGTGTTCGGGTAGATCCACGCCGACTCGAAGGTCGCCACCGCACCGCGGGAGTACTCGGCGTGGATCTGGATGGCGTCCGGAGTCTCGATGCCGAGCGAGCGCAGCTTCCCCCACCGGGCGGTCGCGTAGACCCGGTGCACCTGGTCGCGGAGCAGCCAGGAGACGAGGTCGATGTCGTGGCTGGACAGGAACCACGCGCAGGTCGTCCGGTCGGACCAGGACAGCATCTCGGTGGGGACGAAGATGGTGTCGTCCTTGCGTGCGTACGCCACCGCGGCCTCGCCGAGGTCCGCGAGCAGCTCGTGGGCCTGCGCGTAGGCGGGCACCCAGCGGTGGTTGAACAGACACATCGCGACCACGCCGTGCGCCCGGATCGCCTTGACCGCGGCGTCGGCTTCGGCGACCGACGTGGTCAGCGGCTTCTCGACCAGGATGTGCTTGCCGGCCTCGGCCGCCCGCACCATCATCTCGCCGTGCAGGTGGTCAGGCGTGGTCAGGACGACGGCGTCGACGCTCCCGTCCTTCAGCACGGCGTCCAGGTCCGGATGGATCGTCGGCCGCGGCGCGCCGCGGCCCTGGATCTCGTCGGCCAGCCGCGCGGCGCTGTCCGCCGAGTGACTGGTGACGGCGGTGATCTCGACCTCGGCCAGCCCGGACAGGGAGAGCGCGTTGCCGCGTCCCATGATCCCGGCGCCGACGATGCCGATCCGGATGACGTTGCTCATCTGGCACCCTTCGCGAGGACCTCGTTCCAGGCCTTCTCGGCGGTGTCCAGTGCGGCCTTGGCCGTGGTGGTGCCCGACATGTAGGCGCGGATCTGGTCGTCGAACAGCTTGCGCAACTGCTCGTCGTTCCCGGAGCCGAGGGAGGCGTCCACGCTGTTCTTGAACGTGCCGAGCAGGACCTTGCGGGCCTGGTCCGCCTGGGTCGTGCCCGCGATCTCGGTGAAGAACGGGTCCTCGAGCGCCTTCAGTGACGACGGGTAGATCGGCACCAGCTTGCAGAGGGCGAGCTGCTGCTCGGGGGCGGTGACGAACTTGAGCCACGCGGCCGCGGCGGCCTGGTTGTCCGACTTCGCCGGCACGGAGACGATCTGCTGGCCCGCCATGTAGTACTTCCCGTCGGCGCCGCTGACCGGCGGGCCGACGACGATCGAGCCGTAGACGGCCGGGGAGTTCTTCTCGATGTTCAGCAGGCTGCTGGAGACGGCCGCCGGGTTGAACGCGATCTGCCGGTTCTCGAGCGACTGTGGGAGTTCACGCGGGTTGGCGCCGAGGCTGCCCGGTGCGATCGCGCCGGAGTCGAAGAGCGGCTTGAACTTCTCCACCAAGGCCAGTGTCTCGGGAGTGTTGAAGACGGCCGTCTTCCGGTCCGTCGACAGCAGCGGGATGCCGTTGGCCTGGACGACGGACGAGTAGGCCATGAAGTTCGTGGCCGACTTCCCGGTCGCCTCCCTGTACGCCGCGGCCAGCGCGAGGGCGTCGTCGTACGTCTTCGGCGGATCGGCCGGGTCGAAACCGGCCGGGGCCAGCAGGTCCTTGTTGTAGAAGCCGAGCGACGTGCCGCCGTTGTACCAGGGGATGGCGATCCGCTTGCCGTCGACAACGAGTGGGTCGGCGAGGTTGGGCGCGTAGTCGGCCAGTTCCTCCTTGCTGAGCAGGCCGTTCAGGTCGGCCATCGAGCCGGCGAACAGGCCCGTGGTCGCGGAGGTGATGTTCACCGCGTCCGGCACCTTGCCGCTCGCGAGCGCGGCCAGCAGTTTGGTGGTGATGTCCTGACCGGGAACGTCCACCCACTTGATGGTGACGTCGGGATGTTGCTTCTCGTAGGCGTCGATCCACTTCTGGATGTCCGGCCCGTAGTTCTTCTGCAGGTTGATCGTCCACCACTCGACCTCACCGGAGTACGCGTCGCCCGACTGCTCCGGGGCGTCTCCGGTGGCCGGGTTCCCGGACACGCAGGCGCCGAGCGTCAGTGACAGCCCGAGCGTCATGGCGAGGGTGGGGACGAGTCGTCCCCGCAGCAGGGTTCGTGTGCGTCGCGCCATCGCGAGCTCCTCACGGAATGGAATGTCCTAAACGGTGCTTCCAGACATCATGTTCGGGGACAGAGTGCGACGCCGTCAACTCGTCACTGGGCGAAATCGTCGCGATGACGGCTGGCGGCCGGTCGGCTTCTGAGCTACGGTCTTCTGCAACGCAAATCCGTAAGCCGGGTTTCAGACGCGAGAGGCGCCTGTATGAGTGTCACTGGCATGTCGGGTCTCAACGGCCGCGTGGTCGGCCAGCGCTGGTACACGCCCTACCTCTTCATGGTGCCCGGACTGCTGCTGTACGCCGCGATGTTCGCCTGGCCGGCGGTGATCGCGGTCCAGCTGGCCTTCTCCGACTACGACATCGTGAACCCGATCCGCTGGACCGGCCTGGACAACTTCGCCCGGCTGGCGGACGACCCGCGGGCCTGGATCGCCTTGCGGAACTCGCTGTTGTTCGTGGTCATGTTCCTGCCGCTCACGGTGGTCGCCCCGCTGTTCCTGGCCATGCTGGTGAACGTCAAGCTCCGGGCGATCCAGGCGTTCCGGATGCTGTACTACCTGCCGGTGATCACCTCGATGGTGGCGGTCGCGGTGGCGTGGAAGTACGTCTTCAACCGTGAAGGCGTCGTCAACTGGATGCTCCAGCTGGCCGGGCTGGGACCGATCGACTTCTTGTTCGACCGGCACTGGGCGCTGCCGACCGTCGTCTTGTTGGAGGCCTGGAAGAACGCCGGGCTGTTCATGATGATCTACCTCGCCGGGCTGCAGGCCGTGCCCGCCGACCATCTGGAAGCGGCCAGGATCGACGGTGCGAACGGCCGGCAGCGGCTGTGGCACGTGATCGTGCCGTCGCTGCGGCCGACCTTCGCGGTCACCCTGATCCTCAGCATGCTCGAGGCCATGCGCGCCTTCGAGTCCGTCTACGTGCTGACGAGAGGCGGTCCTCTCGACTCCACCCTCACCCTCGGCTACTACATCTGGTCGAAGGCCTTCGAGGACTACGACATGGGCTACGCGAGCGCGGTCGGCCTGGTGCTGTGGGCCATCATGATCGTCCTCGCCGCGGTCAACCTGGCCGTCACCCGCCGGAAGGACGTCTGATGGCGGCGCGCCGGCTGTACCGGCGCAGCCGGCTGGTGGATCGGCGGGTGGTCCGGCGGGCCGCCTTCTACCTGCTGCTGATCGCGGTGGCCGCGCTGTTCATCGGCCCGTTCCTGATCCTGCTGAGCTCGGCGATCAAACCGGCTACCCAGGACGTCTTCGGATTTCCGCCGGACCTGATCCCGCGGCCGCCGGTGGTCGACTGGTTCCGGGAGGCCTGGACCACGATCCCGTACGCGCGCTTCCTGGTGAACTCACTGATCTACGTGGGCATCACCGTCCCGGTCTACCTGGTCGTGTCGGCGCTGACGGCGTATCCGCTGGCCCGGATCGCGTTCCGCGGCCGGGGACTGTTCTTCATGCTGTTCCTGTCGATCATGTTCCTGCCGGGTGAGCTGATGCTGATCCCGCGCTTCCTGGTGATGAGCCAGCTGGGCCTGACCGACACGTTCGCCTCCGTCATCCTGCCGGCCATCCTGTCGTCGCTGGGCATCTTCCTGCTGCGGCAGGCGTTCTCGCAGATCCCGGACGAGATCGTGGAGGCGGCCCGGGTGGACGGCGCGAACGAATTCGCCATCTTCTGGCGAATCGCGGTGCCGATCGTCGCGCCGACCCTGGCGGTGCTCGCGATCCTCGGTTTCGTCTCGGTCTGGAACAGCTTCATCTGGCCGATGGTCACGCTGACCAGCCAGTCCAAGTTCCCGATCGCGCTCGGTATCGCCTACCTGAGCGGTGTCAGCGGTACCGACGTCCGCGGTCTTGCGGCCGGCACGGTGCTCTCGCTGATCCCGGTCGTGGTGGTCTTCCTGCTGCTGCAGAAACGCATCCTCGACAGCATGGGCGGCGCCGTGAAGGGCTGACCCGAAAAATCCCCAAGACGCTCTCCTCCCATATCCGCTCCGTCCCTTGTGAGGCCACGAGATGAACCCACCCATCGCCAGACGCACACTGCTGCTGGGCTCCGCCGCCACCGGAGCCCTCGCCTGGACCGGCGCTTCGACTCTTCCGGCGTTCGCCGAGGCTCTCGTCTACAACTCACCCGAAGCCTTCGACGCGGCCCAGGCCGCGTACCTCGCGACCAATCCCCAGCACAACGAAGTCGGCCTCTACGCCTGGGGTGAGTCCTACTTCCTGCTCGGCCTGCTCCGGATGTACGATGCCTACGGCGACCTGAAGTACCTGCACACCTTCGAGCAGCGCGCCGCGCACCTGACGGCGACGACCGATGCGGCTCGTGGAGTGACGGATTACCGCGGCCGCTCCGGGAAGGTCTGGCGGACCGCCGGCAACTACACCGCCGGTCACGGCGTCCTGCCCGACGGCAACGGCAGGGCAGCCGTTCAGCTCCGCTGGGCCGGTACGCGATCGGGTGAGTCGACGGCCGAGGTCACGAACGTCTCCGGTAGCACCTTCGACCTGATCCTCCGCAACCCCGCCACGACTGCTGTCGTGACCCTACGCGGTGTCTCCCTCGACCCGGCGGCCGCGTCGTACGTCGTGAGCGCGGTCAACAACGCGTACACCGCGGGTCTCCGCTGGACCGCTGTCGATCTCAGGACGTCGCCCGGAGACTCGTCTCCGCCGGAGCCGGTGACGATCACCTTCCAGCCGCAGTACTACGTGTTCGCCGTGCACACGGGGATGATCGCCCACCCGCTGGCCCGCTACGTCCGGATGGTGTTCGAGTCACCGCGCCTGAAACGTGGCGGGCGTATGCGGATCGCTCAGAAGTTGCTGGCGGCGGTCCGCGCGGCTGTCACCTTCCACGACAGTGAGTACGCCGTACGCCCCGACGGCTCGGGTGACTACGTGTGGCCGAAGGGCGCACCCGTTCCGTTCGACGGCACGATCCAGCCGTACAACCAGAGTCACGGTCTCGGCCAGGTCCTGGTCGAGCTCTACCGGGCCACTGGCGAACGGCGATACCGCACGCGGACCGAGCAGTTGCTCAAGGGCTTCCGGGCCGGGCTGACTCTCGGCCCCGAGGGAGCGTATGTCTGGCCGTACTGGCCGCTGCACAGCGAGCTGTACACCGGGTACCCCGCGACCGCAGGCGTCTCCGAGTACACGCCGTCGTACCCGGCGTCCCGGCAGATCGAGGACATCAGCCATGCGGCGATCAGTCTCGAGTTCGTGCAGGCAGCGTACGAGGCCGGGGTCGACGACGGCTTGGCCGCGGACGTGCAGCGGTTCACCGCGACGTTCACGCAGAACGTGATCCGGTCCGAGACCGAGGTCTGGCTCCGCGTCAACGGTACGACGACCGCCGTACCGGCCAATGCGGTGCAGTGTGCGCGGTGGGGTGCTTACGCTGAACACGATCCACTCGTCTACGAACAGTCGTTGAGGGTGTACGACGCCGTACAGCTCGTCCCGTCCCAGGGGTCGCACGCGCTCGGGATCGCTTACTTGAACTGGGCCGAACAAGGAGCTTGGAGGAAGCAGTGAAGTTTCTGCGTATCCATACCGACGAAGGGCTGCGGGACGCCGTGCTGACCGAGGACGGCAGGGTGGCGACCCTGCCGGGGGAGTCCGAGGTGTTCGACCCGGCTCGCCTGCGGGAGCGGGCTGCGGAGCCTGCCGGCGCCGTGGCGTTCGAGGACGTGTGGCTCGCCGCGCCGGTCAGTCCGGGCAAGATCGTCTGCGTCGGGCTGAACTATGCCGACCACGCGGCCGAAGGCGGGCAGGAGGCTCCGCCGGAGCCGATCCTGTTCATGAAGGCGCCGGACACGGTCGTCGGCGCGCACGACGATGTCGTGATACCGCGCGGTAGCGAGAAGACCGACTGGGAGGTCGAGCTCGGCGTGGTGGTCGGACGTACGGCGTCCTACCTCGAGTCCGACGCGGAGGCGCTGGAGCATGTCGCCGGCTATGTGCTGGTCAACGACGTCTCCGAGCGGCACTTCCAATTGGAGCGCGGCGGTCAGTGGGACAAGGGGAAGAACGCACCGACGTTCTGCCCGATCGGTCCGTGGCTCCTGACCGCCGACGAGGTTCCCGATCCGCAGGCGATCGCGCTCGGTCTGGACGTCAACGGCAACGTGCTGCAGGACAGCTCGACCGCCGAGATGATCTTCGGCGTGGCGTATCTCGTCCGCTACATCTCCCAGTTCATGACGCTCTACCCGGGTGACGTGATCAGCACCGGGACTCCGGCCGGAGTCGGCGCCGGTCAAAAACCACCGCGCTACCTGAAGGAGGGCGACGTACTCCGGGTCTGGGCCGACGGTCTGGGCGAACAGCACACCCGGCTGATCTCTGCATGAACGTCGAGACCTATCCCGATCCGGCCGCACTGGGCGCGGCGGCCGCAGCCGCGGCGGCCGAGTCCCTGCGTGGGCTCATCCAAGCGCAGGGCTCGGCCCGGATGGTGCTCGCGGCCGCGCCGAGTCAGCTGCACACCCTGGCCGCTCTCTCCGTTGCCGAGGGCATCGATTGGAGCCGGGTCGAGGCGTTCCACATGGACGAGTACGTCGGCCTGCCGCCGGAGACGGAGCAGCGCTTCGGCGGCTGGCTGCGCAGGCACTTCACCGACAAGGTTCGGCTCCACGTCATCGACCCCGATGGCGGCGCCGACCCGGCACCGGAAGCAGCCCGGTACGCCGAGCTGGTCACGGCGGCACCGATCGACATGGTGCTGGCCGGCATCGGCGTCAACGGTCACCTTGCGTTCAACGAGCCACCGGCCGACTTCACCACGTCCGACGTTGTTCAGGTGGTCGCACTGGACGACACCAGTCGGATGCAGCAGGTGGACGAAGGACTGTTCCCGGAGTTGGATTCGGTACCGACCCATGCGTGGACGCTGACCGTGCCGTTCCTCCTGTCGGCGCGCGAGATCTTCTGCATGGTGTCGGGCGCCGCCAAGCGGGAAGCGGTACGGCGGACTCTGGCCGGCCCGGTGGACCCCGCCGTACCGGCGACTGCTCTGCACACCCATCCGCGAACCAGACTGTTTGTCGATCAGGAGGCATCCCGATGAGCGAGTACCTGACCGCGATCACGAAGCTCCTCGAGCGGATCGAGGTGGAGGAGAACGACTCGATCGAGGCGGCGGCGCGGTTGATGGCCGACCAGGTCGAGGCCGACCGGCTGATCCAGGTCTACGCGCCGGGTGGGCACTCCAACCTCGCCGCGCAGGAGATCTTCTTCCGGGCCGGCGGCCTGATGCATGTCTCCGCCCTCCTCGACGAAGGGACCCTGCTCTCGAACGGTGCGTTGCGGTCGATGGCCGTCGAGCGAACGCCCGGCTACGGCCGCATCGTGATCGAGAACGCGGGTCTCGGTGCGGACGACCTGCTTTTGCTGGTGAACGCGTACGGGATCAACGCCGTCCTGATCGATGCGGCCCTGACCGCGAAGCAGCGCGGGGTGCTGACGATCGGGGTGAGCTCGCGGCAGCATGCCGAGCAGACCGCGCCGGACCACCCCGCCCGGCATCCGTCCGGGGCCAACCTGCACGACCTTGTCGATGTCGCGGTCGACACGAAGGTTCCGATCGGTGACGCAGTGATCCAGGTGGCCGGGATGACGGAACGGGTCGCGGCGGTCTCGACGTTCGCGAACGCTTTCGCCCTCAACACGATGGTGCTGCGGACCATCGAGCGGCTGGTCGAGGCGGGCGTCGTGCCGCCGGTCTGGCGCAGCGGCAACGCGCCCGGTGGTGACGAGGCGAACGCCGAGTTCATCGGCCGGTTCCGGGACCGGGTCAGATGGCTCTAGCCGGGCGTGATCCGTGGACGGGACAGCTCCTGCGGATCGAGCACGCCGCCGGCCGGGTCACCGCGATCCGGCGCGAGACGGGTGGCGAGGACCTGCCGTGGATCAGTCCCGGGCTGGTCGACCTCCAGGT
>NZ_SMKR01000122.1 GCF_004348725.1 Kribbella turkmenica
CCGACACGGTCGGCGGCTACCGCGACCCCTCCAACACCCGCCGGTCTCTCCGCATCGCCACCATGACACAGAAGAACGCGCGACGGTTTTGTGCTCAGATCTGCGCGACAGCTGACGGCGGAGGGTGGGAATCGAACCCGGGTCCTTCAACCGCACTGGTTAGCGGGAGCATCGCGGCAGCAGTCGGGTCCGATGGGCGTCAGCCCGCGTACATCGCCTTGGTGAAGTCCGTGCGCGGTTTCCAGTTGGCGAACATGAAGTCGTTCTCCTCGACCTTCGCACCCTTCGTCTTGGCGGCGGCGAACGCCCGGTCACGCTCCTTGTTCGACTTGTCCGACAGCTCCTTGAGCGCCTTGCGGACGTCCGCGACGTCACCACTGAAAGCGCCCTGCACTATATCGCCGAGTCCCGGCTTGACGTCCTTGGTCTCCCGCTGGACCTTGGACACCTCGGGGTTCTTCGCGACCGGGATCGGCGCCACGAAGCACTCGTCCTGGAATCGGTCGATCAGCTTCTTGTACGCCGGGTGGACGTCGGCTTTCTCCAGCACGGACAGGTCGGCCGGCGGCTGGTCCATCCGGGCCGCCAGCCCGGCCGCGTACTCCGGTGTCAGCAGCCTTTCCAGCACCTTACTGGCCAAATCCGCTCTGCCGGACTTGCCGGACACCCAGAACGCGCCGCCCTGCGGGCCGCGGTACGCCGTCACGGGCATCCCCTTGTCCGGCACCAGCATCGGGCCGACGTCCAGCTTGTCGGAGAACTTCGCCATGTCCTGCTTCACCACCCCGGCGCACCAGGGTCCGTCCATGTAGTACACCGCCGCACCAGTCGCCCAGCGGGCCCGGGCCACCTTGTCGTTCATGTTGTTGGTGCCGGGCATCAGCAGGCGGTCCTTCTGCAGCGACAGCATGAACTCGATCACGCCGACGTACGGATCGGAGTGGAACACGTACTCGCCGGTCTTGAAGTCCTGGCCAAGGTTGCCGCCGAACCCGGCGGCCTGGGCCATGAAGTGCGTCTGCTCGGCGATCCGATCGGGCTGGCCCAGGTTGTTGATCCAGCCGTGCGCGTCACCGGCCTTCTCCTGAGCTGTCTTCGCGGCGGCCCGGAACTCGTCGTAGGTCTGCGGCGGATTCGCCGGGTCCAGCCCGGCCTTCTCGACCAGCTCCTTGTTGAACCAGATCGCCGCCCAGTACTGCCGGGCGTTGAAGATCGGGAAGCTGTAGAGCTTGCCATCGATCGAGGTGACACCCTCGATCAGCGTGCTCTTGTCGATCTTGGCC
This sequence comes from Kribbella turkmenica, assembly GCF_004348725.1. Taxonomy (GTDB): domain Bacteria; phylum Actinomycetota; class Actinomycetes; order Propionibacteriales; family Kribbellaceae; genus Kribbella; species Kribbella turkmenica. The sequence continues at coordinate 1,284 of NZ_SMKR01000122.1, forward strand.
TCAGCCTCCGGCGACAACTGCAGCGGCTGGTACCAGCCATCGGCGATCAGTGCCGGGATCGGAAGCTTCAGGCCGACGTTGGAGTGCACGTCCGGCAATTGGTTGCTCTGCCGGGCCAGCTGCAACGCCTCGCCCATCTTCGCAGTCTGGTGCAGCGTGTACTGGACCGAGATCCCGGCGTCCTTCTGGACCGCCGCGAACGTCTCGGCCTGCAGCTCCTTCAGTGGATTGAAGTGATCCCACCACTTGATCGACTTCGCACCGCCACCTGCCGACTTACCCGACCCAGCGCCGTCTCCGCAGCCGGTCAACATGGCGCCGGCAGCGGCCATGCCACTCAACTGGAACAGACCACGCCGACTGATTTCAGCCACAGCTCATCCTCCTCGACTCCCACGCCACGGCAGGGAGGTGCCGGTGCCGACCGTTATACCGCACTTTTACAACGCTGCAAATGGCGCGCGCCCACCTCCAGGATGTGAGCCACTCTTGGTGCTACAACGCTGTAAACCTCAGCGGGTCAGGTCATTGACACCATCGGCGAGCCTCCCTAGCCTGCTGCCAGATGTTTCTAACGTTGTACAACTGCTTTCCTCACATCCGAGGTGACCGACCATGCACGGACTCCGCCCCGCGCTGTGGTGTCTGCTCGCCAGCGCACTGACCACCGCACTCCTGACCGCTTCCGCCGCGACCGCACCGGTTGCCGCCGGCTCCACGTCGTACGACGCAGCCAACTCGGAGCCCGCGGCATCGATCGACGTCAGCGAGGAGAAGATCGCACCACCGGTCACCGACCTGCTGGCCGGCGTCAACCACCGATGGCCGCAGAACGGCCTCGGGATGTGGGACGCCGCTAACGACAGGCCGTCAGCCGACATGGTCGAGTTGTCCGAACGACTCGACATGAGCATGATTCGCTACCCGGGTGGAACGGTGGCGAACCTGTTCCGCTGGAAGCGCGCGATCGGCCCGCAGTCGCAGCGGCAATGTCAGACCGGCGGCGGCTTCGTCGGCAACCAGCAGCCGATGGACAGCGTGTACGGCGTCGAGGAGCACTTCCGGTTCGCCGAGCAGATCGGCGCGCAGACCCAGATCATGACCTCGTCGGTGCAGTCGGTCCAGGACGCCGCCGATTTCGTCGAGTACCTGAACGCACCGGCCAGCAGTAATCCAGGGGGCGGCACGGCCTGGGCGGCGGTGCGAGCGGCGAACGGCCACCCGGCGCCGTACGGCGTGAAGCTCTGGGAGATCGGCAACGAGCTCTACCTCGGCAACCAGGTCTACTGGCGGGCCCAGGACCTCGCCACCCGGGTCCGGCAGTATGCCTTCGGCGGCACCGAACAGAAGACCGGCGAACCGGTTGGACTCGACTGCGACAACCGGGACAGTGCGTCGATCAGCACCGGCCGGCCCGGGCAGCTGATGAAGGTCAGGTGGGCACCGGCGGTGCCCGGCAGCCAGACCATCAAGGTCGCCGGCCAGCCGTGGCGGCAGGTTGCCGACCTGGCTCAGGCCGGCCCCGCGGACCAGGTTTACCAGTTCGAGCCCGCCTCCGGGCAGATCCGGTTCGGCGACGGCACCCACGGCGCGGTGCCGCCCAAGGACAGCCAGGTCACGGCCGACTACGTGTCCGGACCCCACCCGGGCTTCGTCGACTACTACCGCGCGATGAAGGCGGTCGACCCGTCGATCTCGGTCTGCACCGCGTGGGAGAAGACCGAGTGGATCGAGCTGATGGGCAGCGAGCATCCGTACGACTGCATCGCCCCGCACCTGTACGGTCATCCGGTGCTGGGCGGCAGTACGGCGGAGATCCACGACCGCTGGTTCGCCGATCCGGCCCGGGACGCGCACGCGGTGATGGCCGAACTCCGCGACCTTGACGCCGCGCTGGACGCCGAGTTCGGGCAGAAGCCGAGCCCCAGGCGGCCGTTCATCGCCGTCACCGAGTGGGGTGTGATCGCCCAGGCCGGCACCGGGCCGCCACCTGCGGGCTGGGCGAACTCGGTCAGCTGGACGCTCAACGCCGCGGACATGCTCGGTGAGATGATCGAGCACGGCGTCAAGATGATGGATGTGTCGAACCTCAACCGCGAGGTGCCCACGCCGGGCGAGCTGTTCGGCGGTGCCCCGGACTTCCACTGGACCGGCCGCGCGAACCTGATCAAGCTGTTCACCGAGCTGATCGGGACCACCCCGGTCGAGGTCGAGACGAACCAGGTCCCGACCGCGAGTACCGGTGACTACCAGGCGCTCACGGCGTACGGGACCCGCGGCAACGATGGTGTGACCCGGGTAGTCGTGGTGAACCGCGACAGGCAGCAGGCACACACCGGCACGATCGTCAACACAGGCGGCAAAGGACTGGCCGACGTCCACGTCCTCACCCACAACGGTCCGGATATCGCCAGCGTCAACACGCCGGCTGACGAGTCCGTCATCGCGACGACCGAGTCCACCAAGGTCGCCAAGGCCCGATCAGTCCTCCACACCTTCGAGCCCCACTCGGTCACCCTCCTCGAGATCAGACCACGCCGATAACCGCCGGGCCGGTCTCTCAGACGGCTAGGGCCGGGAAGACGTCGGTGACGTCCTTGGTCACCAGGTCGTGAAGCTGGGTGCGGGTTTCGGCGTACGACGGGTCGGCGGCGAGGTTGACCTGCTCGTATGGGTCGTGGTCGTGGTCGAAGAGTTCGTCGATGTCGCAGGAACGGAACACGTACCGGTAGCGCGGCGTGCGGACCGATAGGTTGATCGCGTCGGTCCGCACGTCCCAGGTCGCCGGGTCGCGGTGCTCGCCGTGCGCGTTGTCGGGCTCCAGGTCGTAGAGCACTGTCTCGGCGGTGACGTAGTCGCGGGTCGGCGCGGCGTCCGCGGCGCCGACCATCGAAGCGAACGAGCGACCATCGTGCTCGTCCCACCACTCGACTCCGGCCAGCTCGGCGAGCGTCGGCGCCACGTCGACCATCGAGACGAGGTTGGCGTTGCGGGCGGCGCCGGCGTCGGGGTGGGTGACCAGCAGCGGCACCCGCAAGGCCTCCTCGTAGTGCAGCAGGTGGCCCTTCTCCATCAGCCGGTGCGCGCCCATCATGTCACCGTGGTCGCTGGTGTAGACGACGATCGTGTTGTCCAGCTCACCGGCGTCCCGGAGGTGGCCGAGGATCCGGCCGACCTGAGTGTCGACCAGCGCGCACAGACCGAGGTAGTGCGCGACCACCTCGACCCAGCCCGGCTCGTCCAAGTCGGTGAACTTCTGCGCGAACTTCGAGTTCCGGACCTCGGCCGGCCGGGAATCCCAACCGGCGCCGAAGCTTGCCGGTAGCTGGACAGCCGCCCGGTCGATCAGTCTGTCGTACGGCGCCGGCACCACCATCGGGAAATGTGGCGCGTTGAAGGAGCAGGCCGCCAGCCAGGGGCGGTCGTCCGGCGCCCGCCGCAACGCCGCCAGGAACTGCTCGGTCTGCCAGGTCTCGAGGAAGTGCTCCTCGGGGATCTCGGCACTGGCCCGGTGCGGCGCGGCCGGGTCGGTCAACGAGTCCAGATCGGCCGGAGTGAGGTTCTCGATGTGGTCCGGCACCAACTCGTAGCCGTGGTCGGTGACGTAGCGGCGATAGTCCTCGATGTAGCGGCCGCGGTCCCTGCCGTCGAGCACGGCCGGCACCGCGGAAGTGTCACGCCAGCCCATCCGCGCCGGCGTCGTCCCCGGCACGTGCCACTTGCCGGTGTAGATGGTGTGGTACCCGGCGGCGGAGAAGCCCGCGGCGATCCCCCGATCGGCCAGCGAGGGCGCGATCCCGCGCCAGTTGCCGAGCACGTGGTGGTGCCGGGGCATCAACCCGGTCCACAGGCTGGTGCGCGACGGGCAGCACAATGGGAACGGCACGTAGCTGCCATCGAACACCGTGGCGTGCTCGGCGAGCACATCCAGGTGTGGTGTGCGGGCTGCGAGATTGCCGGTGCAGCCGAGCGTGTCCCAGCTCTGCTCGTCACTCATCAGCACCAACACGTTCGGCCGGCGGCCCCCGGCCTGGCTCACGCGCGCCATCCCTGCTCCGACGGCCGGCCTGCCCCGCCGCGGCCGATGAGGATCACGTCCCGCGGGACCACGCCGCACCTGCCCGCCCATTCGTCGTACGCCGCGGACAATTCCGCGACAACGGCCGGTTCGGCGGCAGCACGGTCGTCGAGCTCGGTCCGGTCAGCGGCCAGGTCGTACAGCTCCCAGTCGGCGGGATACTTGCGGACCAGCTTCCACCGACCACGGCGGATCGCGGCGTTGCCTTCGTGCTCGAAGTACAGGGTGTGTCCGGACCCATCACCACCGCGCCAGGCGTCGAGCATCGAGGACCCCTCGGGCGCGGGCGCGGTTCCGTCTGCGCTCGGATGCTCGGCTCCGGTGATCTCCAGCACCGTGGCCATGATGTCCGGCAACTGGTGCGGCACGTGGGTGATCACGCCCGGCTCCAGGCCGGCCGGCCAGCAGGCCACGAGCGGCGTCGAGATCCCGCCCTCGTGCACCCAGTGCTTGTACTCGCGGAACGGGGTGTTCGACAGGTTCGCCCATGGCCGCCCGTACGACGAGAAGACCTCCTGACCACCGGGTACGGCGTCGTCCCAGCCGGTCGCCTCGTTGCCGCGGCGCACCCGGCGACCTGCCCGGGTCCGGGGCCGCAGGTAGAGCGGGCCGTCGTCCAGCTCGTCCACCCAGCTCGGCAGCAGATCTTCCGCGCAACCGCCGTTGTCGGACAGGAACATGATCAGTGTGTTCTCAGCCCGGCCGGACGTTTCGAGCGCAGCCAGGATCCGGCCGACCCCGGCGTCCATCAGCTCCACCTGGGCGGCGTAGACCTCCATCCGGCGAGCGTGCCACTCCTGGTCCTCGACGTCGTCCCAGGCCGGCACCTCCGGGTCGCGCTCACTCATCGGCCAGGACTCGTCGAGGATGCCTTCGGCGAGCAACCGGCGATGCCGTTCGGGCCGCAACTCGTCCCAGCCCGCGTCGTACCGGCCGCGGTACTTGGCGACCGCTTCCGGCGGCGCGTGCAGCGGCCAGTGCGGAGCGGTGTAGGCGACGTAGAGGAAGAACGGGTCGTCCGGTCGCTCCCGGTCGTGCTCGACGCAGAACGCCGCGGCCGCGTCGCTGATCGCGTCGGTGTAGTAGAAGTCGCCCCCCAGCTCGGTCACCGGCTCCTCGCCGCGGACCAGAGTATTCGGGTCGTAATAGTCCGACGCGCCGATGATCGTGCCGAAGAACCGGTCGAACCCACGCCGGGTGGGCCAGGTGTCGTTCGGCTCGCTGACCTCGCCGGTCAGGTGCCATTTGCCACTCATGTACGTCGAGTAGCCCGCCTCGCCGAGCACCTCGGCCAGGGTCGGGCAGCTCCGGTCGAGCGTGCCGGGATAGCCGTACGGCCGGTCGTCGTCGGTGAGGATGCCGATGCCGGTCTGGTGCGGATGCAGTCCGGTCAGCAGGGACGCCCGCGAGGGCGAACACCGGGCGGTGTTGTAGAACTGCGACATCCGCACACCCTGGGCTGCCAGCCGGTCAAGATTCGGAGTGGTGATCTCGCCGCCATAGCAGCCGATGTCGGAGTAGCCCATGTCGTCGGCGAGGATGACGATCACGTTCGGGCGCTGACTCATTGGCGGCTCCTGTCGAATCCGAGGATCCCTTGTGACACAGGGTTTACAACGCTGCGTACATCGTTGTACAACCGAACCGTACCCGAGCCGGTTGCCGAGGTCCACACCTCAGCGCCCCACCCGAAGGGAGACGCCCGGTGCCAGACCGCCGGCCAGCGATCCTGCTGATCACCACCGACCAGCTTCGCCGCGACGCGATCGGCTGCTACGGCGCGACCGCGGTCGCCACCCCGCACCTGGACCGGCTCGCCGGCGCCGGGACCGTGTACGACCAGGCCTACACGGCGAGTCCGTGGTGCCTGCCCAGCCGCGCCGCGCTGGTGACGGGCCTGTACCCGCGCAATCATGGTGCCTACAGCAACTTCCGGGACCGGAGGCTGTCCCCTGCGATACCGAACCTGTACACGGAGTTGAAAGGCCTCGGCTATCGCACCGGACACGTCGGCAAGTGCCACTTCGCCCCGGTGCCGTACGGCGCGGCCCGGCCGGACAAGACGCTGCCGTACGACGACTTCCGCGAGTACTACCTCAGCCTCGGTATCGATCACCTCGACCTGCAGGACGACAAGCAGGTCTCGGTGTGGTTCGGCGACGACTACGCTCGCGAGCTCGCTGACGCCGGCCACCTGGCGTCGTATCGCGAACAGGTATGGAACGCCGCCGCGAAGAAGGTGTTCACGTTCCCCGGCCCGGTCCATTGGCACCCCGACGCCTGGGTCGGGCGGAAGGCGACCGAGCTGATCACGGCACACACCGGCGACGAGCCGTTGTTCGCCTGGGCGTCGTTCAGCGGCCCGCACTTCCCCTTCGACCCGCCGGCCGAGTACCTCGACCGGGTCGATCCCGACGCGACCGGCGAACCCGTACGGCGCGACGGCGAGTTCGACGACCCGGCCCGCATCCATCACCGCAGCTGGAAAGGTTCAGTCAAGGGCTGGATCGAGAGCGGCGTGAACTCCGAGCACACCGACGAGTACTGGCGCCGACTACGGCACCACTACCTGGCGAACGTGGCCCTCATCGATGATCAGATCGGTGCCGTGATCGCCGCCGCGGAGGAACGCTTCGGTGACGAGCTGGTGGTGGTCTTCAGCTGCGACCACGGCGAGATGCTCGGCAACCACGGCCTGTGGGGCAAGGGCAACTGCTTCTACGACGACGTGCTCCGCGTACCGCTGATCCACCGGCGAGCCGGTCGACGACAGACCGGCACCCGGTCGGACGCGCTGGTCAGCCTGGTCGATGTGTTCCCGACCCTGGTGGCGGCCGCCGGCGGCTCGCCCGCGCCGGTCGACGGCCACGACCTGGACGGGCCCGGCCATCAGCACGTGTTCGCTGAGGGCGAGGGCTTCAGCGTGGTCACCGACGGCCGCCACAAGCTGGCCACGGTGCGCAAGGCGGGCACTGAGCACACCGAGATGTTCGATCTGAGCCTCGACCCGTACGAGTTCGACGACATCGCCGGCGAACCGTCGTACGCCGAACAGCAGCGCGACCTGCTCACCGCCACGGTGGCGGCGTACATGGACACGCTGCTGCCCTAGCCTCACGACGCTAGCGCTGTCTGGGCAGCTCCAGCACGGTGACGGAGTGCGCGGCGAACTCGTACTCGAAGTCGTCCGCGCCGACCGTCAGACCACTGCGTTCGAGCTGCACGTCATCGGGGTTGTCGATGCCGTTGAACGACGTGAAGTCGTCCCCGGCAACCGTCGAGACCGCCGCCTGTCCGGTGTGCCGGAAACCGGCCGGCACCACCTTCGCGGTCACCGCCTGGTCCGGGTGCCGGTTCACCACCACGATCCGGAGGTTGCCGTCGGCACCGACCGCCGCGGTCGACGTCAGTGCGTCGTACGACGGCCCGAACCCCGGCTCGGGCTCGACCGGAGTGACCTGTGGGTTCTCGTGCACGGTCGTCCGCACCGGTCGGCCACCGGCCCGCAACACCGGTGCCAGTTGTTCACGCACGGTCGCGTCGACCGTATAGGCGTAGTTGGTAGGTCCACCCAGAACCGCCCGGAGGCCGCCCGGCGCTTCCGAGATCAGCGTGTTGCCCAGCACCCACGGTAGCCCCAGCTCGGCGTACCGGGTCCATTGCGAGGCCATATAGGTGGCGTGCGACATCGCGGTTGTCCAGGACGGGTAAGACGACACGTTGCCTTGTCCACCGAACCAGAGGGCGCCGAACTCCGAGATCGCGACGTAAGCCTCGCCGGTGCTGTGCTTGGCCACATCCGCCTTCAGATCGCGCACCAGCCGAGTGGCCCGGGCCTCTCCCAGCATGTGCTCGTCGTGGCCCTCCCGGGCGGTCTCCCAGTCGGCGTCCCCGAAGTCGCGCAGGAAGTTCGTGTACGGGTGGATCACCACGCAGTCGTAGTCGTCCGGGCGGCCGGCCTGCGCCATCAGCTCGGCGAAGGAAGCTCCGCCCAGCCCACTGGCCGTGGTGACCGGCGCCCAGGTGGCGCACACGTCGATCGACGGGTCGACCTGCTTCATCGCGTCGTAGAAGTGGACGAATCCCGGCTTCGGCCCGGCGGTGTAGTCCGCGCGGAGGACCGCGTCGTCCGGCGGGATCGCGCCGTGCACGCCGTCGCCGAAGCGGACCGCCCCGGTGACCGGGTCGAAGGTGTAGACCGTGTCATCCGGACCGGCGGCACTCAGGTCCGCGACCGCTGTCCAGGCCGCGCCACCCACCTCGATGGTCTGCGATCCCGGAACCGCCGGCGGATAGAGCAGCTCGAGCTGCTGTCCGGGGGTTCCATCACTCCTCGACGCCGCCGGCCGGCGGTCGCATCCACGGGCCAATCGCTGGTCGACCTGTGCCTGGCTGCCGCCGAACGCGTACTGCCGGGCCGCGACGGCGGGGGCGGTGCTGCGCCAGTAGTTCTGCGCGTTCACCCGGTCCGGCTCGTTCCCGATCTCCCAGAACTTCACCCCGTACGGCTCCGGGTGGCCGTTGTCCGCTCGCCGCTGTGCCCAGGCGACGCCGCCGCGCGGGTTGGTGCCGACCGGCGCGTTCAGGTACTCGACCCAGTCGGCCGCATCGGCCGGAGTCGAGTTCGACATCGGGGTCATGATCTCCGGCTCGGTGCCGGTGGCCTCGACGAACTCCATGTACTCGTCCGGACCATAGACGCTGTCCAGTACGCCGGCGCCGCCGTTGGCCCTGCCGTCGGTCTGGCATCCACGCTCCGCCGTAGGCCCGATGCCCTGCTTCCAGTCGTACAGATTCGCCGAGGTGCCACCCGGGAAGCGGACCATGCCGAGCCCGGTGCGCCTGGTCTTCTCGACCACGTCCGGGTTGGGAGCGTCGGCGACCGGGTCCCACAGCCCATGCGAGTTGCCGAACCACTGATCGATGTTGGTGCCGGTCAGATAGGGCGACAGCGGCGCGAGCAGCTGCGTCGACTGGACCAGCACGATCGGCGGTTCGTCGGACGGAGTGCTCGCTCGGGCCGGGCGGTCGGCCGTGCCGGCCAGACCGGCGGCCACCATGCCGCAGGTCACCAGCGCGGCGGCTGATCGGAGGACGAAGGGACGGGTTCTTCGGTCTGGCACCATGAATGACTCCCAATCCAACTGCTGCTGCTTATATCGTTGTAAACGCTGGTTTAGCAGCTCATCCAGGCCTCGGCAAGAACTCGTGTACGACGTTGTACGCCGAACTCTGTACAACGTTGTTACTCCCGCGCATAATCACATCTGCGCCGGGGCGGACCCGGCATCCGCAGGAGGCAACGCATGCGTCGATTCGCCCTCACCGTCGTCATCGTCACCCTCGTGGCCCAGGTCGGCCTGGCCGGGGCCACGGCGGCCGATCCCCCCGAAGTGACGTCCACGTACACGAACCCGGTGACCGCGAGCTTCACACGCAACTTCGCCGACCCGGCCGTGATCCGCGGCCGGGACGGCTACTGGTACGGCTACGCCACCAACGGCCGGCGGACTCCAGGCGACGAACGGCACCTGATGATGATCGCGAAATCCGCCGACCTGGTGCACTGGGAGTACGTCGGAGACGTGTTCACCCCGCAGACGATGCCGCGCTACGACGGCCGCGCGGAGACGGCGAACCGGCAGTTCTGGGCGCCGAGCATCAAGTACTTCGGCGGGCGCTATCTGCTCTACTACTCGTACGTCGTCAACGACGGCGCCGACCAGATGTGGCGGGCGATCGGCGTCGCGACCGCCGACCACCCTGCCGGTCCGTGGACCGATTCGGGCAGCCCGGTGACCGGGCCGGAGACGTGGGAGCCGCGGCCAGGCACGACGGCCTGGCGCAACGTGATCGACCCGGACGTGTTCACGGGGCCCGACGGCCACCGCTACCTGTACTACGGCTCGGTGCTCGGCGGCGTCCGAGTGGTCGAGCTGTCCGCCGACGGGCTGCACACGGTCGGCGAACGTACGCAACTCACGCCGGAGAACCGCTACGAAGCGGCGTACGTGGTGAATCGCGCCGGCTGGTACTACCTGTTCCTGTCGGTGATCGGAGGGTGCTGCGCCGGCCCGGTCTCTGCGTACCCGGTGGTGGTGGCGCGATCCCGCAGCCCACTGGGGCCGTTCACCGATCGCGACGGGCAGCCCGTCTCAGGCCGGCACGCCGGCGGCACACCGGTGCAGGTGCCGAACGGCAACCAGTGGCTGAGTCCGGGGCACAATGCGATCGCCACGGACCTGTCCGGGCAGGACTGGCTGGTCACCCATGGCATCGATCGGGCGGCGCCGTTCGTGGCCGGCACCGAGAACGCTCGTGGTCTGATGATCAGCCGACTGGACTGGATCGACGGTTGGCCGGTCGCCAATGGAGGTCGCGGGCTGCCCGCCGGCGCGGCGCCCGGGCCCCACAACGACACGATCGTCGCCGACGCCGTGACCGGACCCGAGCTCAGTGACGTGTGGGAGCCGGCCGACGGCTGGACCGTCCGCGCCGAGCCCACCGGCGGCTACCTGCGCGCCGGCACAGCGGCCGGTCAGACCGTACTCGCCACGGACGCACCTGCCGACGGAGACGTGCGCGGCCGCGTCGCTGTCCGCCTCGGGACCGGAGACCAAGCCGGCCTGGTCCTCGCCCGGCACGGCTCCGGTGGCGGGATCACAGCGCTGATCGACAAGGACCGCCAGGCGCTCGTGACCTCGGCGCGGGTCGGATCCCGGGAGGTCCGCGCCGAGTCACCGTTGCCGGCGTCGTTCCAGTACGGCGACTGGCATGAGCTCACCGTGGAACGGCGGGGCGAGCGGGTGCATGCCGAGGTCAGTGACGCCGGACTGTACGACCCGGTGGCGCAGGTCGACCTGACCGTCCCGGCCGGCCTCGGTGCCGGACCGACCGGTTTGGTTGCCAAGGGCAATGGCGGGGCCGTCGCCGACTTCGACGACATCACCGTGGCGCGCCTGTATCGACCGGTGACCGACCTGGCACCGGACCCGGAGGTCGGCCAGCTCGATCCGGCGTACAGCGAGGAGTTCCACCAGCCGCTGGGCGACGCCTGGCGCTGGGTGCGATCCCCCTCCGCCGTCGTCGTCGACGGCCGATTGACACTGCCACTACAGACCGAGACGCTGATCGACCAGCGGCCGAAGGCCGACGACGACGCGTCGTTGTTGCTGCGCGACCCGCCCCCAGGCGAGTGGACAGCCGAGACCAAGGTGACCGTGCCGTTCGGCGACACCCTGCCCTACGGCTGGCCGATGGCCGGGCTGATCGCCTACACCGGCGACGACGACTGGGTGCTTCTGGGCTCCGCGACCCGGGTCGACCCGCGCTATGTCACGTTCGGGACCGAGCTGACCTACGACGGCACCGCGAAGTACGGACACGCCGCGATCGGTCCGCAAGCGGACAGCATGTGGCTGCGACTTCAGCACCGGGTCGACCCCGGCAACGGCGAGCACGAGTACCGGGCCGCAACCAGCATCGACGGCCGGAACTGGCTCTGGCACGGAGTGCGGACCCTCCCGGCCGGCCCGCAGCCACAACTCGGCCTGGTCGCGATGGACCGCGACCACGACCCCACCGGCGCCACGAACAACCTCAGCGCCGGCTTCGACTACCTCAGATTCCACCGCCCCTGACACCGATCACGCATTCCATCGTCCCGCCTGAACGAGCGAAGGAGCTGTCTCGATGAGCCGGCACACGACAGCCACCATCGGCGTCCTCGGTCTCGGTCTCGTCACCGCGTCCGGCCACCTCGGCATCGCGGCGGCCGAGACCGTGACCGGCGCAGGTGTCGCCACCAGGCCGAACGTGATCATGATCCTGACCGACGACCTCGGCTTCGCCGACACCAGCCTCTACGGAGGCAGTGTCGACACGCCGAACATCGCCGCTCTGGCCCGCGCCGGCGTCAGTTTCTCCGACGGCTACGCCGCGGCGCCAGTGTGCGCTCCGTCCCGGCTGGGACTGATGACCGGCCGGGACCCGGCCCGCTGGGGCGGGGACAGCAACGTCTCCGCGCGTCAGCTGCCGGTCGACCTCACCGGTGACCGGGCACCGGGTCCGACGATGGGCAAAGTCCTGCAGACCTCCGGGTACTCGACGATGGCGGTCGGCAAATGGGACCTGTCCGGCATCACCCGGTTCATGGGCGAGGACGAGGTGCAGGACAAGCCGAACCTGCCGCACACGCTCGGGTTCGACAGGTTCTACGGCATCCTCGCCGGCCTCGCGCAGTACTGCCCGGAGAACGACAACGCGACCTTCGAGTGGGATGCCGCCGCCGGGCGTTACCTCAGCCAGGACCCGGACCAGTACCTGACCGACGAGTTCAGCGCGCAGGGCGCCGACTTCGTCAGCGAGCACGCAGGCCGGGACGACCCGTTCTTCCTCTACTTGTCGTACAACGCGCCGCATGTGCCGCTGCAGACCCGGTCGGAGTGCTCACTGCCGCCGCCGATCCAGGACGAGCGGGACCGCTACGAGGAAATGGTGCGGATCGTCGACGAGGGGGTCGGCCGGGTGATGAACTCGCTGGATGCCGCCGACGGCGTCATCGGCAACCACAGCACCGACCCGAACGTGCGGAACACCATGGTTGTCTTCACCTCCGACAACGGACCGGAACACGAGTGGGAGACCGGTGAGCTGACCGGTCGCAAGTACACCACCTTCGAGGGCGGCGTCCGGGTGCCGTTCGCGATGACCTGGCCGGCCCGGATCCCGGCCGGCACGCAGTACGGCGAGATGGTGAGCGCGCTCGACCTGCTGCCCACCTTCGCCACTGCCGCTGGGGCGCCTTGGGACGACGGGGACAGGCAGGGAGTCGACCTGGTGTCTCGGGTTCTCACCGGTCAGCCGGCGCACGACAGCCTGCAGTGGCGCTACTACGGCGACAACGTCAAGGGCGGCGTCCCCATCGGCACCGCCCGGCTCGCGGTCCGGTCCGGCCAGGTCAAGTACCTGCGCGACGTCACCCCGACCGGTGACGTCAGCGAGCACCTCTTCGACTTCGGTCGCGACTACGACGGCGATGGGGCTCCTGACGGTCACACCGAGCGGCACGACGAGGTGGACAACCCGCAGTACGCCCAGCGCAGGCAGCGGTTGATCCATACTTTGCAGGACTGGACCACCCAGCTGTCACTGGACGAGCCGTTCGAGGTCTTCCGCTCGGCCACCGGCCTGCCGGACGGCTACGCGGCGTACGGGGGAATGTGGAGCCAGACCGATGACGCCAGACTACGAGTGACCACCGATGCTCCGGTGCATATGACGGCACCGGCGACGTTCTTCCGCGACAGCAGCAGTGAGGCCGACGTTGAGCTGTCCGGTGCTGGGGCGGCCGCGCTGGTCACCCACGCCGGCACCGGGCCGGCCGGCACGACCGCCCAGCTGCGACTGAACGGCTACCGCACCGAACTGGTCACCGGCTCAGACGTCGTACGGCTCAGCCGGCTCGAGGACGGCGTGCCGACGGTAGTTGCCCGCGGCACCCTGTCGGCGGCGGTCCACGCCGGCACCACGTACCGGCTGCGAACCATCCACGCCGGCAGCCGGATCGAGGTGTACGTCGACGGCGCGAAGGTGCTGAGTTGGCGCGACAACCAGCCGCACGAAGGCGGCAGCGTCGGCCTGCACGCGAGCGCGACTGCGACGTTCGACAACCTGCGGGTCGGCAACTGACCACGCGTTCGTCCGAGCGAGCCGCGACCGCGTCAGCCGGTGTACATGTCTTTGGTGTAGTCCTTGCGGGGCTGCCAGTTGACGAAGGCCCAGTCGCTCTCGTCGACCTTCGCACCGGCCTTCTTCGCCGCCGCGAGGGCACGCGCCCGCTCCTTCTCCGAGGCGTCGGTCAGCTTCTTCAGCGCGCCGCGGATGTCGGTGACGTCGCCGGAGAACATGCCGCTGACGATCTCGCCGAGGTTCGGTTTGACGTCCTTCGCCAGCTGGACCACCTTCTGCACCTCCGGGTTGCGCACCACCGGCACCGGCTCGACGAACACGTCCCGGTCGAACCAGCCCACCACCTTCTTCCAGGCCGGGTGTGCCTCGGAGTCGGCCACTACGCTCGGATCCAGCGGCGGCGGACCCATGCCCTTGCAGATGTCGGCGTAGTACTCCTTGGTGGTCTGGTAGGCGAGCAACTTGGTCGCCGCGTCCGCCTTCTTCGACGCCGCGGACAGGAAGTAGAACCCACCCTGCGGTGCCCGGTACGCCGTCACCGGCGTGTCCGCCTCCGGTACCAGCATCGGGCCGACATCGAGCTTGTCGAGGAACTGCTTGGCGTCCTTCTCCGTCGAGCCGGGACACCACGGTCCGTCGAAGAAGTAGCCCGCCACGCCGGTGGCCCAGCGGACCCGGGCCACCTGATCGTCCAGGGTCTGCGATCCGGTGAACATCAGCCCGTCCTTCTGCAGCGACAGCAGGAACTCGATCACGGTGAGGTACGGGTCCGAGTCGTAGGCGAACTCACCGGTCCTGAACAGCTGGCCGGCGTGGTTCGCTCCCCCACCGGTGCCCTCGAAGCCCGCGGCCTGGGCCATGAAGCCGACCTGCTCGGCAACCCGGGCCGGCTGGCCGAGGCCGAAGATCCAGCCGGTCGCCCGGCCGCCGCCCTTCTCCTTGACGGCCTTGCACGCGACCCGGAACTCGTCGTACGTCTTCGGCGGGTTCGCCGGGTCGAGCCCGGCCTTCTCCACCAGTTCGCGGTTGAAGAAGTTGGCCGCCCAGTACTGCTTGGTCGCGGTGATCGGGACAGTGTAGACCTTGCCGTCGAGCGTGTGGATCCCCTCGACCAACACGTCCTTCGGCAACCGGCCGAGCGCCTCCTCGCCGAGCTCGATGGGCTGGAACCACCCCTCCTTCACCAGCGCCGGCAGCGGCAGGCCGAGCCCCGCGGTGCTGTGTACGTCGGGCAACTGGTTGCTCTGCTTGGCCAGCGTCAACGCCCGGCCGAGCTTCGAGGTCTGGTGGTGGGTGTACTCCACCCGCATGCCGCCGGACTCCTTGGCGAACTTCGCGAAAGCCTTCTCGTTCGCAGGGCGGATGTTCGGGGTGTGGTCCCACCAGACCAGCTTCTGACCACCACCGCCCGTGCCGCCGGAGCCGCCGGAATCGCTGCAACCGGTCAACCCAGCGACCGCCGCAGCGCCCGCGGTGGCGAGGAATGTACGTCGATTCACAGGTGTCATCACTGCTCTCCTGTCCGCTCACGAAACGCGGCCCGCGACGACCATGGCCTGTTGCCGTCGTCGTGCCGCAGAGGTGCGTACCAGTTGTGCTCGCAACGCTTGGGCAGGTAGCGGTACTCGGGCAGGTCGTCGGTGACCCGAAGCGCCCACCACAGCAGCTCCTCCACCAGCCCGGCGCGTACCTGCTCGTAGGCCGGCTCGCCCCACAGGTTGTCCAGCTCCATCGGATCGGCCCGCAGGTCGTAGAGCTCGCCGCGGCCCAGCACGTCGTACAGCAGCTTCCACTGACCCCGGCGCAGCATCCGCGTGACTCCGCTCTGGGTCACCGAGTTCAGGCAGTCGTACTTGGTGCCTTCGTAGTCGAAATGCAGCGGCGGCCGCTCGTCCACGCCGTACGGCAGGCCACCGAACCCACCTTCGCCGTACATGCTCGCGAACTCGGCCGGCGGGTACGGCGATCCGGTCACGACCGGCCAGAAGCTCCGGCCCTGGACCCCGTACGGGATCGGCTGCCCGAGCGCCTCGCACAGGGTCGGGAACAGATCGACCAACGACACGAAGTTGCTGTCGTCGACCCGCTGCTCGACCCCCGGGCCGGTGACGAAGAACGGGATCCGCATCAGCGCCTCCGGCAACCCGGCACCCTTACGCTGCAGGCCGTAATCGCCGACGTAGTCGCCGTGGTCGGAGACGAAGACGAACAGGGTGTCCTCGGTCAGACCGGCGCCGTCGAGGTGCTCGTACAACCGCTGGATCTGTTCGTCGAGCAACCGCAGCATCCCGCAGTACGACGCCCGGTAGCGGCGCCACAGGTCGTCATACCCCGGCCGCTTGGACTCCACCAGCCGGCGAAGCCACAGCCAGTCGCCGCCCTTGCGTTCCGCAGCCTCCGGACCGCAGGCACGGTCCGGCACCGACTCCGGCGGGAACATCGAGAAATACGGCTCCGGCACCTGGTACGGGTTGTGCGGCTCCGGGAACGACACCCAGAGGGCGAACGGCCGGTCCGGATCGCGCTTGTCGATCGCCTCGATCGCGTCCGACACGATCCGGTGCGGGAACTGGGCCTCCAGCGCGAACGCGGTCGGCGCCAGCGCCGGGCCGTGGTCGATCGACTTCAGCCAGGCCGCGAAGGCCTCGTCGGTGGCGCCGTCCGGACCGTCGCGGCGCGGGCCGCCCTCATGGCCGAACGGTCCGGACCACTGGTCGAAGTCTGGCTCCCGGCGGTACATGTGCGGCTTGCCGGCGAACATGGTCTGATGCCCCGCGTCGCCGAGCATGTCGACCAGGTCGGTGGTGCGGTAGACGGCATCGACGGCGCTGTTCTGCCGGACCCGGTGTGCGGACGGGTAGCGGCCGGTGAGCAGGCTTGTCCGCGCCGGTACGCAGGCCGGCGTCGGGGTGTACCCATTGGTGAACCTGGTGCCACGTGCCGCCAACCGGTCGCAGAACGGCATGGTGTCGAGCGCGAACCCCTCACCGGCGGTGAACCCCTGACGGTGCTGGTCGGTCATCAGCAGCACGACGTTCGGTGTCGTCATCGGCGGCCTTCCCGCTGCGCCCGGCGCCAGAACACGTCGACCGCTTCGGATGGAGTCGCTGCCGACGGCTGGGACACGACCTCGTCGGCGACCAACTGGCCGTTCGCCCACACCGTCGCCCGGTAGTCGACCGCGCTCAGGTGCAGTACGACGCGACGCCCGTCGGCTCGAGCGATGGCGACGCTGCGGCGGTACCGAACCACCGCGTGGAAGCCACGGTCGGCGATGCCGGACAGCTCCGACTCCGGCGGATAGGGAGCCGTGATGGTGCGGTCGAACCCCGCTTCACCGTCGGGCGCGGCGTCGTACCCGAACTCCCACTCACCACACAGGTCCAGCCAGCCCTCACGAACCCGATGCGGCACAGGTGGCAACTCAGTCGACGTCACAGGTTTCCTCATTCGCTCTACTTGTACATCTCGGGTCCGTAGTCCATGTTCGGCGTCCAGTCCGGCCAGGAAGGAACGTCTCGTAGGTCTCACCATCACCAGTACCCCTCTCTGGGCTGGCTGCGGTCCTCGGTGGCGACCAAGACATCGAGCAGCATTTCCTGCATCGACAGGCGCACGTGCGTGTGTTCGGGGTCGTCCCAGAGGTTGGTGAGTTCGTGCGGGTCGGCGCACAGGTCGTAGAGCTCGCCGGTCCGATCCCGGCTGGTGACCGGAGCTCCGTGGTGTACGACGGCCTTCCAGTGGTCGTGCCGCAGCATGGTCGTGTAGACCCCGGGTTCGTACGGATGACTGGAGTTGCGGTGCTCCGACAGCGCCCAGCCTCGGAATCGCTCCCCGTCGCCGCGGAGCAGTGCCAGTAGGCTGCGACCCTGGTGATTCGGCACCGGCGGCAGCCCGGCGGCCTGGATGAACGTGGGCGCGAGATCGATCCACTGCACGAGTTCGTCATGACGGCGGCCGGCCGGAACCACGCCAGGCCACCGCACGATCAGCGGCACCCGGACCGCGCAGTCGAACATCATCGGGCCCTTCAGCATCAACTGGTGATCACCGAGCATCTCGCCGTGGTCGCTGGTGAACACCACGATCGTGTTGTCGGCCAGGCCTTGCTCGTCGAGCACATCGAGAATCCGCCCGATCTCGTCGTCGACGAACGTCACCATCGCGTAGTACGCCGCCCTGGCCTGCTGCACCTCCTCCGGGGTGTACTCCGCGAAGCCCTTCGCGTGGCCGGCGTACGACCGTTTCGAGGCCTCGGCGTAGATCGCCGGTTTGGTGTCCAGTTCCTCCGGCGCGCCGACCGGCTTGCTGATCGCGCCGGCGTCGTACCGGGCCAGGTACTCCGGTGGCGCCTCGAACGGATGGTGTGGGTCGAAGAAGTTGGCCACCAGGAAGAACGGCTTGTCCGGGTCGCGCCCGTCGCGCAGGAAGCCGATCGTTTCCTCCGCGGTCCATCTGGTCAGGTGTGCCTCGGCCGGCAGACTGCCGTACTGGACCGGCGACGCCGGGTCGCGGGCCTGGTCGTACAACTCCGGGAAGCGCTGCTCGAGCCAGCGGTGGTACTGGTTCTCCGGCGACTCGTGGCCGGCGTCGTGCGCCCAGCGGAACAGGCGGAATCCGTCGTCGTGCCGCTGTTCGGTGCGGCCGTCGATGCAGGCGGCCAGGTGGAACTTTCCGACCAGGCCGCAGTCGTAGCCGGCGTCGGCCAGGTCCCGGGTGAAGATCCGCTCGCCGGCCGGCAGGCTGACGCCGTTCGCCCACAGGCCGTGCGAGTGCACGTAGCGGCTGGTCATCAGGCTGGCCCGGGACGGGGCACAGACCGGGTTCTGCACATAACACTGGTCGAACAGCGCCCCCTGCTCGGCCAGCCGGTCCAGGTTCGGTGTCGAGATCTCGTCGTTGCCTTGGGCGCCTAGTGCGTCGTATCGCTGTTGGTCGGTGCAGAGCAGTAGGATGTTGGGTTGGTTCATTGCTTCACCGCGCCGGCGATGCCTTCGACGAAGTACCGCTGGAGCAGGATGAACAGCAGCACGACCGGGAGTAGTGAGATCACCGCGGCGGCGGCCATCCCGGACCAGTCGACCGAGTTTTCCCCGACGAAGGCGAGCATGCCGACGCTGAGGGTGCGCAGGTCGGGCCGGCTGAAGCTGAAGACCAGTGGCAGGAAGAACGCGTTCCAGGTGGCCAGAAAGGTCATCAGGGTCACGGTGGCGGTGATGGGAACCGACAGCGGCAGCATCACCCGGAAGAACAGTGACAGGAAGCCGGCGCCGTCGACGATCGCGGCCTCCTCGAGCTCGCGCGGTACCTGCCGGAAGTAGCCCAAGTACAACAGCACCGACGCGACGTGCGCGCCGCCGCTGAGAGCCAGGATCATTCCGCTCAGCGAGTTCAGCAGGCCGAGCCGCTGCGAGATCTCGACCACCGGGATGATCGTGTAACCGGTGGGAACGAACAGTGTGGCGATCAGCACCGTCAAGATGATCTTGCGGCCGCGGAAGTTGTACCTGGCCAGCACGTAGCCGGCCATCGCGCACCGGACCACCACGATCACGACCGTGACCACGGTGACGATCACGGTGTTCAGCAAGTACTTGCCGAAGCCCGCCTCGGTCCAGGCGCGCTGGTAGTTGTCCCAGATCGGCGTGTCCGGTAGCAGTCCAAGACCGGAGGCGAACACCTCCAACTGGTCCTTCAACGAGGCCGACAACATCCACAGGAACGGGTAGATCCACAAGAAAGCGGCACCGGCCAAAAACAGCGCGACCAACCAGTACGGCAGCCGACGCAGAACCCACCCCGGCGTCCACCGATTGTCGCCCGCCCTGCGCCCGGACCGTCGTACCGCGGTCACGCCAGTCGCCGTCATCGCGAACCTCCAGCCTTCCGGGCGGCCCGGATACCGAGCAGCTGGAACAGGCCGAGCACACACACGAACAGACCGAACAAAACCGCCGCCGCGGAGGCCAGCCCCAACTGCGGCACGGTCGCCGCGAAAGCCCAACGGTAGATATAAATCTCGACCACCTCGGTGGAGAAGAACGGCCCGCCGTTGGTCATCGTCAACATCAAGTCGAACACCTTCAGCGTCGCCTCCAACGTCAACAGCGTGATGATGATGGTGAACGGCTTCAACAGCGGCATGGTGATGCTGCGCAACATCGCCAGCCGGCCCGCGCCGTCGATCTGCGCCGCCTCGTAGACCTCGTCAGGGATGGTCTGCAACGCCGCCAACCAATAAATCAGCGTCACACCGAACCACTTCCAGCTATACACACCGACCACAGTCCACAACGCGGTCGAGGAATCACCGAGGAAATTGATGCCCTGGTCAACCACCCCCAACTTCACCAACAACCGATTGATCGGGCCATCGGCCGGATCAAACACGAACTGCATCACCACACCCACGATCGCGGTCGTGGTCACCACCGGCAAAAAGAACGCAGTCCGAAACAGATTCCGCAACGGCAACCTCGGCGAGTTCAACAACAACGCAACCAACAACGACGCCACCACCTTCAACGGCACCGCCGCCACCGTGAACAACGCCGTGATCCTGAACGAGTTCCAAAACAACGGATCGGCCAAAACCTCACGATAGTTCCGCAACCCAACCCAGGTCTTCGACTCCTCAAACCCATTCCACTCCACAAACGAGAACCAGTAACTCGCAAAGATCGGATACACCGTATACACGCCGTACAACACCACAGTCGGAATCAAAAACAACCAGATCCACAACGTCGTCCGCACCCCGCCACCCCGCTGCGGAGGCTGGTTCTTGCCCGGCGCTGCCACGGTGGCCTCGCGGCTCTGGACGGCGGCCGTCATCGCCGTACTCCTGACGCCGGCCCTGACAATGACCGGCGATCGGGCGGTGGTTGTGTGCTGTTCACAGGTCTGCCCCTCGGTGACGTCCGGGATCAGGGTAAACTTCTAACGTTGTACAGATCTGTGTATATAACGTTGTACAGCCCGCCGTAAAGGGCTTGTCACCGCAATCGGGCCGACATGAGCGCAGCGTTCGGAGCGCATCGTGTATAACGTTGAGAACGGAACGTTGGCGATCACGCGGGCACGGACCGGCCGGGTCGTCGCAAGGGCGAGGAGAACCAGGTGCGGACCCGACTCAAGGACGTCGCCGAACGAGCGGGCGTGTCGGTCAAGACAGTGTCGAACGTGGTGAACGACTACGTACACGTTTCGCCGGAGCTGCGGGCCAAGGTGACACAGGCGCTGGAGGACCTCGGCTACCGCCCCAACCTTTCGGCACGCAACCTGCGCCGGGGCCGGTCCGGCATGATCGCGCTGGCACTGCCCTCGGTGCACGGACCGTACTTCAGCGAGCTCGCGCATCTGATCGTCCGGGAGGCCGAGCAGCACGACCTGACCGTGCTGATCGACTGCACGTACGGCGAGCTGACCCGCGAGCAAACCGTGGCGGAAGGCTTCCGCACCCATCTCATCGACGGGATCATCCTGTGTCCCTGGCAACTGGGCGCCGCGGACCTCCGCAAGCGTGAGGACACCACGCCGCTGGTGCTGCTCGGCGAGCGAGTGTCGTACGGCGCGGACGCCGTCGCGATCGACAGCCGCGCGGTCGGCCAGGCAGCCACCGAGCACCTGCTGTCGATCGGCCGGCGACGGATCGGCGTCATGCGGCACCTCCCACGGAACACCGGTGGAGTGGTCGGCAAGATCCGGTTGGACGGCTACAAGCGAGCCCTGGCCGCCGCCGGCCTCGAGTTCGACCCGACCCTGGTCGCCTCTGTCGACAGAGCGCACGGTCTGGACGCAAAGGTCGCGACCGATGCGTTGCTCGACCTGCCGGAGCAGATCGACGCGCTCTTCTGCTTCAACGACGAACTCGCACTGGTGGCGATGCGCCGGCTGTACGAGCGGGGCTACCGGGTTCCGGACGACATCGCGGTGATCGGGGTCGACGGCATCGCCGCCGGTGCCACCATCACCCCGACACTGTCCACCATCGTTCCGGACAAGCAACAGATCGCCGCCGAGGCCGTGCGGATGCTGGTCGAGCGGATCGAGGGTGAGCCCGACGACGGCGCACGCCGAGTGAAGGCCGGATTCACCCTGCTGCCGCGAGAGAGCACGATGGGCCTGAAGCGAGTCCGGCGGGGGCCCCGCCGGTCGACAAAGCAGGCCGCCCGGAGCTGAAGCCATGATGTCCAGGCTGGACACACCGCATTGCGGTGCGCCCGGGCCCGCCCAGCCGACCGATCCGCTGCCGACCGCGCAGGAGCCGATCGCACCCAAGACCGGAGCCGCAGCGGGGCTGCAACAGCCGGTACCGGTGCCGGCCGGGGGGTTCCGGATGGGCGACCCGTTCAACGTGTG
>NZ_SMKR01000123.1 GCF_004348725.1 Kribbella turkmenica
GTCAGGTGGTGATCTCGGGCGTGACCGGCGACCTCGTCCGCGACGCGTTCCCGGACGGCGCGTCCTTGCGGGATCTCGGCGTTCATCACCTGAAGGACATCCCGGAGGCGGAACACCTCTACCAGTTGACCGTCGCGGGACTTCGGGAGGATTTCCCGCCGCTGCGCACGGTCGGTACGGCGACCAGTCTGCCCGCGTCCGCCACACCCCTGATCGGCCGGGAGCGCGACCGCACCCGGCTCGCGGAGACCTTCCGTGCGCCGGGCGTTCGCCTGGTCACACTCACCGGGCCAGGCGGTGCCGGCAAGACCAGGCTGGCCGTCTCGGCCGCCGAGCGGCTCGCCACCGGTTTCGGGAACGGCGTGTACTTCGTGCCCCTCGCGGCGGTGACCAGTGAGCCGGTGATGTGGACGTCGATCGCCGAAGTCCTCGACCTCGCACCGAGAGAGCGCCGGCCGGACCGGGTGCGCGCCCACCTGGCGCGCCGGTCGATGCTGTTGGTCCTGGACAATCTGGAGCAGGTCGACGGCGCCGACCGGGTCGTCGCCCAGATTCTCGACGCGGCCACCGGCGTCGGCGTCATCGCGACGTCGCGACGGCCGATCGGGCTGAACGCCGAACGCCAGTTCCCGGTGCGGCCGCTTGCTCTGCCGGAGGATTCGAGCTTGTCCGCGGCCGGTCGCTCCGCAGCCGTGCAGCTCTTCGTCGACCGCGCGCAGGCAGTACGTCCCGGGTTCGAGCTCACCGACGACAACGTCGCCGACGTGGTGGCCATCTGCCGGCGTCTGGACGGATTGCCGCTCGCCATCGAGCTGTGTGCGACCCGGATCAAGGTGCTGAGCACGAAGGCGCTGCTCGGCCGGATCGGTCAGGCACTGGATGTCGAGGCCCGGAGCACGGCGACTCCCGAGCGGCAGCGGACGCTCCGCGAGACCATCGCCTGGTCCTACCGCCTGCTCAGTCCGGCGCAGCGTGCGGCCTTCCGCCGGCTGGCGGTCTTCGCCGGCGGCGCCGACCTCGCCGCCGTCGCCGCCGTTGCCCTCGGCTCTTCGGAGAAGACCGACCCGCTCGAGGTGATCACCGAGCTCGATGACGCCAGCCTGGTGAAGATCGCCGACGGTCCGGACGGCGAGCCGAGAGTCTCGTTGCTCCGCACGATCGCGCAGTACGCCGAGGACGAGCTGCACGCCGCCGGTGAGACCGAGACCGCTCGGCGTGCGCATGCCGCCTACTACCTGGAGCTGGCAGAGCACCTGCAGACGGTGCGGGAGTCGACCACGTGGACGAGCCTCGAGCTGGCGAGGACCGAGCTGGACAACTTCCGGGCCGCCCTGGCCTGGGCGGTTCCACCGGACGACGACGCCGGCGATCCGTCCACCGGCGTCCGGCTGTGCGCCGCGCTCAGCTGGATGTGGGTGCTGGCCGGGTATGTCGCCGAGGGCCGCCGCTGGTCCGAACGGGTCGTCGAGCGAGCGGACGGAACCTCGTCGCGGCACCTCGCCGCCTGCCTGCGAGGACTGGGGAACCTGCTGGTGCTGCAAGGCGAGCCCGGCCGTGCCCACGACATGGCCGCCAGAGCGCTCGCCATGGCCAGGTCGGTGGACGACCGCTCCGAGGAGGCTCTGGCGCTCAGCCTGCTGGGGACCGTCCAGGGCATGACGGGCGACGTCGAGGCCGCACGTGACACGCTGACCGAGGGCCTCGACCTGCATCGCGGGCTCGACAGCAAGGGCGGGCTCGCGCGGGTGCTGGGCAACCTCGGAGGTGTCGAGGAGCGACTCGGCCGGCTCGATCGCGCCGAGGCGTTGATGCGGGAGTCGCTGGCGATCCTGGAGGATCTCGGCGACGTCCACGAGGCCGCCGTACAGGGACAGAATCTGGCGTACCTGCTCGTCGTGGCGGGCCGCGTCGGCGAGGCGAAGACGCTCGCCGCTGGCCTGGTCGGCACGGTGCTCGCGCTCGGCAACCCGAGTCTGACCATGGCGTTCGCGAACACCGTGATGAACATCCTGCTGCGCGACGGCGACCCCGTCGGCGCCGGACACCTGTTCGGCGCCGAGGAAGCGATGGGGGACCGCCTCGGCATGCCCAACCCGCACCGGGACGACGAACTGGCGGAGGCTCTCGAACTGATCGACGGCGCGCTGCCGGTCGAGGACTGGGAGACGCACCGGCGCCAGGGCCGGACGGAACGCGTCGAAGACCTGCTCGCCCGGTTCCCCGGCGGGTCCGCTACCGCCGGGACTCGGCCCGCCAGCTCTTGATCAGCTGGTCGACATCCTTGTGGATGAAGGCGGAGAAGTCGGCCGCCTCCGACAGCCGGCAGCCCACCGTGGCGTCCTCGCCGAACAGCTCGACGCCGGAGCGGCTGGTCGACTCCCACTCGGCGAGCGCACTGTTGCGGCGCTCGAGAATCGCGGAGTACACGTCGCCGCGAACTCGGTAGTCCGCAGCGATTCGGCCAGCTCGGCGGACGTCATCGTGCCGGCCGGACTGACCAGCATCCGGCCGATCACCCGGGCGGACATCGTCGGTACGCCGCTGTTCGCCAGCACTCCGGCGAACCGCTCGACGAACTGACTGATCTCCTCCGGCGTCGGGTCAGGTGGCATGAGCGCACCCGACCCGACTGTCACGACTTCCTGATCATCGAAGTGCGGTCAGCTGAGCTCGAGACCCGGGTACAGCGGGTGCTTGTCGAGCAGCTCGGCCGAGGCCGCCTTCGTCTTGTCCGCGACGCCGTCCGCCAGCACGTACTTCGCCTTCGACGGCGCACCGGCCGGCGTGGTGGTCGGCGTGGTCGAGGACAGCACGTCGACGATCAGCTCGGCCACCCGGTCGAACTCGTCGGCCCCGAAGCCGCGGGTGGTGAGCGCCGGCGTGCCGATCCGGACGCCCGAGGTGTACCAGGCGCCGTTCGGGTCGCGCGGTACGGCGTTCCGGTTCGTCACGATGCCCGCGTCCAGCAGCGCCGACTCGGCCTGCCGGCCGGTGATCCCGTACGACGAGACGTCGAGCAGGACGAGGTGGTTCTCGGTGCCCTCGGTGACCAGCTTGACGCCACGCTTCATCAGGCCGTCGGCCAGCGCGACCGCGTTGTCCGCGACCGCCTGCGCGTACTCCTGGAACGACGGCTGCCGGGCCTCGGCCAGCGCGACCGCCTTCGCTGCCATCGTCTGGCTGAGCGGGCCGCCGAGCACCATCGGGCAGCCACGGTCGACGGAGTCGGCGTACTCCGGCTGGCACAGGACCATGCCGCCGCGCGGCCCGCGGAGCGACTTGTGCGTGGTGGTCGTGGTGACGTGCGCGTGCGGCACCGGGTCGAAGTCGCCGGTGAAGACCTTGCCCGCGACCAGGCCGGCGAAGTGCGCCATGTCGACCATCAGGGTCGCGCCGACCTCGTCGGCGATCTCCCGCATCTTCGCGAAGTCGATCTTGCGCGGGTACGCCGAGTAGCCCGCGATCAGGATCAACGGCTTGAACTCACGCGCCGTCGCGGCGACCTTGCCGTAGTCGAGAAGCCCGGTCTCCGGGTCGGTGCCGTAGGAGTGCTGGTTGAACATCTTGCCGGAGATGTTCGGCCGGAAGCCGTGGGTCAGGTGGCCGCCGGCGTCCAGCGACATGCCGAGCATCTTCTGGTCGCCGAGCGCCTTGCGGAGCTTGGTCCAGTCCTCGTCGGTCAGGTCGTTGACGTGCTTCGCCCCGGCCTCGGTCAGTGCCGGCGACTCGATCCGCTGGGCCAGGATCGCCCAGAAGGCGACCAGGTTCGCGTCGATGCCGGAGTGCGGCTGGACGTAGGCGTGTGGGGCGTCGAACAGCGCCCTGGCGTGGTCGGCGGCCGCCTGCTCGACGGTGTCGATGTTCTGGCAGCCGGCGTAGAAGCGGTGCCCGATGGTGCCCTCGGCGTACTTGTCGGACAGCCAGTTGCCCATCGTCAGCAAGGTGGCGGGGGAGGCGTAGTTCTCGCTCGCGATCAGCTTCAGCGAGGAGCGCTGGTCGGCCAGCTCGGACTTGATCGCACCGGCGATCGTCGGCTCGACCGCGGCGATCACCTCGAGCGCGTTGCGGTACGCGGCCGACGCGGCGGCGGCGTCGAAGGGTTGAGTCATCGTTGTCTCTCCTGCGGTTGCAGTGGGTCGAAGGCACCCAGGCGCACGGTGCCGACGGTCTTCGCTCCCCGGTGGTTCTCCACCTCAGCGCGCCAGTCGCGACGCGCTCACCCTATCGTGCGCTCGACGATCTGCCGGAAGGGTGTGGTCCGCGGGAGCGTCCCGAACACCCCACCCCAGTCACCGGCCAGGCGCGAGCCGACGAAGGCGTCCGCGACGGCGGGCGTCGAGTGCCTGAGCAGCAAGGAAGCCTGCAGGCACAGGGCCATCCGCGCCGCGAGCCGGCGCGCTCCCGCTTCCGCTCCGTCGATGTCAGCAAGCGCTTGCAGTACGTCGGCCACCGCGGTGTCGAGGCGTTGGTCGGCCCCCTGCACCGTGGCGAGTTCGGTCAGCCACGCCTCGAGTGACTCGGGCCGTCTGAGCGCCCGCAGCACGTCGAGGGCGTTGACGTTGCCCGATCCCTCCCAGATCGAGTTCAGCGGCGACTCGCGGAACAGCAGGGGCATCCCGGACTCCTCGACGAACCCGTTCCCGCCCAGGCACTCCAACGCCTCGGCCACCATGAACGGCGTCCGCTTGCACACCCAGAACTTCGCCAGCGGCAACCCGATCCGCCGGAACGCGGCCGCCTGTTCGTCACCGGTCACCGTTGCGTCGACCGCGGCCGCCAGCCGCATCGCGAGCGCCGTCGACGCCTCACTCTCGAGCGCCAGATCCGCGAGCACGTTCTGCATCGCGGGCTTGTCGGCCAGAGGGCCGCCGAAGGCGGAGCGGTGCCGGGCGTGCCAGATCGCCTCGACCAGGGCCCGGCGTTGCAGCGCGGAAGAGCCGAGGACGCAGTCGAGGCGGGTGGCGGCGACCATGTCGATGATCGTCCGGACACCGGCACCCTCGTCACCGAGGCGATAGCCGACGGTGCCGTGGAACTCGACCTCGCCGGAGGCGTTCGACCGGTTGCCGAGCTTGTCCTTCAGCCGCTGCAGGGCAAACGCGTTCCGGTTGCCATCGGCAAGCACCCGCGGGACGACGAAGCAAGTCAACCCCTCCGGCGCCTGCGCCAGCACCAGGAACACGTCGACCTGCGGCGCCGAGCAGAACCACTTGTGCCCGTTCAGCTGGTACTCCCCGTCGGTCCCGGTCGGCGTCGCCGTGGTCAGGTTCGCCCGGACGTCGGACCCGCCCTGCTTCTCGGTCATCCCCATCCCGGCGAGCACACCGCTCTTCTCGGCCGCCGGCAGCCGGCGTACGTCGTACTGCGCCGAGGCCAGGGCCGGGATCCACTCCTTCGCGAGCCGCTCGTCGGCCCTGAGCGCGGGGACCGCCGCGTACGTCATCGAGATCGGGCAGCCGTGCCCCGGCTCGACCTGGGACCACAGGTAGAAGCCCGCGGCCCGCGTCAGGTGTGGCGACGGCCGGTCGCTCGTCCACGGCGCCGCCTGCAGACCGAACCCGATGGCCTTCTCCATCAGCCAGTGCCACGACGGGTGGAACTCGACCTCGTCGATCCGGTGCCCGTAGCGGTCGTGGGTGCGCAGGACGGGCGCGTTCTGGTTCGCCGGCAAGGCCTGCGCGCGGGCCTCCTCGGACCCGGCCAGCTCGCCGATCCGGTGCAGACCGGGATCGCCGGCGAGGTCGGCGTACGGACGCAGAGCGTCACCGAGTGCCGCGTCCCGGGTGAAGAAGTTCACCCCCTGCATCGGAGGAGCCTGGTTCGTTACCGCGAATGGGTCCGCCATGTCAGTACGGTAAGCGGTATGGCACGTTCTGGGGCAGGACCCACTGGTGGGAGCTCCCTCTCATTGGCATGGGTCCGCAGAATCCCCGCGACGACCTGGAAGCTGCTCTCCCAGACGGTCGGCGTCTGCCTGCGCTACCGGGTCACCGGCCTGGCCGCCGAGGGAGCGTTCTTCGCGATCCTCTCGCTGCCGCCGCTGATCTTCGGACTGGCCGGAAGTCTCGGGTACATCGCCAGCCGGTACTTCGAGGCCGAGACGATCGACGAGATCAAGCAGCAGATCGCCGAGCTCGCGGCCCGGGCGCTCACGGTCGACTCGGTCCAGAGCGTGATCGTGCCGACGCTGGACCAGGTGCTCAGCGGCGGGCGGCCGGACGTGATCTCGATCGGTTTCGTGCTCGCGCTCTGGTCCGGCAGCCGGGCGCTGAACGTGTTCGTCGACACCATCACCATCATGTACGGGATGGGCGGCAAGCGCGGCATCGTCCGGACCCGCGCGCTGTCGTTCTCGCTGTACTGCGCAGCTCTCGTGATCGGCGTGATCGTGCTGCCGCTGGTGCTGGCCGGACCGGACGCCGTGGAGGCGTTGCTGCCGCACCGCATGGACTTCCTGAACCAGCTCTACTGGCCGGTCGTCACGATCCTGTCGGCGGGCTTCCTGAACACTCTGTACCACCTGTCGGTGCCGGTACGGACGCCGTGGGTCTCCGACCTTCCGGGGTCGTTCCTGGCGCTGTCGATCTGGATCCTCGGCAGCTTCCTGCTGCGCTGGATCCTGCAGAGCACGGTCGGCGGTACGTCGATCTACGGTCCGCTGGCGGCGCCGATCGCCGTCCTGCTGTGGTTGTACATGACAGCGATCGCGGTGCTCATCGGTGCGGCGCTGAACGCGGTCGTCGACCGGCTGTGGCCGCACAAGTCGCGGATTCAGGAGGCGGAGGTCAAGGCCGGGGTCACGGTGGACAAAACCGACGACGAGGTGGAGCCGGTGATGAAGGCCGAGCCGGACCCGCATCACCACGAGCAACCGCTGACCCCACTCGAGGAGCCGGCTCCGGTCGTGCCGGCCGACGGCTCGAAGCCGGTGTCACCGGCGGACGACGCGCGGCCGCCGGCGGCGGCGCCGAAGGCGGAACGCAAGCCGGAACCGGTCGGAAAATCCGGTGCGCAGACCGAATCCGACGACCTACGCTGACGGCATCAGCCGGTCCTCGACCAGGACCCAGGACTTCGAAGGGAGGCGGCCCACCATGCACCTGCGTCAGGCCCGCCGGGCCGACACAGCCTCCCGTACTGTCCGTCCGCTGAGCTGATCTCGCGGCCGGACCCTCCGAAAGGTTCGCCGCATGTCAGCAACACTCCAGGCCCTGGGACTCGACGCCACCACGGCCGAATTCCTCGCTTCCGTCCCGGACGACCTCGTCCCGGGACGCGTCGGCCGGGTCGACAAGGGCCTGGCGACCGTCCTCACCGAGGACGGACCGGTCCGCGCGACCTGGTCGGGTGCGCTCCTCGCCGCGATCGCCGGTGACGCTCTGGCCGGCCCATGTACAGGGGACTGGGCCGTACTGCGTCACTGGCCGGACGACCGGATCACCCTCGAGTCCCTGGCCCCACGTCGTACGGCGATCGTGCGCGCGGAGGCTGGCGGTTCGTCGAGAGGCCAGGTGCTGGCCGCCAACGTCGACGTGATCGCGATCGTGGTCGGGCTGCACCCGGAGCCGAACATCGGCCGGATCGAACGCTTCCTCGCGCTGGCGTGGGAGAGCGATGCGCGGCCGGTCGTCGTGCTGACCAAGGCGGACCTCGTCGGCGATGCGGAGGCCGTCGCCGAGGACGTGGCGCGGGCCGCACCGGGCGCCGACGTACTGGTGTGCAGTGCGACGACCGGTGAGGGTCTCGAGGCTGTACAGGCGTTGCTGGCCGGCGACGCGACGGTCGCGCTGCTCGGGTCGAGCGGCGCGGGCAAGTCGTCACTGGTGAACGCACTGGCCGGTGTGGAGTTGCTGGACGTGCAGGAGATCCGCGACGACGGCAAGGGACGGCATACGTCGGTGCGGCGCGAGCTGATCGTGCTGCCGGGTGGCGGGGTCGTCATCGACACGCCGGGGCTGCGGGGGATCGGCCTCCAGGAGTCGGGCGAAGGCCTGGCGGCCGCGTTCCCGGACATCACCTCGCTGGCCGAGCAGTGCAAGTTCAAGGACTGCGCACACGTCACCGAGCCCGGTTGTGCGGTGCGGGCAGCCCTGGAGGACGGCACGCTGTCCCACCGCCGGTACGAGAGCTGGACGAGGCTCCAGCGCGAGGCCGCCTTCATGGCTCGCCGGTCCGACGCGCGCGTGCGGGCCGAGGCGAAGAAGGAGTGGGTCCGCGCCACCAAGTCGTACCGGCGCGACTTCCGGCCGAGAGGCTGAATGAAAGGATCGGGGGCATGACTCGTGCAGTCCTGGTCACAGGTGCCTCCAGAGGAATCGGTGCGGCCACCGCCGAAGCGTTCGCCGCGGCCGGCGACCGGGTGGCCGTCCACTACGGCTCGTCGCCCGAGGCCGCGGCCAAGGTGCTGTCGGCGCTTCCGGGCTCGGGGCATGTCCTGGTCCAGGCGGATCTCGCCGACCCGGAGGCGATCCGGACGATGGTCGACGAGGCCGCGGCGGCTCTCGGCGGGATCGACGTACTCGTGAACAACGCCGGGGTCTACCACCCGCATCACATCCGGGAGACGACGTACGCCGCGTGGCAGCAGGCGTGGGCGGACACCCTGGCGGTGAACCTGGTCGGGCCGGCGAACGTCACGTGGTGCGCGGTCCGGCACATGCGCCGGGGCGGGCGGATCGTGAACGTGTCGTCCCGCGGCGCGTTCCGCGGTGAACCGAACCAGCCCGCGTACGGCGCGTCGAAGGCCGCCATCGTGTCGTTCACCCAGTCACTCGCCCGCGCGCTCGGACCGGAGGGCATCGCCGTGACCGCGATCGCTCCTGGCTGGACGACCACCGACATGGCCGCGGTGAACCTGGCCGGCGAGGGCTACGACCGGCGGCGGATGGAGAGCCCGCTCGAACGCGTCGCCGACCCGTCGGAGGTCGCCGGCGCGATCCACTACCTGGCCTCACCGGAGGCCGAGTTCGCGACCGGAACCGTCCTCGACTTCAACGGCGGCTCACACCTGCGGATGTAGCTCAGCCGCCTCCGCCACCGTCGGGTCGTCGCCTGTTCCGAGGCGCGGTGCAGCCACTCGCGGACGAGGGCGCCGAACAGCTCGGCTCGCTCGAGCTGGAGGTTGTGCCCGGCACCATCCAGGACGGCGTACGTCGCCCGTGTGCAGTGGGAAAACCATCGTCACGGGCCGGTGCCCACGGGCTAGAGTCGGCGCATGTCGAGTCGAGCTCCCCAAGGCCCCGTCCCTGATGCCGCCGTCCTGCGCTCCCGGCTGGAGCGCGCCCGGGAGGCCGCGGCCGGGACCGGCCTGCTGATCGCCCCCGGATCGGACCTGCGGTACCTGCTCGGCCAGGCCGGCGGCTCGTTCGAGCGATTGACCACCCTGGTCGTCCCGGCCGACGGTCCGCCGGCCCTCGTCGTGCCGAAGCTCGAAGCACCGGGGTTCGCCGGCCTTCCGCTGGCCGAGCTCGGGGTCGAGGTCGTCACGTGGG
Organism: Kribbella turkmenica; assembly: GCF_004348725.1. GTDB lineage: Bacteria > Actinomycetota > Actinomycetes > Propionibacteriales > Kribbellaceae > Kribbella > Kribbella turkmenica. Next base: position 9,492 of record NZ_SMKR01000123.1, read on the forward strand.
TCGACGGCGACGACCCGTACGGCCTGGCCGCGGACCGCCTGCGCGCCCCGGACCTGGTGGCGGTCAGCGACTTCACGCCCGCTGTGCACGTGCTCGGGCTGCGCGACGCGCTGCCGAAGGCGGAGCAGGTCCTGGCCGGACCGATCGTCCGCGAACTGCGGATGCGCAAGGACGCGGCCGAGATCCAGGCGCTCCGGACGGCGGGCGCGGCGATCGACCGGGTGCATGCGCGGGTCGGCGAGTGGTTGCGCCCCGGCCGGACCGAGGCCGAGGTGGGCGCCGACATCGCGGCCGCGATCGTCGACGAGGGCCACGTCGTCGCCGATTTCGTCATCGTCGCCAGTGGCCCGAACGGCGCGAGTCCGCACCACAGCCTGTCCGGCCGGGTGATCGAGTCCGGCGACGTGGTCGTCGTCGACATCGGCGGACCGGTTGCCGAGGGCTACAACTCCGACTCGACCCGGACGTACGCCGTCGGCGAGCCCCGGGACGCGGACGTCGCCGCGACCTACGCCGTACTGCGGGACGCGCAGCAGGCGGCCGTGGACGCGGTCCGGCCGGGCGTGTCCGCGGAGACGGTGGACGCCGCCGCGCGGGACGTGATCGCGGCGGCCGGGTTCGGCGAGTTCTTCATCCACCGGACCGGGCACGGGATCGGCCTGGACGTGCACGAGGAGCCGTACATCGTGGCCGGCAACGCGCTGCCGCTCGAGCCGGGGATGGCGTTCAGCGTCGAGCCGGGGATCTACCAGCCGGGCCGGTGGGGTGCGCGGATCGAGGACATCGTCGTCGTCACCGCGGATGGGGTGGAGCCGATGAACCGCCGCCCGCACGAGCTGGTGGTGCTGTGACTCAGACGGCGCGGAATGTTCTGCGGTAGGCCAGTGGCGAGACGCCGAGCTCGGTGCGGAGGTGGTGACGCAGCGACGCGGCGCTGCCCAGGCCGGCCGACTCCGCCACGCGGTCGACGGACAGGCCGGTGGTCTCGAGCAGGTGGCACGCGTGCCGGACGCGCTGCTGGAGAAGCCAGGTGCCCGGTGATTGCCCGGTCTCGGCCTTGAACCGCCGGCTGAACGTGCGCACGCTCATCCGCGCATGAGCGGCCATCGTCGCGAGACCGACTTCCTCGCCGAGCCGTTCCAGCGCCCACGCGCGCGTCGGCGCGGTCCCTTCGGTGCCTTCGTCGGGGACGACGCGTTCGATGAACTGTGACTGTCCACCGTCGCGCCATGGCGGGACGACGCAGTGGCGCGCGGCCCGGTTGGCCACCTCGCTGCCGAAGTCACGGCGGATCAGGTGCAGGCACAGGTCCACCCCCGCGGCGAGACCCGCCGACGTGATGATGTCGCCGTCGTCGATGAACAGCAGGTCCTCGTCGAGCTTCACCTGGGGATAGAGCGCCCGGAACATCGCGGCCCGGATCCAGTGCGTGGTCGCAGGCCGACCGTCCAGGAGTCCGGCGGCACCGAGGACGAAGGCTCCGGTGCAGATCGACGCGATCCGGGTCCCGGGCCGGATGGTCGCGAGCGCCTCTGCCAGATCCTGGGGCAGTGTGCCTTCGTGCCTCGGCTGGGCGATGTAGGTCCCCGGGATGATCACCGTGCCTGCCTCGGCCAGCACCTCCGGGCCGTGGTCGGGGATCAGGCTGAACCCGGCGCCGGCGCGGATCGGCGCGATCTCGAGCCCACAGATGCGGACGTCGTACAGCGGCGTCCCGTCGGCCTTCGTCGCCGCGCCGAGCACGGTCGGCGGGATGGTCAGGTCGAAGCCGACCACTGGTTCCAGGGCCAGGACCGCGACCACGTGCGGTCCGGCCGCCTTCGGGCGCCGCGGCCGTGTCGTCGGGGAACTCATGGCCACATCTTGACACATGATGGCGTTCCGGCCACTGGTGTGGCCTCGGCCGGAACGGCAATCTGTCCCGGTGACGCAGATTGTGGAGCAGAGGACTGCCCGGGTGCACCTGGCCTGGGCAGTCGCCGCGGTGGGGTTCGTGACGCTGATCGGGGCGGCCGGGTTCCGTTCCGTGCCTGGGGTCCTGCTGGACCCGCTGCACGACGAGTTCGGGTGGTCACACGCCACGATCTCGGCGTCGGTGTCGATCAATCTGCTGCTCTACGGCCTGATCTCGCCGTTCGCCGCGGCGCTGATGGACCGGCTGGGGCTGCGTCGCGTCGTCAGCGGTGCGCTGGTTCTGATCGCGCTCGGCAGCGGTCTGACCGTGTTCATGAACTCGTCGTGGCAACTGCTGCTGTGCTGGGGACTGCTGGTCGGGGTCGGCACCGGTTCGATGTCGATGACGTTCGTCGCGACGATCACCGGCCGCTGGTTCGTCGAGCGGCGTGGACTGGTGACCGGCATCCTGACGGCCGCCGGTGCGACCGGTCAGCTCATCTTTCTGCCGCTGATCGCGAGCCTGGCCAGTGCTTACGGTTGGCGCGTGCCGGCGCTGGTCGCGGCCGGCACGGCGCTGGCCGTCGTGCCACTGGTGTTGCTCTTCCTGCGGGACTACCCGAGCGACGTGGGGCTGCGGGCGTACGGCGCTCCCGAAGGCAGCACCGTGGGTCAGCGGGTCGAGGCGAGCGGCAGCAGCGCGCTGCGGGCGTTGAGCGCGCTGCGGTCGGCTATGCGTCGGCCGGCGTTCTGGATGCTCGCGGGCGGCTTCGCGATCTGTGGGGCGTCGACGAACGGGCTGATCGGGACGCACTTCGTCACCGCCGCGCATGACCATGGCATGCCGGTGACGACCGCCGCGTCGTTGCTGGCGTTGGTGGGTGTGTTCGACGTCGGCGGGACGATCGTGTCGGGTTGGCTGACCGACCGGTGGGACCCGCGGTACCTGCTGATCGGGTACTACTCGCTGCGCGGGCTGTCGCTGCTCGTGCTGCCGTCACTGCTCGGGCCGACGGCTCAGCCGAGCATCTGGGTGTTCGTCATCTTCTACGGCCTCGACTGGGTCGCGACGGTGCCGCCGACCGTCGCGCTGTGCCGGGAGTGGTTCGGTGTGGACGGGCCGATCGTGTTCGGCTGGGTATTCGCCTCGCACCAGATCGGAGCCGCCCTGGCCGCTACCGGTGCCGGTGCGATCCGCGACGTCCAGGGCAGCTACAACCTCGCCTGGTACCTGGCCGGCGGCCTCTGCGCGGCGGCCGCACTGATGTCCGCGAGCATCGGACGCCGCCTCGTAACCGCCTGACCCCGTCGGCTAGCCTCGACGCAGGTCGAGGTCGGAGGGACGAGCGGGTGGACATCGAGCCGGGCGAGTTGACGGTCGGGCAGTTGGCGCAGCGCAGCGGCGTGGCCATCTCGGCGTTGCACTTCTACGAACGGCAGAACCTGATCGTCAGCCGCCGTACGTCGGGCAACCAGCGACGGTACAAGCGGGACACGCTCCGCCGGGTCGCGCTGATCCGGATCGCCCAGCGCGTCGGCATCCCGCTCGCCGAGGTGGCCGCGATCCTCGCGCTGCTGCCGGAGAACCGGACACCGACCCGCCAGGACTGGGAGCGGATCTCGAAGTGCTGGCAGGCCGAGCTGGACAAGCGCATCCTGCACCTGGAGCAACTCCGCGACGACTTCAGGGACTGCGTCGGCTGCGGCTGCCTGTCCCTCGACCGCTGCTCGCTGGCCAATCCGTACGACGCCCTGAGTGCCAAGGGTCCTGGTCCGCGACGGCTCGTCGGTTCCGGCGGCGAACCGTGCCACCCGGGCAAGTGCGCCTGATCCCTGTGGACAGCGCCGCCGACGGCCTGAGTTGTCCACAGGTCGGCGACCGGTACGAGAAAAGTGGGGGCGCAGGCGTCTAGGGTCGTTGGCATGGCTGACACCAGTTCGACCACCAGCACGCTGACCGACGCGCGGGCCGAGATCGCCGGCGGCGTGATCCGCGCGATCGCGGGCGAGAGTGCGCGCCTGCGCGCGGATCAACAGACCGCCGTCGCCGCGTTGTGCGAGGCGAGCGCCCGGGTCCTGGTCGTGCAGGCGACCGGCTGGGGCAAGTCGGCCGTGTACTGGGCGGCCACCGCGATCCGGCGGGCGGAGGGTGCCGGTCCGACGCTGGTCGTCTCGCCGCTGTTGTCGCTGATGCGCGACCAGGTCGCCGCCGCCGGCCGGGCCGGGCTGCGTGCGGCCACCTTGAACTCGAACAACATCGACGAGTGGTCGAGCATCGAGCACGACCTGCGCTCCGGCGCGGTCGACGTACTGCTGGTGTCGCCGGAGCGACTGGCGAACCCGGGCTTCGGCCGGCGCGTGCTCGACGGACTGGCCGGACAGGTCGGTCTGCTGGTCATCGACGAGGCGCACGCGGTGTCGGACTGGGGGCACGACTTCCGGCCGGACTACCGGCGGGTGTCCGACGTGCTGCAGCAACTCAACCCGAAGACCCCGGTGCTCGCGACGACCGCGACCGCCAACTCCCGGGTAACCGATGACGTCGCGCATCAGCTGGGGGAGTCGACGCTGGTGCTGCGGGGTCCGCTGGCCCGGTCGAGTCTGCAACTGGCGGTCGTCGACGCACTGTCGCCGCTGGACCGGTTCGCCTGGGTGGTCGATCACCTGCCGAAGCTGCCGGGATCGGGCATCGTCTACACGTTGACCGTGTCCGACGCGCAGCGGCTTGCGGCGGCGATCCAGGAGGTTCACGGCCGGGACGTGCCGGTCGCGGCGTACACGGGTGGGCTGGACGCGGGGGCGCGGGAGAGTCTCGAGGACGCCCTCCGGGCGAACGAGTTGAAGGCGCTGGTCGCGACGTCGGCGCTCGGGATGGGGTACGACAAGCCGGACCTCGGGTTCGTGGTGCATGTCGGTTCACCGCCCTCGCCGGTGTCGTACTACCAGCAGGTCGGGCGCGCGGGGCGTGGGATCGACCACGCGGTGGTGGCGCTGCTGCCGTCGGACGCGGACGCCGGCGTGTGGGACTACTTCGCCACCGCGACGATTCCGGTGCCGGAGAACGTGAATCGCCTGCTGCGCGGGCTCGACGGCTACGGGCCGGATCAGCCGGCGACCGTTCCGGGGCTGGAGGCCGAGACCGGTCTGCGGCGGACCAGGGTCGAGCTGATGCTCAAGCAACTGGCGGTCGACGGGGTGGTCGAGCGGGTCGAGAAGGGCTGGCTGCGGACCGGTGCGGAGTGGACGTTCGACGCCGCCCACTACGACGGCATCGTCGCGGTCCGGCGGCGGGAGGCGGACATCATGCGGGCCTACACCCGCGGTGACCGTTGCCTGATGCAACTTCTTCAGGAGTCGCTGGACGATCCCTCGGCCGAGCCGTGCGGCCGGTGCTCGGTGTGTCTCGGCGAGTTGCCCGATCCGCTGCGGGCGGCGCCGGAGCCGGAGACGGTGCAGTCGATCGTCCGGCTGCTGCGGGGCGAGGTGCACGTCCTGGAGCCGCGGAAGATGTGGCCGGGCGGCGCGTTCGGTGCGAAGGGCCGGATTCCGGCCGAGCTGTCGGCCGAGCCCGGCCGGACGATCGTCTACGCCGACGCCCCCGAGTGGCGCGAGGTCCTGCGGGGCACGTTCACCGACGGGCCGCCGGATCCCGACTCGCTCGAGGCGTTGAAGGCCGGCGCGGTGGCGGCGCTGTCGCGCTGGCGCGGCTCGTGGTCCAGCCGCCCCGACGTCGTCGTACCGCTCGCCGCGGCCGGGTACGGGCGCTTGACCGCGGAGATCGCCGACCACGTCGCAACCGTCGGCCGCCTCGACCGCGCCGAGCTCACGGTGAACCCCACCGGCTTCACCGATGACCTCTCGTCGGCCGAGGAGGCGAAGGTCTGGCGCGACGGCATCCAGGTCGACGAAGCCACCGCACAGGTCGTCACCGCCCGCACCGTCCTGCTCCTGGTCGATGCGTCGTCCTCCCAATGGCCGATCACAGTCGCCACCGCCAAACTCCGCGAATCCGGCGCCGCCGCAGTCCTTCCCCTCCTGATCCACAAACGCCCCTGATCCCACCCACCGGCTCGGGACTTGTGCGGGGAGCCTTCGTTCGGGGTTGCGTCAGTTGGTGGTCGGGGCTTCGGGGCGGAGTTCCGAGGTGGACTCGACGAAGGACTTGAGGTCGGCGATGAGTTCGATCCAGCCTTCGCTGACCATGGCGCGGAGTGCGCTGCCTGGCTCGAAGCCGGAGTGGACGACGGTGAGCTTGACCTTGTCGCCGACAGGCTCGAGGTCGAAGCTCGCTGTCGACAGCGGCTCGCGGCGGGCCTTCTCGTAGACGTCGTCGGCCAGGTTCACCGCCTTCGCGAATTCCGGGGTGACGTGGTGCCAGGTGTAGGCCAGACGGCGGTACGGGTCGTGCTCGACGACAGTCTGGCCGGGACCCTCGATCCGGACGTCGCCCTGGTACCAGACGAGGTCCGATCCGGTCTTCCAGTCGGTCTCGAAGTGCACGCCCCAGTACTGCTTGGTGAACTCCGGGTCGGTGAGGGCCCGCCACAGCCGCTCCGGCGTGGTCCTGATGTAGGTGGTGTAGACGAAGTCGTTGTCGCTCATGGTGTCGGCCTCCAGAACCGTCTTCAGATCGGCGAACAGTCGCACCCGCCGACGGTCGTACTGGTTGATCCAGCGGTCCGCGATGGCGTTGATCGGCTCGGCGTTCAGGTAGTGCAACTTCTCTCGGCCGCGCCACACGGGGGTGACGAGGTTCGCGCCCTCGAGTACGGCGAGGTGCTTGCTCACCGACTGGCGGGCCATGTCCAGGCCGGTGCAGAGCTCCCGCAGCGTCTGACCGTTCCGCGCGTTCAGGTTGTCGAGCAACTGCCGCCGACTGGGGTCGGCCAGCGCGCGGAACACCTCGTCGTCCATCGCCCTCCGCTCGCTTGATGCAGCCGTCTGGCTGCATGAACACGATAGGCAGCCGAATGGTTGCATGTCAAGGAATCGGGTTGACGGTGCCTGGACGATGAACGGGTGATGATCGAGAGCCTCGGTTTCCGGACCGACCTGCTGCTGCTCGAACTCGGTGGAAGCGACCTCGAGGACACCGGCGAGTACGTCGTGGCGCGGACGCCGGACAACCCGAACTTCTGGTGGGGGAACTTCCTGCTGTTCCGGACGCCGTTCGCGCCCGGTGACGTGCGGCGCCGGCTGGACGCGTTCCACGCCGAGTTCCCGGCCGCCAATCATGTTGCCGTGGGCATCGACACGGTCGACGGCGTGATCGGCGCCGAGGACGAGGTGGTCGCGGCCGGCTTCGAGATCGGGCGGGACGTGGTGATGACGGCGCGCGAGGTCGTGCCGCCCGCGCGGCCGAACGAGGAGTCGACCTACCGGTACCTCAGCTCTGACGACGACTGGGAGCAGTTGGTGCAGCTCGGCCTGGTGACCGCTCCGATGGAGGTCGACGACCTGTACGCCGAGTTCACCCGGCGGAAGGTGGCGACCAAGCGGGCCCTGGTCGAAGCAGGGTACGGGAAGTGGTTCGGCGCGTTCGAGGGCGACCGGTTGCAGAGCTCGCTCGGGCTGATGTTCGACGGCAAGGGGCTGGCGCGGTTCCAGAGTGTGCAGACCCATCCGGACGACCGCAACCGGGGGATCGGGAGCACGCTGGTCCACCGCGCGTCGACGTACGGGCTGACCGCGGGCGGGGCGCGGACGCTGGTGATGGTCGCGGATCCGGAGTACCTGGCGATCCGGATCTACCGGGCGCTCGGCTTCACCGATACCGAGACACAGTTGCAGCTCTCGGTCCGGCCGGGTTCGTAGGCTGGGGGCATGACTGAGACTGACGGACGGCGTGGAGTCGTGCTGATCACCGGTGGGAGTCGCGGGATCGGGGCCGCGTCGGCGGTCGCACTGGCCGCCGACGGGTGGGACGTCGGCGTGAACTACCGGACCCGTGCAGACGAGGCGGCGCGGGTGGTGAAGGCCTGCGAGGAGCTCGGCCGGCGGGCGATCGCCGTGCAGGCCGATGTCGCGGAGGCGGACCAGATCGAGCGGCTGTTCGACACCGTGACCGCCGAGCTCGGGCCGATCGGCGCCGTGATCAACAATGCCGGCGTGGTGTCGCCGTCCGGCCGGGTCGCGGACTACGACGCCGCGCGGCTCGAGCGGGTGTTCCGGGTCAACACGATCAGCGCGATCCTGGTCGCCGGTGCGGCGGTCCGGCGGATGTCCGCGGCGTACGGCGGATCCGGCGGGGTGCTCGTGAACGTGTCGTCGCGGGCCGCCGTGCTGGGGTCGGCCGGCGAGTACGTCGACTACGCGGCGAGCAAGGCCGCGGTCGACGCGCTGACGGTCGGGCTGGCGAACGAGGTGTCCAAGGAGGGTGTGCGGGTCCTCGGCGTCCGGCCGGGTCTGATCGAGACCGACATCCACGAGGAAGGACGGCTCGAGCGCATCGGCAGTACGCCGCCGCTCGGCCGGCCGGGCACGGCCGAGGAGGTCGCCGAGGTCATCGCCTTCCTCGCCTCCGAGCGCTCCTCCTACATGACCGGCTCAACAGTCGACGTCGCCGGCGGGCGCTAGGGAGTCCGGTCGGCCGCGACGAAGGCTTCGGCGCGCCACCATCGGCGGAACGTCTCGGCGCCGACCTCGGCCGCCAGTCCGCTGGTCTGCGACACGTGCGCCAGCACCGCCTTGATCTTGCGATCGAGGTCGGCGCCGTCGAGGGTGACGTACAGCGCGAGTTCGCCCTCGGGCGTCACCGGCGGGTCGCCGTACAGCCACAGCCCGAGGCGGTCGTTGAGCGCACCCCACTCCTCGTGGAAGCCGGGCGTGAGCGTCGCGTACAGCAGCCGGGCCTGACCGCCGGCCGCCCGCCACGCCTCAGTCGTCCACGCGCAGACCGCGCGATGGTCGGCGTGCCCGGTCATCCCGTCCGGTCCGAACGTCAGGATCGTGTCCGGCCGGACCTCATCGATCAGCCGAGCGACCGCAGCGACGCCACCCTCCGCGGAACCACACTCCCCGTCGCGGTAGCCCAGCCAGTGGTGCTCCTGTACGCCGGCCACCGCGAGGCTGGTCTGCATCTCGTCCTCCCGGATCGCCGCCAGCCGGTCCGGCGGCAGGCTGTCCGGGTCCTCCGTCCCTTGCTCGCCGTACGTCGCCGTCGCCACGACGACCCGGTGACCGGCATCGCGGAGCGCGGCCATCGTCCCGGCGGACAGGTACGCCTCGTCGTCGGGATGGGCCCACACCCCGAGGACCGTGCCCAGGTCCTCGCCCACCACGAATGTCGTCTCGGTCATACGGTTTCGCCCCTTCGACCGCGACCCGCCCCCAGGGTCTCGGTCCGCTGCCCGTTTGAATGGGAGGCTACGGGAATCAGCGGCTCGGATGGAGGTACGGCGTGGGATTGCGGCCGGTGGACCTGGCGCGGCGGGCCGGGATCTCGACCCAACTGGTGCGCAACTACGAGGCCGCCGGCATCCTGCCGCCGGCGCCGCGGTCGGAGACCGGGTACCGACAGTACGGCGAGGAGCACCTGTCGGCGCTGCTGACCTATCGCGCCCTCGCACCGGGATTCGGCGCGGAGGTGGCGACCGGCATCATGCAGGCCGTGCACGCCGGTGACGAGGCGTTGGCCTACCGGCTCGTGGACGCGTCGCACGCGGGCCTGCATCAGCAGAGGTTGGCGACCGATGCGATGAGCGAGGCGCTCGGTGCCGCGGCGGCCGAGTTCCTGGACGAGCCACCGGTGCCGGGCCCGTCGTTACTGGTGGGGGAGCTGGCGCATCAGTTGGGGGTGCGGACGTCGGCCCTCCGGGTCTGGGAGGCCGCCGGCCTGCTCGAGCCGACGCGCGAGCCGGGCACGAGGTACCGGCGGTACGGACCCGAGCAGGTGCGGGACGCGCGGATCATCCACATGCTGCGGCAGGGCCGGTACTACTTCGAGCAGATCAGGCCGGTGCTCGAGGGCCTGCGCCGTACGGGCAGCACCGAGGCGTTGCGGGCCGCGATCGCGGAGCGCCGGGCCGCCCACGACCAGCGGACGAAGGCGATGCTGTACGGCGCCGCACTGCTGCATGAACTGATCGAGGAGAAGCGGTCAGCGCGGGACGGCTAGGTGGGTCGGCTCCGAGCGCCCCCGGACGGTGACCTGGTCATCGGGTCGCCAGTGTGCGGCCTCGGCGGGCGCTGCCTTCTCGACCGCGGTCATCGAGGCGATCAGGTGTGCCGCAGTGATCTTGGCCAGTTCGCTCAGGCGGGACGCCTCGTTCACCGGGTCGCCGATGACCGTGTACTCGTGCCGGCGTACGTCGCCGACCGTTCCGGCGACCACGATGCCTGCCGTGACCCCGATGCCGGCGGATGCCTCGGGCAGCTCCTCGGCCAGACGGCGGGCCAGGGTGCGCCCGGCCTGCAGCGCGCTGCCGGCGGCGTCCAGCAGCTCGGCCGGTGCGCCGAAGACGGCCAGTGCCGCGTCACCGGCGAACTTGTTCACGAACCCGCCCTGCCGGACCACCTCGTCGACCACGATCGCGAAGAACCGGTTGAGCAGCTGAACGACCTCGGTCGGCGTCCGTTCCGCCGCGAGCTCGGTCGAGCCGACGAGGTCGACGAACAGGACGGCGGCGAACCGTTCCTCCCCGCCGAGCCGGTCGCTGCTCAGCGCCTCCCGCACCACTTCGGGGCCGACGTACCGCCCGAACAGGTCGCGGATCCGCTCGCGCTCCCGCAGGCCTTCGGCCATCTTGTTGAACCCGGCCTGCAGCGACCCGAGCTCGGTGCCGTCGAACACGGGGATGCGCACGTCCAGCTGACCGTCGCCGATCAGCGTCAGGGCGTGGCGCACCGACCGGACCGGCGCGACCACCGACCGGGCCGACAGCAACGTGAGCAGCCAGCCGTTCCCGATCGCGACGATGCCGAGGGCAAGGATCATCACCGACAACCGGGTCGGGGAAACGTCCTGCTCGATCAGCGCGAGGACGGCGGCCAGCATCAGTCCGGCCACCGGAACCCCCGATCCGACCGCCCAGAAGAAGACGGTCCGCGCCTTCAGCCCGGCCGCCAGCAGGCGCCGCGGCGGCGGGGAGTCCGCCAGCGCCCGGGCGGCGACCGGCCGGAGCGCGAACTCGGTCAGCAGGTAGGACACCGAGCAGGTGATGATCGCGCCGTCGAAGACGGTGACCGCGATCCGCAGCGCGTTCTCCGGTTGCAGCACCACCGTGAGCACGGTGAAGAGCACGCACGCCAGGAACCACAGGAAGACCTCGATCAGCGTGAGCCGGAGCGGCAGTTGCAGCGTCGCGATCTGCTCCTGCCGGGTGGCCGGCCGATCCTCGTCGACCCACTTGGTGACCCGGCGGGCGAGCCGCGTGCTCCAGACGCAGCCGACGATCACCGCGAGCACCACGTACGCCGGGATCGCGACTCGCTCGACGAGTTGCAGCTCCTCGACCAGCGGGGGACCAGGCAGCACGAAGATCGCCAGCGCGAACACGATCGCCGCGCCGATCACGTTGGTCCCGATCGAGAACGTCGTCATCAGCACCTGCAGCCGGAACCGCAGCATCCGCGGGCTCTGGTCGGCCGGTCCCAGCAGCCAGGATCCGAACGGTCGCCGTTTCAGGGCCAGCTCCGGACTTCCCTGGGGGATCATGCTCACAGTCTGTCGGCAACCACCCTCGATCCCGCAACCGCCTTACCGGACGGTGGAGATTGGGAGCGCGGTTACCGTGGCGGTATGGCCGCGCGATGGCAGGTCTCGCTGGCCGCTCTGGCAGCGGCCGCCCTGGCCGGCTGCTCGGACTCGGCGCCGCCCGCACCCCGCACGACGCCGAGCGCCACAAGCACCGCGTCGCCCGGCACGGCTTCCCCCGGCACCCCTTCGCCCCGCACGCCATCAGCCAGTACGGCGACGCTGGCCACGACCCAACCCTTGGTCCTCGCGATCCATCCCACCCGTGCCGCCCAGGACATCGACGTGACCACCGCCCGCGCGATCGCCCGCGGAACACTCAAGTCTTGGCGCGGTTACCAGGTCGGCTCGCTTCGCCGGGCGCAGAACTCCACCACCACCCTCGCCCTCGTCCCCGCCTCCGCAGCAGGTCCGTCGATCCGCCCGCTCACGATCGCCGGCGTCGACCCCTTCAAGGACCCCGCCCGCTACCCGCTCCGCACGCCGGGACCGCAGCCCGCCGGACCGGTGATCGACCTGACCGCAGGTGGCGACGTCATGCTCGGCCGCCGGGTCGCGACCGCGGCCGCACGCGCCGGCGACGTCTCCAGACCGCTGCGCGCGATCGGCCCACGCCTGGCCGCCGCGGACCTGACCGTGCTCAACCTGGAGAGCACGTTGTCCAGAGCCGGTACGCCGCAGCAGGGTGGCGACTCGTTCGCCGCGCCGCCCGGGGTCGTCGCCGGACTGCGAGCGGCCGGCGTCGACGTACTCTCGCTGGCCAACAACCACACCGGGGACTTCCAGCGGTGGGCGCTGATCGAGACGGTGCGGTTGGTGCGAACCGGCGGCATCCAGCCGGTAGGTGCCGGCAGCAACCTCGTGGAGGCGGCGCGGCCGGCGATCGTCGAGCGCGACGGCGTGCGCTTCGGCTTCCTGGCGTTCAACGCGATCGGCGAGACACCGCGCGCGACGTCGTCGAGTCCCGGCGCGTTCAGCCTGCGTATGCCGCCACGGACCGGACCGCTCAACACCGGCGACCTCGCGGCCGTCACCCGGGCCGTGACGACCCTGAAGGCTGTCGTCGACGTGGTCGTCGTACTCCCGCATTGGGGTCAGCAGTACACGCACACTCCGGTGCCCGCACAGCGAACCGTGGCTGAGGCGCTCACACAGGCCGGAGCCGACCTGGTGATCGGTGGGCATCCGCACTGGGTGCAAAGTGTGCAGTTCCTACCAGGCAAGGTGGTGGCGCACTCATTGGGGAATCTGGTGTTCGACATGGACTTCTCCCAGCAGACGCAGGAGGGGGTTCTGCTGGAGCTCACCTACTGGGGCAAGACGCTGAAGGCTGCGCGGCTCACGCCGTACGTGATCGGGAGCGACTTCAGTCCGCGTGTGGTCACCGGTGCCAGGGCCGAGCAGATCCTCAGCGATATCCGTTAACTGGCGAGCCAAGCGCCGACCACACGACCCACTCGGCCGAGCTGAGCGGGCGAGACGACGCGGGGAAGGTCGCGGGCGCTGTGGTACTCGGCATACGGCGTACTGCCGAGGCGGACACCGGGTAGGCCGGAGCGGACGAAGGACCAGTGGTCACTCGACCTGTTCACGCAGGCCCGGCTCTGCACGCGTGCACGCGCCGCCACCGCGCGGAGCTCGTTGCGCAGCGCGAGGTCGTCGGGTTGAGCCGAGCAGATCGGTACGACGGTTCCGACGCCCACGCGATCGAGAGAGACCATGCCGCGCAGGGCAGTGCGCTGGGCCTGCGGCAGGGAGGCGACGTACGCGCGGGAGCCGTAGTGGTGCCGGTTGTCGCCCTCGCCGCGAGGCTCTTCGGCGCCGAAGGCAACGAACACGGCCGGCAGGCGGTGCGCGAGTCGGGCGGTGCCGAGCAGGACCGCGACGCCGGACGCGTTGTCCTCCGCGCCGGGAGCTTGCGGGACGGTGTCGAGATGGGCACCGACGATGCGGTGTGGTGCTGCGGGGTCGAAGCCGGGCTTGGCGGCGATCAGGTTCCAGGTGGTTCCGGCTCGGACCGGGACACCCCACGAGTTGCCCGCGGGCACGCGCAACGCCTGTCGGCGGGTCTGGTAGCCGGCGGCGCGGAACTGCTGCTCGAGCCAGGTCAGGGCTCGCAGGTACGCCGGGCTGGTGCCTTCCCGCGGACCGAGCCCGGCCAGGTACCGCACGGTGCTCATC
>NZ_SMKR01000124.1 GCF_004348725.1 Kribbella turkmenica
GTGTTGGGGCGACCGGCTTCGGGGGAGCCATTGCAGGCTGTTAGCGCGGTGAGGGCGCTGAACGTGGCGATGGCTGTCGTGAGCGGTCGGGAGGGCATTCGGGCTCCGTTCTGGGTGCGGGTGGTGTAAGGGTGTCATACGGAGGGTGGTCGTCGGCCGAGTTATCCACAGGTTGCAGGAAGTGTCAGGGGGTGGTTTCCGGGCGTGGGCCGCGGGTGGGAGAGACTTCGGTTATGTCGCCTATTGGTCGTCGTCGGGGTCGTGCAGCGGTGTCGGGCGGGGAGAAGGTGGTGGTGGCGCCGGAGCCGCATCCGTCCGGGGCTCGGCCGCCGCGGATTCCGGCGGAGCTGGAGCCTCGGCACGTGGCGATCGTGATGGACGGGAACGGGCGGTGGGCCAAGCAGCGGGGGCTCGCGCGGACCGAGGGGCACAAGGCGGGGGAGGCCTCGCTGCTGGACGTGATCAAGGGCGGCATCGAGATCGGGGTGAAGTACATTTCGGCGTACGCGTTCTCGACCGAGAACTGGGCGCGCTCGCCCGAGGAGGTCCGGTTCCTGATGGGGTTCAACCGGGAGGTGATCCACCGGCGCCGTGACGAGCTCGACGCGATGGGTGTGCGGGTGGTGTGGTCCGGGCGGCGGCCGCGGTTGTGGAAGAGCGTGATCGACGAGCTCGAGTACGCGCAGGAGCGGACCAAGCACAACGACACGATCACCCTGCAGTTCTGTGTGAACTACGGTGGTCGCGCCGAGCTCGCGGACGCGATGCGGTCGATCGCGCGGGATGTTGCCGACGGCAAGATCAAGCCGGCCCGGATCACCGAGCAGACGGTCGCGCGGCACCTGTACGCGCCGGACATCCCGGAGGTGGACCTGTTCGTCCGCTCGTCGGGTGAGCAGCGTACGTCGAACTTCCTCGTCTGGCAGCTCGCGTACGCCGAGATGGTCTTCCTCGACACCCTGTGGCCGGACTTCGACCGCCGCGACCTGTGGCGCGCGATCGAGCTCTACGCCCAGCGCGACCGTCGGTACGGCGGCGCGATCCCCAACGAGATCGCCGAGTAGCCTAGCCGGCCCGGCCAACTGGAGAACCCGGGCAGACCGCGGGCCCGGGGTGGGGTCAGCTGGTGCGCGGGTTCGGGAGCAGCCCCTGTTCGATGGCTACTGTTACGGCCCGGGTTCGGTCGTCGACGTCCAGTTTGGTGAACAGCCGCTGCAGGTGGGTCTTGACCGTGGCCTCGCCGATGAACAGCTCCCGCCCGATCTCGGCATTACTCAGGCCACGGGCGACGGCTGCCAGCACCTCGAGCTCGCGCGGTGACGGTTGCGCGGTCGCCGGCGCGGTCGGCGTACGCAGCCGAGACATGAGCCGGGCCGCGACCGGTGGTGCCAGGACCGTCTCGCCGCGGGCCGCGGCGCGAATGCCGTCGAGAAGATCCGCGTGCGGGGTGTCCTTCAGCAGATACCCCGCGGCGCCGGCCTCGACCGCGTGCAGGATGTCGGTGTCCGTGTCGTACGTCGTGAGCACCAGCACCCGCGTCGACGGGTGCGCGGACACGATCGCCTCGGTCGCCGACACCCCGTCCATCCGTGGCATCCGCAGATCCATCAGTACGACGTCCGGCTCGGCCGCCTTCACCAGCGCGAGGGCCTCCGTGCCGTCGCCCGCTTCGCCGACCACCGTGATGTCCTCGGTGACCGCGAGCATGCCGATCAGCCCGGACCGCACCACGGGGTGGTCGTCGACCACCAGTATTCGAATCACGCGTCCTCCGCTGGAATCAACACCTGCACCCGGGTACCGCGACCCGGCGAGCTCTCCACCTGCACCGAACCACCCGACTCCTCGACCCGCCCGCGCATCGCGGCGAGTCCGAACCCGGCGTCCGACGCCCCCGGCGTGAACCCGGACCCGTCGTCGCTGATCTCGATCCACACCCCGTCGTCGGACAGGCCCAGCCTGATCTGCACCTGCGTCGCCCCGGCGTGCTTGCGAACGTTCGCCAACGCCTCCTGCGCGGACCGCAGCAGCACGACCTGCTGACCCTGCGGCAGTGCGGTGACCTCTTCGTCCGGCAGGTCGAGCGACACCTGTACGTCGACGCCGGTCTCGGCCGCGAACCGTTCGGCCTGCCGCCGGAGCACCTCCGTCAACGTTGCCCCGGACAACGCAACCGGGGTGAACGCGGCAACCAGAGCCCGCGCCTCGGCCAGGTTCTCCCGGGCCGTGTCCTCGATCGCCGCCAACCGGGCCGCGGCCCCGTCGGTCCCGCCGCGCTGCAACTCGACCGCGGCCGTCTGCGCGAGCATCACGATGCTCGTCATACCCTGCGCGAGCGTGTCGTGGATCTCTCGCGCCATCCGCTCCCGCTCAGCCATCACCCCGGCGGTGTGGTGGGCCTCGGCGAGCTCGTGTCGGGCGGACTGCAACTGCTCGATCAGCTCGGCCCGCTGCTCGCTCTGGGTGATCACCCGCTCGATCCAGATCCCGAAAAGCAGGCTCACGACGAGGCTGACCGCCATCCACGGCAGGGTCGACCAGAAGGCGTCCCACCCCCAGCCGGCGTTCCACAGTTGCCCGGAGCCGACGGCGATCACCAGCAGCACGCTGAACGCCGCCCCCTCGCGCACGCGCTCGCTGAGCAGCCACATGTGCCCGGAAGTGATGAACAGCAGGAACACCGACTGCGGATACAGCGCGACCAGCACCATCAGGCACCCGATCAGGATGATCCGGTACGTGTACGACGGAACCCGCCGGCGCGACGTGATCGCGGGCATCCCGACGAACTGGTACGCCGCCGCCAGCACGACGATCACACCCGTGTAGGCAATCCGACGATCCGAGCTCATCTCCTCGGTGAACGACGTGGCCACTGTCACCGCGAGCAGCACCCAGAACACGATGTGCCAGCCGATCAGCGAGCGGATCCAGATCGGCTCGTCCACCCGGGTCGTCGGTTCCACGGTGTCTATCTTCCTCTCATCCGATTGTCGACAATCAACCCGCGTCTCGGCGGGTCCAGCGGAAGACTCGCTGCGCGACGACCAGACCGACGACCAGCCACACCGACAGCATGATCGCGCCGAGGCCAAGCTGCCACGACCCGCCCGGCTCGTTGGCCTCGAACCCGGCCGGCAGGAAGACCGACCGCATGCCCTGCGCGAGCCACTTCAACGGGAAGATCTCCGCGACCGTCCGCATCCAGGCCGGCAGGCTGCTGTAGACGAAGTACACGCCGGAGATGAACTGCAGCAGCAGGACGACCGGCGTCACCACCGCGGACGCCGCCTTGCCCGACTTCGGTACGACGGAGAACGCGATCCCGAGCACCGACCCGGAGGCGGTGCCGAGCACGAAGATCCACAGGAAGTGCAGCCACTTCGAGGGCTCGGACGGGATGTCGACGCCGAGCAGCAGACCGGCGATCGCGAGCAGCAACCCGAACTGCAGGACCGAGGTGACCAGGACCAGGCCGATCTTGCCGACGAAGTACGACTGCGGCGACATCGGCGTACCGCGCAACCGCTTCAGCAGGCCCTCGTCGCGTTCCATCGCGATCGTGATCGACAGCGACTGGAAGCTGGTCAGGAAGATGCCGGAGGCAATCATCCCGGGGGTGAAGTAGGTGGCGGCGTTGACCCCGCCGGCGAAGTCGGTGCCGCTGAACACGGCCGAGAAGATGCCGAGGAAGACGATCGGGAAGAAGAAGGTGAAGATCAGCTGCTCCCGTTCGCGGAAGAACTGCCTGACCTCCAGCCCGGTCCGGGACAGTCCGACCTTCATCGGCGACGGCAGTACGGCGCTCACCGCGCGGCTCCTTCCAGCTCCGGAGCGGCCGCGACCGCCCCGATCAGTTCCAGGTAGATGTCTTCCAGGCTCGGCCGGCGGACCTCGAGCTCGGGCACTTCCGAGCCGCCGTACTGCGCCATCAGCCGGGCGACCTCGGCGGTCGGCTCGTCGGTACGGATCTCGCGCATCCCGTCGGCCGACAGCCAGGACACCCGTGCGGTCCGGGCGCCACGCCCGCCGAGGGCCTCCGGGGTCGCGACCTCGACCATCCGGCCGTCCGCGATCACGCCGACCCGGTCGGCCAGGTGCTCGGCCTCGTCCAGGTAGTGGGTGGTGACCAGGATGGTCGTGCCGGCGGTTCGCAGGTTCTCGATCAGCGTCCAGAACTGCCGGCGCGCCTCGGGGTCGAAGCCCGTGGTCGGCTCGTCCAGGAACAGCAGTTCCGGGTTGCCGACCATTCCGAGTGCGACGTCGAGGCGGCGGCGCTGCCCACCGGAGAGCTTGCGGGTCCGGGTACGGCGCTTCTCAGTCAGGCCGACCGAGGCGATCACCTCGTCGGGGTCCCGCGGATTCGGGTAGTAACCGGCGAAATGGTGCACCAGTTCGGCGACGGACAGCTCGGCCTCGTCCCGGGACGTCTGGGCGACGATCCCGAGCCGGGACCGCCAGACCCGGTCGCCCCGTGCCGGGTCGACCCCGAGCACGCGGATCTCGCCCTGGTCCGCGCGGCGATACCCCTCCAGAATCTCCACGGTCGTCGTCTTGCCGGCCCCGTTCGGCCCGAGCAGGGCGAACACCTCACCTCGATGGATGTCCAGGTCGACCCCGTCCACCGCAACCTTGTTCGGGTACCGCTTCACCAGCCCCCGTACCCTCACAGCCTCATCGCTTCCCATGCCCCAAAGACTCCCGTGCGCCCGCCCGCTTGCGGGAGCACCGTCCGGATGACCCCGTGTCCCCCGACCGGTGGACACAGACCAAGGGGACACAGACCAAGGGGACACAGACCAAGGGGACACAGACCAAGGGGACACAGACCAACCGAACGCGGACCAGGTGGACGCAGGCAGGGGACGCGGACCAAGAGGACACAGACAGCGGGAGACGCGGGCCAAGGGAACACAGGCGAAACGCGGCCAAGGGGACGCCGGGCGAGCGGACGCGACGCCACGCCCGGATGGCTGACGGGATCCGGGCCACGCCGGTAGCGTCGGGGCATGGCTCAGACGGTGCGTGGTGTGGTGGCGATGAGCAAGGGTCAGCCGGTCTCGATCGAGGAGATCACAATCCCGGATCCCGGGCCGGGCGAAGCGGTGGTGAAAGTCCAGGCGTGCGGCGTCTGCCACACCGACCTGCACTACCGCGAGGGCGGCATCAACGACGACTTCCCGTTCCTGCTCGGTCACGAAGCGGCCGGCGTGGTGGAGTCGGTCGGCCTGGGTGTCACCGACGTGCAACCTGGCGACTTCGTCGTACTGAACTGGCGGGCGGTCTGTGGCAACTGCCGCGCGTGCCTGCGCGGTCGCCCGTGGTACTGCTTCAGCACCTACAACGCCGAGCAGAAGATGACCCTTGCCGACGGCACCGAGCTTTCACCGGCTCTCGGCATCGGCGCCTTCGCCGAGAAGACGCTGGTCGCCGCCGGTCAGTGCACCAAGGTCGACCCGGCCGCGAAGCCCGAGGTCGCCGGCCTGCTCGGCTGCGGCGTGATGGCCGGTCTCGGCGCCGCCATCAACACCGGCAACGTCGGCCGCGGTGACTCCGTCGCGGTGATCGGCTGCGGCGGCGTCGGTACGGCGGCCGTCGTCGGAGCCCGCCTGGCCGGTGCGGCGAAGATCATCGCCCTGGACATCGACGAGCGCAAGCTCGCGACGGCCCGGGAGCTCGGCGCCACCCACACGATCAACTCGAAGGGCCTCGACCACGACGGTGTGGTGTCCAAGGTCCAGGAGTTGACCGGCGGGTTCGGCGCCGACGTGGTGATCGACGCCGTCGGCCGCCCGGAGACCTGGAAGCAGGCGTTCTACGCCCGCGACCTGGCCGGCACTGTCGTCCTGGTCGGCGTACCGACGCCGGAGATGACGCTCGAGATGCCGCTGCTGGACGTCTTCGGCCGCGGCGGCTCCCTCAAGTCCAGCTGGTACGGCGACTGCCTGCCGACCCGCGACTTCCCGCTGCTGATCGACCTCCACCTGCAGGGCCGGCTCCCGCTGGACCGGTTCGTCTCGGAGACGATCGCGCTGGACGAGGTGGGGGCCGCGTTCACCAAGATGCACCACGGCGACGTCCTGCGATCCGTGGTGATCTTCTAAGCCTGGAACGAGATCCACACGTCCGGCGGCGCGTCCGGAACACCTTCGATCGGCCGCTTCTCCTCCGACCACGCGGACCCGGAGATCTGGCCGGCGACCCGTCGCCAGAACCGGACCGCCGTCTCGTTGCTGTCCTGGAACGCCACTTCCCAGCGGCCCGGGTGCTGGGCGACGACGTCCTGTACGGCGCGCAGTCCGAGGCCCTGACGCCGTACCGGCCGGACCAGGAAGAAGCTGTTGAGCACGCGCACCGGCTCCGTCAGCGCGCGCACGAACGCGAAGCCGACCGGATTCTCCCCGGTGTGGAACAGATAGCCCGCCCAGTTCGGATCGCCGGTCAGCACCGACTCGAGCCAGTCGCTGCGATAACTGCCGTCCGGCCGCGGCAACTGGCCCTGGAATTCCGACAGGTCGTGGCGGAACATCAGGAACAACCGGTCCAGCACGACCCGGTCCGCCTCACCGGCACGGCGTACCACCAGCTCAGACATGGATCTCCTCAGGGAAGAACGGGGATGAGAACGCAGAAAAGCCTCCCGCGGGCAGCGGAAGGCTTACTGCGGAGCAGCTTAGCACCTGGGTGCGCGGCCGGGATCAACCCTTCTGGCAGTCCTGGCAGGTGCCGAAGATCTCGAGCGTGTGGCTGATGTCGGCGTACCCGTGCTCGGCCGCGACCTTGTCCGCCCAGCGTTCGACCGCCGGCCCCTCCACCTCGACCGTGCGCCCACAGTTGCGGCAGACCAGGTGGTGGTGATGTCCCTTGGAGCAGCGCCGGTACGCCGTCTCGCCGTCCGCCGTCCGCAGTACGTCGACCTCGCGGGAGTCGGCCAGAGCCTGCAGGGTGCGGTAGACGGTGGTCAGGCCGACGGCCTCGCCGGACGACCGGAGTTCCTGGTGGATCTCCTGGGCGGTCCGGAAATCGTCGAGATTGTCGAGCGCGGACGCGACCGCAGCGCGCTGACGGGTCGAGCGTGTTCCGATGGCCACCGTTCCTCCTGTCACTCCGTCACCGTCATCGCCCCGGCAACCCGGCCAATTCTCTCA
This sequence comes from Kribbella turkmenica, assembly GCF_004348725.1. GTDB lineage: Bacteria > Actinomycetota > Actinomycetes > Propionibacteriales > Kribbellaceae > Kribbella > Kribbella turkmenica. Next base: position 7,149 of record NZ_SMKR01000124.1, read on the forward strand.
GAAGGCATCAAGCTAGTGCTCGTCCCAGTGATCGCCGTGCGCCGCGTGCAGGTGCCCGTCGTGCACGTAGTCGACGTGGTCGCCGTGCTCGACGGCGGCGTGCCCGCACTTCGGGTTGTGCGCGTGCGGGTGCCCGGCGCTGACCACGTGCGGTACGGGCTCGGGTACGCCGATCTCCGGCTCCTCGTCCGCGAGCGGTGCGACCCGGCCCTGCCGCCGCCGGATCAGCGTCCCGACCGTCGCCGCCACCACGAACCCGGCCAGCGCCAGGACGACGATCGTCGCGCCCGGAGCCACATCCGCGTTGTACGACGTGACGATGCCGGCCAAACACGCGACCACGCCGATCCCACACGCGACCACGAACGTACTGCGGAACGACCGAGTGAGCTGCTGTGCGGTCGCGACCGGTACCACCATCAGCGCACTGACCAACAGCAACCCGACGGTCCGCATCGCCACCGTCACGGTCACCGCGGCCATCACGGCGATCACCAGGTTCAGCAGCTGTACCCGCAGCCCGGTGACGCGGGCGAACTCCTCGTCCTGGCACACCGCGAACAGCTGTGGCCCCAGCCCGACCGCGACGACCAGTACGGCGACGGCCAGCCCAACGACGACGTACAGGTCAGTGGGGGACACCGTGGTGAGTGAGCCGAACAGATAGGTGTTCAGCGTGGCCGCACCCTGCCCGGCGAGGCCGATGAGCAGCACACCGCCCGCGATCCCGCCGTAGAACAGCAGTGCGAGGGCGACGTCGCCACTGGCCTTGCCGCGGGCGCGTACCAACTCGATCGCGGTCGCGCCGGCGATGGCGACGATGATCGCCGTGAGGACCGGCGCACTCCCGGTGAGCAGACCGAGCGCGACTCCGGTGATTGCGATGTGGCCGATGCCGTCGCCCATCAGCGACAGCCGGCGCTGGACCAGGTAGGTGCCGATCGCGGGCGCCGAGAGACCGGTGAGGAGACCGGCGATCAGCGCCCGCTGCATGAACTCGAGCTGGAACAGAGTCATGACAGCCACCCGGGTTCTTCGCCGCCGTGGGAGTGGTGGACGTGCGCGTGGGTCTGCGAGGCGTGCGGCGGGCCGTCGTACACGATCCGGCCGCGGCGCAGGACGATGGAACGGTCGATCAGGGCGTCCATCGGACCGAGGTCGTGGCTGACCATCACCACAGTGGTACCGCGCGCGACCCGTGCCCGGATCGCGTCGGCGAAGATCTGCTGGCTGGCCAGGTCGACGCCGGCGGTCGGTTCGTCCAGGATCAGCAGCTCAGGATCGGACACCAGCGCCCGCGCGATCAGCACCCGCTGCTGCTGTCCGCCGGACAGCTCGGCGACGGCGTCCTTGCGGCGGTGGGCCATGTCGACGATCTCCAGTGCCTCGTCGATCGCCTGCTTCTGCGAAGCGCGCAGGGGAGCGAACAGCCGTCGTTCGGACAGCAGCCCGGACGACACCACCTCGTGCACGGTCGCCGGTACGCCGCCGGCCGCGGTGAGGCGTTGCGGTACGTACCCGACGCGATGCCACTGGCGGAAGCGTGGCACCGGCGTACCGAACAGTCGGACCTCGCCACGAGCAGCCGGGAGCAGACCGACGACAGTGCGGATCAGAGTGGACTTGCCTGAGCCGTTGGTGCCGAGGACAGCCACCACCTCGCCCTGGCGGATCTGCAGGCCGACGCCCCGCAGCACGAGACGACCGCCCAGGTCGACCGAGAGATCGGCGACCTGGACGGCCTTCGCGGCAGTGTCTGGTGATGTCACGCGCAGCTGTTCGCCTTCCGGAGCTCCTGCAGGTTCTCCCGCATCAGGGTCAGGTAGGTCTCCTGCGAGTTGGCGTCCGACAGCCCCTCGATCGGGCTCAGTACGGCGGTCTTGACGCCGACGTCATGGGCGATCGTCTCGGCCACCTTCGGGCTGACCAGCTCCTCGTAGAAGATCGTGGTCACGTGCTGGGCCTTCACGATGTCCTGGACCTCCTTGATCCGGGCCGGGGTCGGCTCGGCGTCCGGGGTGAACCCGGCGATGCCGACCATCGTCAGACCGTACCGCTTCGCGAGGTAGGCGAAGGCCTCGTGGCTCGTCACGAACGTCTTGAGCCGGCAGTTGGCCAGCCCGGTCCTGAACTCGGAGTCGAGCTTGCCGACCTCGTCGAGCAGGACCTTGGCCCGGGCCTTGTACCCGTCGGCGTTGGCGCTGTCGGTCTCGACCAGCTTGTCGGTGATCGCCTGGACGACTCCGGCGTACCGGACCGGGTCGAGCCAGAAGTGCGGGTCGAGCGCCTCGTTGCCGGCCTCGGCGGGTCGTGCGGCCGGCGCGGCGGTGCCGGTGTAGGCGGCAGGCGTGGCGGGGGTGCTGCTCTCCTCGGCGTGCTCCTCGCCCTCGTGGCCCTCGCCCTCGTGTCCCTCGCCCTCGTGTCCCTCGCCCTCGTGTCCCTCGCCTTCCTCGTGCTCACCGAAGTCGGCGCCGGTCGCCTCGAGCTTGGCCGCCGGAGCGATGTCGAAGCCGGTCTCCTTCGCGTTCTGGTCGATCGCCTCGTCGACCGCGGGCTGCAGGCCCTTCTCGTAGACGACCAGCTTCGCCTCGGCGATCTCGCCGACCTGCTTGGGGGTGAGCTCGAGGTCGTGCGGCTCGACACCGGGGGCGGTCAAGGTGGTCACGTTCACCGCGTCACCCCCCACTGTGCGGGCGATGAACTCGAGCGGGTAGAACGAAGCGACGACGTCGAGCTTGTCGCCACCGGAGCCGCTGGCGGACGAGTCGCCGCATCCGGCCAGGGTGAGGGCGGCCAGAGCGGTGGCGCCGGCGATGACAGCACGAGTACGAGATCTCATGACAATCATTTTCATTTAATTGGAAGTGGTTGTCAAAACAGGGAGTTGACCCATGGCCAGCCGCAACGTCGGACGCAGACGAGCCGACCACCGGGCCGACCGCCGCCGGGGCCTCGCCATTCCCACCGGTCACGGGCACGGGCACGGTCATGGGCACGGCGATCACGTGGTGGACACCTCGGTGGTGAACGCGGACGCGATCGTCGCCCGCCGAGTCCGGATAGTGGTCGCCGCGGTGCTGATCCCGCTGATCACGGCCGCGGTGGTCGCGATGATCGTGCTGTGGCCCGGCGGCGGGGTGAAGGTCGCGTCGTACCAGACCGAGACCGCCCGGGGCGAGGTCACTGCGATCAAGGCGTGCTCCGATCCGAAGGCGCAGTGCGACGAGGCCACCGTCAAGCTGAGCACCGGGCCGGAGAAGGGCCGATCCGTGCCCGTTGCGATCCCGAAGACGGGTCAGGTCCCGATCCCGGTCGAGGTCGGGGAGTCGGTGATGCTCGGCGTCCAGGCCGACGCGCCGACCATCGCCGACAAGTACCAGTACGTCGACCATGACCGCACTCGACCGCTGCTCCTGCTGGCCGGGCTCTTCGCGGTCGCGGTGGTCGCGCTGTCGCGCTGGCGAGGTTTCGCGGCGCTGGTCGCACTGGCGGTGACCGCGGCGATGCTGACGCAGTTCATCCTGCCCGCGATCCTCAAGGGCTCGAACCCGCTTCTGGTCGCGGTCGTCGGCGGAACGGTGATCATGACCGTCGCGCTCTACGTGACGCATGGCATCAACGCGGAAGCTTCGATCGCCCTGTCCGGCACGATCGCGGCGCTCGGGCTGACCGTCGTGCTGGGCTGGTTCTTCACCGAACTGACCCAGCTGAGCGGGTTGGCCTCGGAAGGTGCGTCGGCGGCGAAACAGTTCGCGCCCGACCTCGACCTGACCGGGTTGCTGGTGGCCGGCATGGTCATCGGCGCCTTGGGTGTGCTCGACGACGTCACGGTGACCCAGGCGGCCGCCGTCTGGGAACTGTCCGCCGCGAACCCCTCCGCGAGCCGGCGTGAACTGATCGGCGCGGGCCTCCGGATCGGCCGCACGCACGTCGCCTCGGTGGTCAACACCCTGGTCCTCGCGTACGCCGGTGCGGCGATGCCGACGTTGATCGTGTTCGCCGTCCAAGGCCTACCGGGTCAGTACGTCGTCTCCACCGAGACCGTGGCGATGGAGGTCGTCCGGGGTCTGGTCGGCAGCCTCGGGATCATCGCCGCCGTCCCGCTGACCACGGCCCTCGCGGCGATGGCTGTCGCCCATCGTTCCCGCGAGCTGGTCGCCACGGAGCCGGAGCACGTCGGCAGCTGAAACCCCTTGTCACGAGAGGAAAACCAAGTCTTCACAGCGAGTCATCGGGCTCCTACAGTGCGTATTAGGGTCACGGAAGGTCCGCCTCGACTACCTTCCGTGCCCTGACGGGGTGAGGAGGTCGGGATGCGATTCCGGCATCGGGACGGGTCGATCATCCATCTGGGCTACAGCGCCACCGTGCACCCGGCCGAGGATCTGGACGGCGTGATCGCCGGGCTGGACAGCTGCGGGTCGCTCGTCCGTCAGGAGCTGGACGTGCCGAAACTCGGCATCGGTCTGTGGTTCGCGAGCCCACTGGCCGACCGGTTGGCGAACTCGCCGGCCGCGACCAACAAGCTGCGCCGGGCGCTCATGCGCAACCACCTGGAAGTGGTCACGCTGAACGGCATCCCGCACTCGTCGTTCCCGGACGCGGTCGTCCGTACGAAGCTCTACTGCCCGGACTGGACCGAGCCCGAACGCCTGCGCTACACCCTCGACCTGGTCGACGTACTCGCCACGTTGCTGCCGGCCGATGTGTCGTACGGATCGATCTCGACCCTCCCGCTCGCCTGGAGGGTGCCGTGGACGAAGGCGCGCGACCAGGCGGCGCAGAAGGCGTTCGAGCGGCTCGACTGGCATCTGGAGCGGACCGAGCAGCGTACCGGCCGCAGGATCCGGGTCGCGGTCGAGCCCGAACCGGGCTGCGTCCTGGAGATGACCGGGCAGGCCGCCGCCTGGCTCAGCCGCTACTCCAGTCCGTACGCCGGTTCGTCGCGGATCGGACTGGGGTTCGACGCCTGTCACCTGGCGGTCCAGTTCGAGGAACCGGCCGACGCGTTCGAGACGTTGTGGCGAGCCGGTGTGGACGTGGTCAAGGCACAGCTGTCGGCGGCGCCGCAACTTGTCGACCCGTCGGACACCGCGGCCCGGCGGCGACTGGCCGAGCTCGGCGATCCGAAGTGCCTGCGTCAGGTGCGGGAGTGGTGCGGGCCCGGAGTCGACGATGTCGAGCAGGCGTACCAGCTGTCCGGGCATGCGGCCTGGCGGATGCACGCGCACATCCCGGCGCACTGCGGGTTGCCGGATCCGCTCAGCGGCACCAACGCCGTACTCGAGGACTGCCTGACCCGCCTGGTGGGCTGCGGTCAGCCGCTCACGCATCACCTCGAGTCCGAGACGTACGCGTGGGCCCGGAAACCCAGGACGCCCGAGACGCTGGCGAAGAAGATCGCCAAGGAGCTCGACTGGCTGCGCAAGCGCCTGACCGCCTTGGGGCTGGAGGAGATCTCAGGCTGACCCCGCGGACGACGAGCTCGGTCACACGACGACCGGCTCGGCCTCGCCGAACGCGAGTACGCCGTTCGCGTCGCGCATGCTGGTCGACTGCGTCCGCGTCCACCACTGAGACGGCGGACGTGTGGCCCGGCTCAGCGGCCGGCGATCCGGGACACCGCGAACAGCACGATGATCAGGATGGAAAAGATCCGCAGGAAGCGCTGACCGGTGGTGACGACCGGCCAGGACAGGAAACCGAGCCAGGACAGCAGCAGCGCGAGCAGGATCAGCGCCGGAATGGCGACCGGGACCGGAGCGAAGACTCCGGCCACCGCCAGCACCAGGGTGACCCCGGGGAGGGTGAGCTTGGGCATCCCGTGCAGCTTCGCCACGTACGGGTAACTGATCTTGGTGATCCGCTGCCGGAGCGGGCTCACCGGCTGACTGCTCGGGGAACTCATCTGTCCATTGTTCCAGGCGCGCGGAGCTGTGGATAACTCCGGACCCGATCGTGCGGAAACCAATAGATTCAAGGGCATGACCGGTTTGCCTTCCGTAGACGACATCCGCGCCGACCTGCCCGCCGTCCTGGCGCGCTTCCGCGCGGGCCGCACGCGCGCCTTCAGCTTCGGCGCGGGCGTGCCCGAGGCGGTGCTGCTCACGTACGACGAGTTCGAGGACCTCGGCGGTGAAACCAAGTTCACCGTCGGGCCGACCGTGCTCGAGCCGGCCGCGCTGGCCGAGCGCCTGCCCGCCGTGCTCGAGGCCGCCCGCGCTGGCTCCGGCACGCCGGTCGTCTGGGGCGAATCCGGCGAGCCGGAGGCGGTGGTCCTGTCGCCCTCGCAGTACCGCCACCTCCGAGGCGACGACGAGCCCCCACCCGGCGTGATCGACGACCCCACGGTGCGCAGGTACACCACAGAACCGTTGCCAGGCAGCCGCCCGCTGAACCTGGACGAAATTGCTGAACTGATGGGCCCGGAAGCCGTTCGAGACCTCGAGGAGATTCGCCGTGAAGGCAACCAGTCATGAGCGCACCCCCGAGCTACGTGCTGTTGCTCACCGACAAGTTCGTCGACGATCTGCGACGGCTTGCGGCTGACGCTCGGCGCGATCCCGGCAAGGTGTTCCTCCGGCAACAGGTTCTGCGGCAGCTCGACCAACTCAGCGCCGGCGCCACCGACGGGCATCACGCGCTCGGGTATGAGGCCGGGAAAGGGGATCTGCGGGACTGTGCGGTCGGCTACGTGCAGTCGGACCCGGAACAGAAGCCTGACCATCGGCTGGTGTTCCGGGAGATCGGCCCGGAGACCCCGGACCAGCTGCCCCGGCGGGAGCTCCTCGCGATCAAACCGCGGCACGGCTCGAACAACATCTACGCCCACGTCTGCGCCCGCCTGACCGTCATCCAGCCGACCGCCAACCCGGCCTGAACAGGTTCGGCGACCGCCCGGCAGACTCCGGCGGGAGCCAGGCGAGCCGCCAGGCCGAGCTCGACGCCAAGCGCGCGAGCGCGCACGCCTGGGCCGGCCAGCAGCCGCTGGCGTCGTCCCGTCCGCTGCAGCTCGGCGGAAGCTCACCGCGCGCGCCCACCGAGTCGGCCGCCCGGCGACTGGCCGCCGTCTGGGCTCGGGGAGGGGCCCTGCCTGGGCGGCCAGGGGCTACCGGGTGGCCTGGGCGTGATCGGGGGTGAATAGGGTGAGTGCGTGTTCGTGGTGATCAGGTTCCGGGTGGCGGAGGCCGAGCAGGCGGAGTTCGCCGTCCGGTTGCAGGCCGCGGTCGACGTACTGCAGCAGCAGAAAGGCTTCGTCGCGGCGCGCGCCGGGCAGAATGTCGACGACCCCGAGTTGATCGCGTTGACGATGGAGTGGCTCAACATCGGCAGCTATCGTCGCGCATTGTCACCGTACGAGGTGAAGCTGGCCGCGGTGCCGTTGCTGTCGCTGGCGATCGACGAACCCACCGCGTACGAGGACCTGCCGGAGTTGCTGCCGTAGCACCGATCCCCGCGTGGATTCCGCCAGGGGCCGGTCGGACCGATAGCCTGGACCCTTCCGTGTTGCAAAGTGCCGTTACTGGAGTCGCAAAGTGCCCGTGGAAACCGTCGATGCCGTCGTCAGCCTCAGCAAGCGGAGGGGCTTCGTCTACCCGTGCGGCGAAATCTACGGCGGTACCAAATCGGCCTGGGATTACGGACCGCTCGGTGTCGAACTGAAGAACAACATCCGCGCCCAGTGGTGGCGCGCGATGGTGACGAGTCGTGACGACATCGTCGGGCTGGACTCGTCGGTGATCCTGCCGACGAAGGTGTGGGAGGCGTCCGGGCACCTGTCCGAGTTCGTCGACCCGCTGACCGAGTGCCAGTCCTGCCACAAGCGCTTCCGCGACGACCACCTGCGCGAGGACTTCGCCCGGCGGAAGAACAAGGACCCCGAAGAGGTCAAGCTGGCCGAGATCGCCTGCCCGAACTGCGGCAACAAGGGCACCTTCACCGAGCCGCGGATGTTCAACGGCCTGCTGAAGACCTACCTCGGCCCGGTCGAGTCCGGGGAAGGGCTGCACTACCTGCGCCCGGAGACCGCGCAGGGCATCTTCGTGAACTTCGCGAACGTGATGGGCACCGCCCGGAAGAAGCCGCCGTTCGGGATCGCCCAGGTCGGCAAGAGCTTCCGCAACGAGATCACCCCGGGCAACTTCATCTTCCGGACCCGCGAGTTCGAGCAGATGGAGATGGAGTTCTTCGTCGCCCCCGGCTCCGACGAGGAGTGGCACGAGTACTGGCTGACGGCCCGCTGGGACTGGTACGTCGACCTCGGCCTGGACCCGGACAACATGCGCCGCTACGAGCACCCGCAGGAAAAGCTCAGCCACTACTCGAAGCGCACCGTCGACATCGAGTACCGGTTCAACTTCGGCGGCAAGGAGTTCGACGAGCTCGAGGGCATCGCGAACCGGACCGACTTCGATTTGACCACGCACTCCAAGCACTCCGGTGCCGACCTGTCGTACTTCGACCAGGAGAAGGGCGAGCGCTGGACGCCGTACGTGATCGAGCCGGCGGCCGGCCTGACCCGCAACGTGCTCGCGTTCCTGCTCGACGCGTACACCGAGGACGAGGCGCCGAACGCCAAGGGTGGCGTGGACAAGCGGACGGTGCTGCGGTTCGACCCGCGGCTGGCCCCGGTCAAGGCGGCCGTGCTGCCGCTGTCGCGGAACGCCGAGCTGTCGCCGAAAGCCAAGGACCTCGCCGGTGAGCTGCGGAAGAACTGGAACGTCGACTTCGACGACGCCGGTGCGATCGGCCGCCGCTACCGCCGCCAGGACGAGATCGGGACGCCGTACTGCATCACCGTCGACTTCGAGACGCTCGACGACCAGGCGGTGACGATCCGGGAACGCGACTCGATGAAGCAGGAGCGGGTCGCGCTCACCGAGGTCACCGGCTACCTCGCCCAGCACCTGGTTGGCTGCTGACCATGGCGGCGCCACGGTTCGTGCCGACTCGGCACGTGCGGTTCGGACTGACCGTCTTCGGTTTGTCCGCGATCGCGGTGTTCGCGCTCAGCGCCTGCTCGGACGACGAGCCGCGGGCCGGCAGCAACCCCCCGTCGCCGTCCGCGTCGGCTCCATCGAGCGCGCCGATCCCGACGGCGTCCACGCCGTCGCTGACCCCGCTGCCGACGCCGTCGAAGCCGTGGCCGACGCCGAAGGTGACCGGCGAGCCGGAGAACGACGCCCCGCTGGCTGAGCGAATCGAGTTCGCGATCGCCAAGCAGGCGCAGGTCGCGGCCGGCAAGGCCGCCGCCACGACGGTGAAGTGCCCGGGCATCGACAAGGCCGACGAGCCCGGCAAGCACGAGCTCACCTGCACGGTCACGTACGCCGGGAAGCCCTACAGCGGCACCCTGACGGTCGACGCCAAGAGGTACTCGGCGTCGTACAAGTTCACCTCCCAGTCGGTCGCGATCGTGAAGGCGAAGGTGGTCGACGCCGTGCTGCGGGAAGCACCCGGGGCGGCGAAGGTGACCTGCACGATGGATGATGTTGCCGTGGTCAAGCATTCCGGCGAGCCGATCGCCTGCGACGTCACCACGACCGAGAACGCGGTCCAGCCGTACAAGGCACAGGTCTCCGGCAACGGTCAGGTCCTGGTGGCGAAGGCCTGACGGTGCCGATCTCATCCCCACCCCACCACCCCGGGCTGACGCTGGGCGACCTCACGATCGGCACGCCCGTGGTGCTGGCGCCGATGGCCGGCATCACGAACGCGGCGTACCGGCGGCTGTGCGCCGAGCAGGGCGCCGGGCTGTACGTCTGCGAGATGATCACCTCGCGCGGCATCGTCGAAGGCGACCAGAAGTCGCTGGACATGCTCACGTTCGACGAGCGCGAGACGGTCCGCTCGGTCCAGCTGTACGGCGTCGACCCGGTGTACATCGGCCGCGCGGTCCAGATCCTCTGCGACCAGTACGGCGTCGCGCACATCGACCTGAACTTCGGCTGCCCGGTCCCGAAGGTGACCCGCAAGGGCGGTGGCGCCGCGCTGCCGTGGAAACGCAACCTGCTCGGCGCGATCGTCCGATCGGCGGTCCACGCCGCGACGCCGTACGGCGTACCGGTGACGATGAAGACGCGGATCGGCATCGACCACGCGCATCAGACGTACCTCGACGCCGGGCGGATCGCGGAGGAGTCCGGCGCTGCCGCGATCGGGCTGCACGGACGTACGGCGGCACAGGCGTACTCGGGTCAGGCGGACTGGTCGACGATCGCAGCGCTGGTGGACCACGTGAGCATCCCGGTTCTCGGCAACGGGGACATCTGGGAAGCCGGTGACGCGCTGCGGATGGTTGCGGAGACCGGCTGCGCCGGCGTGATCGTCGGCCGCGGCTGCCTTGGCCGTCCATGGCTGTTCCGGGACCTCGCGGTCGCCTTCGCGGGTGGTGAGGCGCTCAGCCTGCCGACCCTCGGTGAGGTCGCCGTAGTCATGCGCCGCCACGGCGAGTTGCTGGCGGACCTGATGGGCGAGCAGCGCGGCCTCCGCGACTTCCGCAAGCACGTCCCGTTGTACCTGAAAGGCTTCCCGGCCGGCGGTGAACTCCGCGCCGCCCTCGGCATGGTCGAGTCCCTCGCCGAGCTGGACGACCTCCTGGTTCAGCTCGACCCCACCGTCCCCTTCCCCGTCGCCGAACTGGGCGCCCCCCGAGGCCGGCAGGGCAGCCCCCGCGACCACGTGATCCTCCCCGAAGGCTGGCTGAACGACACCGACGGCCTCTCCGCCGACCTGGCTGCCGCAGAAATAGGCGTCTCCGGCGGCTGATCAAAGGTCCCGCCGCACCACCTCCGCCGAAGGACCGCTGAAGGACACCGTTTGCGGCGGCGACCGTTCGATCGGCCGCCTCCGGCGACGCCGTTGCCGGTATCGGGGCCTGAGGCGGTTCGCCTAGGGGCCGAATGGGCTGGCGACCGGGCACTGCGGCCGCCGAAGGTCACCGTCTCCGGTGGCGCCTGTTCCATGTGGGCTTGCTCGGGGCTTGAGAGGTGCGGACGATTCGGGGCGGGGGTACCAGTTGACGGACCTGGTCGACCTGCGGTTCAGATGCCGACCTTCTGGTGCTCTGGCTCGACGACGAGCACCATCCGCTCGTCGTCGCGGGGATAGCGCTCGTCGATGTACTTCGCGACCAGCCGGTCGATGATCTCCCACGCCTCGTCACCCTCGATCCACTCCACCACCCGCCCGCGGACGACGACGGGCTGGAACGGATTGTCGACCGGCACGATGGACAGCGCGACTCGGGGGTCGCGGCGCAGGTTGCGGGCCTTGCGCATCCTGGGACCGGTGAAGAAGACGATCTGGTCGCCGCGTGTCCCGACGTACACCGGGGTGCTGTGCGGCGAGCCGTCCGGGAGGACGGTGGCGACGTGTGCGAACGACGCGGTGTCGAGGACCTCGCGAACGACGGGGTCAAGCATGGTGTGCTCCTTCAGCGGGAATTGTCGGCGCGCCACGCGACGTAGTCGGCGACCGCCTTGGCGATGTCGAAGGATGGCTCGAAGCCGGTGTCCTCGGTAAGTCGGGTGATATCGAGATAGGGGTTGTCGCCGGCGCCGCCCGCGCGTCCGGGGAGGAGCTCGAGTCGACTGCCGGAGACGGTCGACCGGAGTGCGTCCACGAGTTCGCGGTTGGTGAAGGGCCGGCCGCTGGAGACGTTGTACGTGGTGTGCCACAAGGTGTCCGTGATCGTCAGGAGGGCGATCGCGCGGCCCGCGTCCGGTGCGTAGCAGGTGTCGCCGCCGTCGTCGGCGTACAGCGGTTGCGGCTTGTCACCCCGGAGTACGGCGCTGATGTACGGCGGGATCGGGTTGAACGGCGACTCGGGGTCCATCAGGGGTCCCCACGTGCTGCCGATCCGGAGGACGACCGGCTGGACGTCGGTGTCCTGCAGACCGTGGGTGGTGAGCGGTTCGACGGCCTTCTTGAACGCGACGATCAGGTGCGGCAGGTCCGCGGTGGGCAGCGCGAGCCCCTCGTGCCAGGGGATCTCGGCCCTGCCGATGTAGTTGCCGAGGCTGCTCGCGACCGCGAACCGGCCGATTCCCCAGGTTCGTGCGGCGTCCAGGGCGTTGAGCAGGCCGGTCAGGTCGGTGCGGAAATACTCGACCGGGTCGTCGCCGGGAACACTGCCGGCCAGGTGGACGATGCCGGTGATCCCATGACGTTTGCCTAGGGCAAGGAATGCGTCCCGGTCGGTGACGTCCAGGGACTCGACGACGACGTCGCCGGCCAGAAACGACGGGACTTCACCGCGGCGGTGCGAGGTGACGACGACCTCGTGGCCGAGATCGACGAGTGCGCGGGCGGTGTGGGCGCCGATCATGCCGAGGCCACCGGTGACGAGGATCATCGGAGCACCTCATAGCGGAGGTGGGTCACACCGGGTGCCGGTACGACGTCCAGCAGGCGGAGGTTCACGTGCTCCGGAAGCTCCTGGAAGAAACTGCGGCCCGCGCCCAGCAGGATGGGAATCTGGTGCAGCATGACCTCGTCGACGAGGCCGGCGGCCAGCGCGGACGCCAGTACGCCGCCGCCCATCAGGCCGACGTCCTTGTCGCCGGCCGCCGATCGTGCCGCCGCGACCGCGTCCTCGATGCCCGTGGTGATCAGGGTTTGACGGTCGTCGCTCATCCCGGGGACAGGCCGGTGGCTGAGGACGAACAGCGGTGCGGTCGGGTGCGGTGCACCGCCCTTGACCCACTCGGAGTCGTCGTAGGTGTTGCGTCCGGCGAGGCTGGCGCCGATGCGTGCGGCGACAGGGTCGAAGACCCGGGCGCTGGCCTCACTCAGCCTGAAGCCCTCGAACACCCGGCTGGGCGTGTCTCCGTCGAAGTACCAGTCGAACAGCATCGACCCGTCGCCGAGACCGCGGCCGGGGCCGGGATCGCGACCGGTGATGTAACCGTCGACCGACACGGAGTGGGCACTGATGACCTTGCTCATGGCTGTCCCTCGCTGGTTGATCAGAGTGCTTGGGGGAAGTCGAAGAACCGTCCCGGGTCGTAGGCCTTCTTCACGGCCCGCAGCCGCGGTTGGTTTCCTGCGTGGTACGCCTGGGGTCCGTCCGACAGCGCCGGATCCGGGAAGTTCGGGTAGACGTGTCCGCTGGCGTCCGCATGGGCGGTCGCCCAGGAGGCGTCGACCCACGGGTCGCCGTGCGCCGCGACGTGCTCGAGCAGGAAGCGCTCGTCACGGTGGGCGAACGCCGTTGCGTCAGCGGCGATCCGGTTGTAGGCACCGCCCATCGCGGTGAACGAGACTTGCCGCCGGCCGGTCACACGGTCCGCGCGGAGTTGGTCCACCAGTGAGGCGAGAACCTGGTCCGACATCGACTGCGCGAAGAACTCCGACCGGATCCTGAGCGAGTGACGGTCCGGCACGTCGCGCGGATCGGCGACGCTGCGCTTCAGGTCGCGCAGCGGCATACCACCGCGCAGTTCCCAGGGAACGGCCGTGCCGATCAGATGGCTGAGCTCCTGCAGCAGGTCCCGGGTCGGGCCTTCTTCGAACAGGCATGCGCCGAGTACGGTCGCCTGCACGGGTACGCCGGGTTCGGATGCGATCGCGAGGTTGACCGTGAGCTCGTCGGGAGTGTCGGGCGCCCAGGCCTGCCAAGCCACGACCAACTCCTCCACGTCACGCGCAAGCCAGTTCGCCTCGATCCGAGTGGTGACCGGCTCGGGAACGGTGTCGAACCGCAGCGACGTCACCACCCCGAACTGACCGCCACCCGCGCCTCGCAGGGCCCAGAACAGATCGGGCTCGTGGTCGGAGTCGCAGTCCACCACGCTGCCGTCGGCGAGCACGACCCGCGCGCCGACCAGACGGTCGCAGGTCAGCCCGTAGCTGCGCCCGATCAGGCCGATCCCACCCCCGAGGGTCAGGCCGGCGATGCCGACCGTGGGACCGCACCCGGCAGGCAGACCGCGACTGTACGCATGCAACTCGGCGTACACCTGGCCGAGCACGGCGCCGGCGCCGATCGTGGCGATGCCGTCGGGGGCCACCGTGATGGCGTCGAGGCCGGTCAGGTCGAGTACGACGCCGTCGGTCGAGGACCGGCGGGCGAAACAGTGCCCGCCACCGCGCGGCACCAGACGCTCGCCGGCCGCGGCCGCATCTTTGATCGCGGCAACGACATCCACGACCGAGCGGCACTGCACCACCAGGCGGGGTTGTCCTTCGACCGTGTCCTGCATGTGTTCGAGACTAGGAACGGCGTACCGCCCGCATCTTGAACGAAACGTGCATGTTCAGAGCCGGGTCGGCGGGCCGCCACGGGTCGCGAGGAACGGCTGGTACGACCCGGAGTGGTCGTGCTCGCGTGCGCAGCGGTCGAGGTTGACCTCGAGGAGCTGACCCGGCGTGAGACCGCTCAGGCGGAGGCATTCCCGGTTGAGGTGCGCCTGGTCGGCGTACCCGACGTCGAGCGCGAGGCCCGCGACACCGTCGACGCCGCGTCGGCCGGACGGAGTCGCGCCGGCCTGGGCGAGGGCGAGGAAGCCCTGGAAGCGCAACGTCCGTTGGAGCACTTTGGGTGTCGTGCCCACCGTGTGCAGGCAGCGGCGGCGGAGCTGGCTCGCGGACAGGGCCAGGTGTGTGGCCAGGCGTTCGATGTTGACCGGCTGCCAGGGCATCAGGGCGCGGACGGCCTCGTTCACCAGCGGATCCAGCCGAGCCGACGTGCGGAACTCGTTCAGGAGATGGGCCTGCAGATAGGTGAGCGCGCGTTCGGGTGTCGTTGCCTGAGCCATGGCCTCGACGAGCCGGTCTGCCGTCTGCCCCCACAGTTCGCTCAGGCTCACCTGCTGATCCACGAGGTCGTCGAGCATGGCCGGTAGCGGTGGCGCCGTCCCGGGATGGAAGCGTACGCCGACGAGAGTGGTGTTCGCCGGGGTGATCTCGATCGCCGGTCCGGTCAACGGGCCGAGCAGTTGCGGGTGGCCACCGATCGGGAAGTGGATCTCGACGCCGCCGGAGGGCAGGTGCCGGTGGACGTGCTCGGTCGGTCCGGTGCACTGGATCCACACAGTCCGGACCACTCCCGCCAGCCCCGGGACCGGCAAGCGCTCGCGATACGACTCCACCGCCGCCACTCTCGCACTGAAACGCTCCGGCGGGATCGTGTCAAGCCTCTTCACCAGGTCCGGAGAGTCGTCCCCGCCGCGGTTCAGGCGCGGTAGAGCTGCGGTACTACAGGAGGCGTTGCTGTTCGTCGCCGAGCCACCAGTTGCGATCGGCACGCGACCTGCGGCGTTGGATGCCCGGAGCTCGGCCAGTACCGGGCACCCGGCTGAACCTGGTCCTTGATCACCGTGAGGTGTCGGGTGTGTTGATAGTTATTCGGGAGTCCATCATTATTTGATCGACTGAGTGTGACTCCCGGAGGTCTTGATGGTCGATGAGCCGGATGGCGGGGACCTCTCGCGGTTGCGGCAGTTGAACGCTCTGGGCGTCCTCCGTGTCCTGCGGGACGAGCGGCCGCTCACGTTGACGGAGCTGGCCAGGAGAACCGGGTTGTCCCGCGCGTCCACTGAGGATGTCGCCAGGGAGCTGCTGGCCCGGGGGTGGGTGGCCGAGGTCGCGCCCGAGGCAGGGACGGTGG
>NZ_SMKR01000125.1 GCF_004348725.1 Kribbella turkmenica
GATCCTGCCCGTGCCACCAATCGTCTCCCGAACTGCGGATGACGTGAGTGAGCCGACCGCGGCTCCCTCCCCGGCGACCGCAGCTCCCTCCCCGGCGACCGCGGCGCCTTCCCCGGAAGGTCCGCCGCCGTCCGGGAACGCTCGCAAGGTCGTGGCCGCGCTGCTCGCCTGCGCGCTGGTCGCGGCTGCCTTGACCGGTTGGGCTTTGTTCCGGGCGATCGGCGACGACGAGGGGAACCAGGCGCAGAACACGCCGCCGCGAACCGGCGCAACGACGAGCACGGCACCTCGGAGTACACCACCGCCCAGCAGTCGGCAGCCCACCTCGGCCGCCACCAGCGCGCCCGCCTCCCCGAGCAGCCGGCCGCCATCGCCGACCGGTGCAACGGAGGCCGTGCCCGCGGGCTTCACCCGGCACACGGATGCGACCGGTTTCTCGCTCGCGGTGCCGGCCGGCTGGACCGCGGATCGCCAAGGTGAGCGGATGTACTTCCGGGAGCCGGGCGGCTCACGCTTCCTGATCATTGATCAGACCGATCAGCCGAAGCCCGACCCGGTCGCCGACTGGCGCCAGCAGGAGGCGGCGCGGCGAGACGGCTACCAGGACTACGAGCGCATCCGGATCGAGCCGGTTGAGTACTTCGAGAAGGCCGCCGACTGGGAGTTCACCTACGCCACCCCGTCCGGCCGCCGGCACGTGCTCATCCGTGGCGTGGTGACGAGCGACCGGCAGGCGTACGGAATCTACTGGTCCACCCCCGAGTCCCGGTGGGACGAGAGCCGCGCCCTACATCGAATCATCACGGACACCTTCCAGCCCGCCACCTGAACGGCGGCGTTCCAGGGGACCGTCGTCGACCGCGCGGGACATCATCGTCTGCAGCACTGACCACAATCGGGTGAGCTGGTCGGTGGTCAGGTCGCGGCTCGGCCGGGTCGGGTGGACGCCGATCGCGTGCAGTGCCTCGTTCCGGAACACGTTACCCACGCCCGCCAGCCTGGCGATCGCTCCCGACGCGTCGGCACCCGGCCGCAACTGAGCAGTGGTCATGGCACGCCCGAGGCCGGGCGTGCCATGACGCGGTCGCTCAGAGGCGCTGATTCACCTCGTCATGCGGCCGGCTTGACGGCGGACCAGGCGTTGGCTGATCCAGCAGCGACCTGGAACAGGTTCAGTGGAATGGCGTTGCCCATCGCCTCGTAACCGGCATCGCTGGGATGCAGGCTGTCGCCGCTGTCGTAGGCCGGGAGCATCCGGCGCGGATTGGCGGGATCGCGAAGCGCGGCGTCGAAGTCGACCACGGCATCGAACTCGCCGCTGGTCCGGATCCACTCGTTGACCGCCAGTCGGCGCTCCTCACGCAGGTCGGGTGCGTTCCCGAACGGAGTGAGAGTTCCGCCGTAGATCTTCAGTCCGCGTGCGTGGGCACGGGTGATCACCTGCCGGAGGGCGCCGATGACGTCCTGTTCCGTGGCACCACCACTGATGTCGTTGATGCCGAGCAGAACGATCACGTGGGTGGCACCGGATCGGATCAGCACATCCTGATCCAGACGAGCCAAGGCGCTCGGGTTCGTGGCTCCTCCTCCAACCCAGACCCGGTTGCCGCTGATGCCGAGGTTCGCGACACCCATCTGCCGGGCGGCAGGCAACTCCATGAGTCGCCTCGCGAGCACATCGGGCCAGCGGCGATTGGTGTTCGCCGTCGAGCGCAGGCCCTCGGTGATCGAGTCGCCGAACGCCACGACCGTGCTGGTTGGTCCCTGCCGGCTGACGTCCACGCCGGCCAGGAAGTTCCACTGCAGCCGGGTCGACGCGACCGGGAACGCCGTGGCGCCGACATGATCTCCCGACGCGGACAAGTACGTCGTCTGAAGCGCCCCGTTCCGAACCGTCAGTGGCGACGACGCAGCGAGGGTGTCCGTCGGAACGTACAGGTCGATCGCCACGTCTGCGAGATCAGGGGCACTGAGATCAACCCAGTCGCTCAGCACTTCAGCGCCCGGCGGAAGCGTGAACCTCTGACTTCCGCTGATCGTCAACTGCCGGCCGGAACCGGCCACGAGTTGAGCATCCGAAGACCGGAGCGCCATTGAGGCCGACTCGATCACCAGCGGCACCGTACCCCACCGGTTCGACAGCCTGACCCGGAACCGGTCGCCGCCGTTGCTGATGCGAGCAATCTGACGCAGCGTCTGGTTGTTGATGCGGTTCGTGGCGCTTGGCGTTGCCGACACCATGGGCGCGCCCCACGTGGCGACGGCCTGGAGGTCGGACTCGTCCAGAGTCGGCGTGGTCAAGGACGAGTGCTTGAACAGATCGAGGTCGATCGCGTTCGCCATCGCCTCGTAGCCCGCGCTGTTGGGGTGGAGGGTGTCGCCGCTGTCGTACACCGCGAGCATCCGGCGCGGGTTGGCGGGATCGCGAAGAGCAGCGTCGAAGTCGATCACCCCGTCGTACTCGCCGCTGGTCCGGATCCATGAATTCAGCGCCTGGCGTTCTGCCTCACGTGCGTCAGGGGCATTCGCGTACGCGGTCAGCGTCCCTCCGTAGATCGTCAGGCCGCGGTTGTGGGCCCACTTGATCAACTGCCGATGGCCCTCGATGATGCGCGCTGCAGTCGCTCCGCCACTGATGTCGTTGATGCCCTCCAGCACGACCACGTGGCTGGCGCCGGTTGCGACCAGGGCGTCCCGGCCGAAACGCGCAAGCGCGTTCTCGCCGGTCCCTCCGGTCAGCACCCGGTTGCCGCCGATACCCATGTTGACGACTCCCGTCGGCTGCACGGACGGTTCGCCGATCAATCTGCGCGCGAAGTAGTCCGGCCAGCGTCCGTTGGCGTCGAGCGTCGACTGCGAGCCATCGGTGATGGAGTCACCGAAGGCGACGACAGTTCCGCCGACGGCCCTTGTCACGCCGACGTCGACGCCGGTCAGGAAGTACCACATCGTCCGATTGGCAGCCGTAGCGAACTCCGCGGCGCCGGCCTGGTTCCCGGCTGCAAGATAGGAAAGGACCTGTCCCGCCGGACGGGCATTGTGCAAGGTGATCGGGGATGGGCTCGCAAGCGTATCTCCCGGCACATAGAGATCGATCGCGAGATCAGCGAGGTCCGGCGTTTCAAAGGGCAGCCAGTCGCTGTACAGCTCGCTGAACGCCGGGATGGTGAAGGAGCTTCTACCGCCGAAAGTCAACTGTCCGCCCGACTCGGCGCGGATTTGGTCGACGACGTCCCTAACAGCGACATGGGCCTTCTCGACGACCAGCGGCGCGGACCCGTAGCGGTTCGACAGCTTGACCCGCACCCATTCACCGCCGGTGCTGATGTGGACAATCTGGCGCAGGGTTTGATTGTTCACTCGATTCGCCTCGGTCGGTGCCGCCGACACAGGGGCGGCTCCCCAGGTGCCGATGGTCTTATCGACTCGTGGAGATTCCACCGCGCTGGCCGGCGTCACAGACAAACCCAACGGCACGACGGAGAGCGCCACCGCGAGCGAGGCGACAAGTATCAGTACGCGCCAACGCGTCCGGTGTGCTCGCGCGGACCACGCGTCGCGAGCACCCCTCCTTGAATTGTGGGGTGGATTCATAATTCCTCGATTCCGTTTCGCGGCAAGCTCGCGAAACTGTAGGGCCGAGATGACTGGCGACGAATCTGTCCATGCAGGCGGAGGCAGCGCGCTGACCGCTTCTGGCGCGCTTGAGCAATTCGTCTGGCCGGAGCGAAAGAAGAGAGGAAGGAATGACTCGGCCGGGTCGGCGGCGCGCCGGCATCCCTGCATGATTGGCGGCATCATGAGCGACGGCCTGGTGTGACAGACGTCGCCTTGTTGTAGCGGAGCAACTACCAGCGGCAAACTAGCAGCGCCGAATCGTTGCCAAGAAGGCGCGCGTCGACGCTTTGCGCCGAACGGAAGAATCCGGTCGCCCAGCGGCCGGACATCACGACAGACGGTCGAAGAACCGAGCCGAAGGGCGGTCAGCCGGCTTCACGGCCCCACATCGGGCAACCCCACTGCCCGCGACCGCGCCGGCCGCGGTGCTGTACGAGGCGTTTCTCGTTTGCGCAGCGTGGACGCTCCGCGCCAGCTGCTTGGAGCGGCCGGGAAAACGTCGCGATTCCCCACAACGGCCGCTCCGCTGGGTGAACACACGTGATCTGCGCGGTGCAACGCCCCGCGCTCCGGCTGGACGACGCGTAGTGGTGGCCGGTCGGCGGTCGGTCTGCTGGTCACGATGACTCCCGGCCGAGCCAACGGGGCAGGTTGGCCCCGACAAGGGGTCGTCGATGAGCCGCGACGCAGCCGGCGAACCGTCCGGCCACATCGAAGTTCGCCGAGTGCCATCGGTCAGCTGAGCCGCGCGGGTGAGCAGTTCATGCGGCGCCGGATCCCGCCGAGCCCACTCGAAGAGGTCGACAGCCGCCCGTGTCCAGACTGCGTTCTGGCCGAGCAGGCCACCGACGATGCGTTTCGAGACCTCGGTGCCGTCGACCATGGAGCAGTACGTGGTCGTCAGATCGACGAGGATGTTGTCGTCGTTGCCCGTGTACAGCGCGATGTCGTCCACGCGACTGGACTCACAGACTGCCCGGACCACATCGATCGTGCGGTAGCGGTCGAACGGCGCGCATCCCGGCCGGGTGAGCGCACGCACCACCTGGATGGTCTCGACGCGCTGCTTACCCAGCCGCTTCACGTCCAAGGCACGCGCGGAGCGCTCGAAACCGGCGTACGGCAGAAAGGTTCGCACCCCTTCAGCCTGTGTCAACGGCCCAACTCCGGTCGGCCCAACTCCGGTCGGCCCAACTCCGGTCGGCCCAACTCCGGTCGGCCCAACTCCGGTCGGCCCTGCCCTGGCGACCGTCGTTCTACCCGGCTTGCTCCACGGGACAGTGGTAGGCGGTCCGGCCGCCGACGGTCGTGACGACGACCGGGGCGCCACAATCGCGGCAATGCGCCTGCTTGTACACCTTCCGTGACTCGGCCTCCGGGAGCGCAAGCCGGTCCGGCGCCTCGACGGTGATGATCCGACCGTCGTCGACCGCGCGGGACATCATCGTCTGCAGCACCGACCACAATCGGGTGAGCTCGTCGGTCGTCAGGTCGCGGCTCGGCCGCGTCGGGTGGACGCCGATCGCGTGCAGTGCCTCGTTCCGGAACACGTTACCCACGCCCGCCAGGACGGACTGGTCGAGCAGGGCGGCGCCGATCGGGCGTGCGTCGCCCGCCAGCCTGGCGATCGCTCTCGACGCGCCGGCACCTGGTCGGAGAGGGTCCGGCCCGAGGCCGCTGGTCACTCGCTCGACGCCCTGGTCGTCCAGAAGCTCGCACCGGCTGGGCGCGATCAAGTCCCACGCGACCCGGTCGTTGGCCACCCGGAGCCGGACCTGGGACAGCGGCGCCAGTGTGGGGTCGTCGTACCGCAACCACTTCCCCCGCATGCCCAGGTGGACGTGGACCGTCGAGCCGACGTCCAGCACCAGGAACAGGTGCTTCCCGAACGGCTCGATGCGCTCGAGCACTGCGCCGTCGACCTGCGCGGCGCCTTCGGCGAAGCGGCCCTGCGGAGAGGAGGCCCGAACGACGGAGCCGCGCAGCTCGGACAGGTCACGCGCCAACCTGTGAATGGTGTGTCCCTCGGGCATCGCCACCACCTCCATCCGGTCGTCGGCATGCAGTCCCTCGCTGCCAGCGGTCGCGGGTTCTAGTCCTGCCCTGTCACCAGTGCCCCGGGTTACACGGAAAGGCCCGCACCATGAGGTTCGGATCTTCATTCGGTTCGACGGCGCGGCCCCGGAACGGCCGGCCGCCGTTACTGATGCGTGCGATCGGACGCAACGTGCTGCGTGACCCAAACCGTCCCCAATTGATGCAGCAGCTCCCAAGCATCGAGAGCTTCCGTGAGATGTGCATGCCTGAGCTCCACTCGTCCTCTGGAAAGGTGGCCCTCGCTCTTCGAGTGGCTTTCAGTGCTGCTCGAGACAGACACACGGTTTCGCCACACCGGCCTCTGGACGTGTGGCGTCAGTACATGCAGGAAGCGAGGCGTACTCGATGTCGCGTTCTGCCTGGACCGGGTGCGGGGAATCGAGGTGTCGCCCGAGTCCCTGATGTCCCGGCACAGCACGGAGTTCGGTGCGCGCGGTCGAACGGCGCACTTGTGACCAGTAGTGGAGAGCCAGCTTGCGAAGAACAGCCCTAGCCGCCGTGATCCGGCTGGTGAGCCGCGGCGGGCAAGCGTTTGCAGCCGAGTGAGGCGACACCTATTCTGACAGTAACTATCAAGCAATGTTTCTGCTTGTTACTGCCAGGAAAGGCTCACATGGTGCCCCCGACGATCTACCTCGATCTCCCGACGGCCCTCGAGGCGGAGCTGTTCGCCGATGAGTCGATGCGGCGACTGACGCGGCTGGGCCGCTTGGTGCGGCAGGGCGAGTGGGCGTCGGGCGGCACCGGTGACAGCCGGCTCCAGGCCGACATCCTGGTCACAGGGTGGGGATCGAGGCCGCTGCCCGCCGGCCTCGATTCCCGCGACCGGTTGAAGCTCGTGGTGCACAGCGCGGGCTCCATCCGACGACTGGTGCCGCAGGCGCTGCTTCCATCGGGCGTCCGTGTGAGCCAGGCGTCAGCAGGGATGGCGCAGTCGGTGGCCGAACTGGCTCTGTACATGACGATCGCGCGGTTGCGGGAACTCGACCGGGTCGATCGCACGATGACGGGCGAACACAGCTGGGCCGCGGCCGACTTCGGGCTGGGGCACACGGTGGCCGGCTCCACCGTCGGGGTCGTCGGAGCGAGTCGCGTCGGTCGTGCGTACCTCAAGCTGGTCGTCGCGCTGGGAGCGGAGGTGCTGGTCTACGACCCCTATCTGGACGAGAGAGGTGCCAAGGAACTCGGGGCTCGGCTGGTCCCGCTCGAGACGCTCCTCACCCAGTCGACGGTCGTTGCGCTGCACGCGCCCGTCCGGCCGGAGACCAGGCATCTGATCGACGCCCAACGGCTGTCGCTGATCCGCGATGGCGGGCTCATCGTCAACACCGCGCGAGCGGCGCTGGTCGACACCCGCGCTCTGCTCGCCGAGCTGCGGACCGGCCGGTTGAGCGCGGCCCTGGACGTCTTCGACGAGGAGCCGTTGCCGCCGGATTCCGCGTGGTGGCGGCAACCCAACGTCCTGCTCACGCCGCACCTCGGCGCGCGCACCTGGCACTCCCGCCGGGCCCAGGGCGCCATCGTGATCGACGAGATCCGGCGCTACCTGTCGGCGCTCGACCTACGGCACGAGGTGCTGCCTGAAACGTACGACCTAATGGCCTGAACCGCACTATGCGTTTCAGAGATGGTCCAGCATATTGCGAAACGATACTAGAAATGCTTACGCTAAGCGGGAAACGCTTACCGCTGGCCTGTGAAGCCACCCGCGACAGGAAATGGTGAAGGTGATGCAGCGAGGACTGAAGGCCGCGACGACCGCGGCCCTGACCGTGGCGATCCTGTCGATCGCCGCGTGCTCGTCCGGCAACGAGACCGGGCAGGGCAGCGATGACCCGGCGACCGCGACCGGCACCCTGCGGGTCGTGGTCCCGAACTTCCCGGCGAACAACGAGGGCCAGGCCGTCTTCCAGGGCATCGTCGACATCTTCCACCAGACGTATCCGCAGATGAAGGTCGAGCCGGACTTCGTCCCGTACGACAACCTGAACGAGAAGATCTCCACTTCGCTGGCGGCCGGCAAGAACTACGACGTGGTGAGCGCCGGCGTCGGCTGGGTGCAGCCGCTGGCCGATCTCGGGGCGATCCAGTCGCTGACCAAGCTGGGCGTCAGGACCGAGGACCTGGAGAAGTCGGTGTACCCGGCGTTCGTGGCGCCGATGAAGTATCAGGACGAGTTGTACGCCGTACCGATCGTCGCCAACCCGCGAGTGCTTGCCTACAGCAAGAGCGCCTTCGCCGAGGCCGGTCTCGACCCGGCAACGCCCCCGCAGACCCTGGCTGAGTTGCGCGAGGCCGCGAGGAAGCTGACCAAGCGCGACGCGAAGGGCCAGATCACCAGGACCGGCTTCGACTTCTGGGCGCCGGCCAGCAACTACCGTCAGCAGTTCGTCGCGTTCCTGGGCGCGAAGGGCGGCCAGATGTTCACCGCCGACGGGCAGCCTGCCTTCAACGGCGACTCCGGCGTCGAGGCCTTGCAGCTCATCCACGACATGGTCAGCGTCGACAAGTCGTCGCGGTACGGCTATCAGAACTCCGCGAAGACCTCGCTCGTCACCACTGGTGAGGCGGCGATGGGGTTCACCAGCCCGTACGTCGACTGCTCGGCCGATGGCGAGGGGATCGGTGAGAAGTGCAAGGACCTGGTGTACTTCAACCTGAAGGACGCCGAGGAGGTCATGTACGTCGGCGGCCGGGTCGCAGCGGTGGGGGAGGGTACGGAGTACCCGGAGGCCGCGTTGGCGTTCACCAAGGCGATGCAGGACCAGAAGTCGCAGGAGACGATCTCCAAGCTGGACGTCGGCGTGCCGATCAGCAGTAATGCCGGCGACAGCGCGTTCGTGAAGTCGAACCCGGCCGGATCGTTCGCCTGGAAGAACCTCGACAAGGCCGTCTTCGAGTACGGCGGCGCGACGTTCCTCGACTTCCGGGCGAAGTTCGGTCCGTCGCTGGACGAGGTGATCCTGGGCCGGAAGTCGCCGCAGGACGCGCTCAAGGAGCTGGACGCGGTGGCGCGCAGATGACCGTGGAGACACTCGAGCGCCCCGTGGGTGCCGCCGCGGACGAGCGGCCGGATCGGCGCAGGCGCGGTGGGGTGGAACGCGCCAAGGCCCGGGCGGGCTGGCTGTTGCTCGCCCCGGCCCTTCTCCATTCGGTGATTTTCATCGCGCTGCCGGGTCTGATGGCCGTGTACCTGAGCTTCACCAACGCGCGGGTGGCCGGCCAGGGCACCTGGATCGGCCTGCAGAACTATGTCGATCTGTTCGCCGACGCCCAGTTCCTGAGTGCTCTGAAGCGCACCCTCCTCTACACGATCGCTGTGGTTCCGGTCGCGATGGCACTCTCGCTCGTGGTGGCTGTCGGTCTCAACCAGAAGATTCCTGGCCGAGCGCTGTTCCGGACCCTGTTCTACGTCCCGGTGGTCACGTCGAGCGTTGCGGTCGCCGCCGTCTGGCTCTGGATCTACAACCCGGCGGCGGGGCTCGGCAACCAGGTGCTCTCGTTCTTCGGGCTGGCGCGGTCGGGCTGGCTCACCGACCCGGACGTCGCGTTGCCGGCACTGATGGTGGTCGGTGTCTGGCAGGGCCTCGGGGCCAAGATGATCATCTACCTGGCGGCGTTGCAGAGCATCTCGCCGGACCTGATCGAGGCGGCGACCCTGGACGGCGCCTCCCGCTGGCAGACCTTCTGGAACGTCACGTGGCCGGGTCTGGCGCCGGTACATTTCTTCGTCCTGGTCACGTCGATCGCGAGCTCGTTCCAGGTGTTCGACCTGGTTTACGTGACCACCGGGGGCGGCCCGGCGAACGCCACGAACGTGTTGACGTTCGACATCTTCACCAATGCGTTCGAGCGTCTGCACATCGGCTACGCCTCGGCGGAGACTGTGATCATGCTGGTGTTCGTCGGCATCCTGATCAGTCTCGGGCGGCTGAGCCTGCGTGACCGGGAGGGCCTGTGAGTTCGGTCGCGCCGGCGTCCCGGCCGGCCGTCGGCAAGGTGCTGCTGGTCGTGGTCCTCGCGGCCGGCGGCTTTCTGATGATCGTGCCGTTCCTGTGGATGATCCTGACCTCGTTCAAGTCGCTCAACGAGGTGAACTCGTTCTCCTGGTTGCCGGACCGGATCGCCTTGATGAACTACGTCGACGCGCTCAGGGCCGCGCCGTTCGCGATGTACTTCCGCAACAGCCTGATCGTCGTCGTCGGCCAGACCATCCCCGTGCTGCTGCTGTCGACCGCCGCAGGGTATGCGCTCGCGCAACTGCCGCTGCGGGGCTCCCGGGGCATTCTGACCTGCTTCATCATCCTGTTGATCGTGCCGTTTCAGGTGCTGATCGTTCCGCTCTTCCTGGTGGTACGGCGGATTCCACTTGCCGGCGGCAACGACATTCTGGGGCAGGGCGGAACCGGCTGGCTCAACACCTGGGCCGCGCTGATCGTGCCCTTCATCTCCGCGCCGCTGTTCACCTTCCTGGCTCGGCAGTTCTTCGTCTCGCTGCCCGCGGAGCTCGCCGACGCCGCGCGCGTCGACGGGGTGTCCGAGATCGGGATCTTCGTTCGCATCATGGCACCACTGGCTACGCCGGCGTTCGTCACCATCACGCTGTTCAACGTCGAGTCGGCCTGGAACGGGTTCATCTGGCCGCTGGTCGCGACCAGTTCCGAAAGCCTGCGGCCGCTGCAGTTCGGCCTCGCCACCTTCGCCCAGGGGCAAGGCAGCGTGCAATGGCCGTTCCTGATGGCGATGTCGGCGTTGGCGACCCTGCCGATGATCCTGCTCTTCGTCTTCGGCCAGCGGTACTTCATCGCCGGCATGGCTACCTCAGGCATCAAAGGATGACTCACCCGACCACACCACCCACGAACAGGTACTCGATGGACCCGACGCTGCCCCGGCTGCAGGTGCCCGACTCGCTGGCCACGATCCTGCCCGCGGAGGACCGCGGCCTGAGCCCGTACACCGGGCTGACCCGCGACCACTGGATCGCAGTCGCCGACCACCTGCTGACCTCCGCCGACGCGTACCGGTCGCCACTCGGCGCGCGGATCAACTTTCCCGGTCGCCCGTCCCAGCAGGGCCCGGCGACCGACGGCCTGGAAGGATTCGCGCGGACCTTCCTGCTGGCGGCGTTCCTGCACTCCGGCGGCGCGGACCGCAACAACCATCTGCGCAGGTACGTCGACGGGCTGGTGGCCGGCACCCGCTCGATCGGTGCCGACGACAACGAATCGTGGCCGGTTGTCGGCCATGTCGGAAGGGACGGCCAGCCGCACGTCGAGGCAGCCGGGATCGCCCTGAGCCTGCACCTCACCAAGGCGGACACCTGGGACCGGCTGAAACCGGACGAGCAGGACCGGCTCGCCGACTGGTTCCGTGCGACCATCACCCGCGAGCCGTCGCCGAACAACTGGTACCTGTTCCCGGCGACGATTGCGAGTTTCCTCGACAAGATCGGTCGCGGCGACGACGAGACGACGTCCGTGATCGAGCGGGCGCTCGGCCTGGCCGAGGCGTGGTACCGCGGCGAGGGTTGGTATTCGGACGGTGCGGGGGAGGCCTACGACCACTACACCGGATGGGCGATGCATTTCTATCCCGTCCTGCACGCCTGGCTGCATGATCGACCTCAGCTGGAGGTGTTCGGCGGCCGGCTGGAGGAGTTCCTGCGGACCTTCAGCCGCACGTTCGACCGCGACGGCTCGCCACTGTACTTCGGTCGGAGCATGACGTACCGTACGGCGACCTTGACGGCTGTCGCTCTCGGTGAGGCTGTCGGCCGGACGCCGCTGTCGCCGGGGCAGTCGCGACGGATCCTGTCGGCGGGCCTGCGGTACTTCCTCGAGCATGGTTCGATCACGGCCAACGGTGTGCTCTCGCTCGGCTGGCATGGTGCTCACCTGCCCACCGTCCAGCGGTACTCCGGGCCGGGATCGCCGTACTGGGCGTCGAAGGGATTCCTCGCCCTGATGCTGCCGCCCGATCATCCCGTCTGGACAGCGACCGAGGCGGAGCTGCCCGGCGACAGCGAGAACTACGCGCGAGCTCTCGGTGTCGGACTTCTGATTCAGAACACCACGGCGGACGGATTGGTCCGGGTCCACAACCATGGCAGCGACCATGTGAAAACGGACGCCGCCGACAGCGGCGCCCCGGATCCGCTGTATGCCAGGTTCGGCTACTCGACCCGCACCGGTCCCACTTCCTTGCACGATCCAGCGGACAACCACATCCAAGTGCGGATCCGGCGCGTCTGGAGTGCCCGGCGCCGCATCCATCGCGTGGAGACCGGGGACAACTGGGCGGCGTCCTGGCATGCGCCTCGGTTCCCCCGGTTCTCGCCGTGGGAGGCCAGTGACACCGCCGACGGGGGGCCGGTGCTGCCGTCGGCGCGCATCGAGAGTGTCACCGCTGTGCGGGCAGCGCTCGAGGTACGGATCAACCGGCTCGTCCGGATCCCGCCGGACCTGCCGGTACGACTGACGGGGTGGGCTGTCGCCGCGCCGCATCCGCGCGATATCGACGCCCGGGTGACCGCGGCGTCGGCCGTCGTCGCGGGTGCCGGCCTGGAGTCGACCGTGACCGGGGTCCAGGGATGGTCCTCGGCCGGTACGGCGTCCGCGTCGTACGGGACGGCGTACGGCGAATGGGCCGTGATGCCTATGCTGCACGGTACGACGTCGCAGGTGTCGAACGTGTATGTCGCGGTGGTGTCGCTGAGCGGTGTACCCGTCGACGAGATGGTCAACTGTTCGGTGCACGGGGCCGTGGTCACGCTCGACTGGGGCCACCGGCGGCAGGTGTTCGACCTGGACGCGATGTTCGCCGGGATCAGGTAGGAAGGATTGGATGGACGACATCGAGGCAGAGCCGGCACGGCGGGGTTCACCGACGCTGCGCGACGTGGCGCGTCGAGCACAGGTATCGGTGGCGACGGCCTCGCGCGCCCTGACCAGCGACTACCCTGTCGCGGAGGCCACCCGGGCGAAGGTGTTGCGTGCGGTCGAGGACCTGAACTACGCCGTCACGCCGCGTCAGCCGAAGCGCAACGCGGCCGCACACATCGCGATGGTGGTGTCGGACGTCGTCTCTCCGCTACGCAGCCATGTCGCGACCGGGGTGGCCGACGCCGCCGGGGACGCCGGCCGGGTGTGTTCGGTCTACATCACCGGTGGTGACCTGCAGCGCGAGGAGCAGGTGTTCAGTCGGCTCGAGGAGCAGGACGACCTGGATGCGGTGATCTTGGTCGGCGGTGTGGAGATCACCGACGCGTACGAGCACCGGATGTCGGCGCACGCCCGGGCCCTGCACGCGCGTGGGTCGCAGCTCGTGCTCTGCGGCCGGCCGTCGCTGCCGGACGGCGTACCGGCCCTCGTCGTCGAGTACGACAACAGGGGCGGGGCGTATGCTGCGACCAGCCACCTGCTCTCGATGGGACACCGGCGGATCCTGACCCTGACCGGCCCCGAGCGTTCGACCACCACGATCGGACGAGTGGACGGCTACCGCAGGGCGTACGTCGACTTCGGTGTCGAGGTCGATCCGACGCTGCTGATCGCCTGCCGCGCCGATCGCAGCGGCGGCTACCAAGGCTGCCGTCAGGCGCTGGCTTCGGACCTCGACTTCACCGCGATTTTCGCCCACAACGACGTGATGGCCTCCGGCGCCCTCGCCGCACTGCGGGAGAGCGGACTGCGCGTTCCCGAGGACGTCTCGCTGGTGGGCTACGACAACATTCCCGTCGCCCAGGAACTGTGGCCACCACTGACCACGGTCTACATGCCGCACGAGGAGATGGGCAAGGCAGCCGTACGGCTCGCACTCGAGCGGCCGGAGCCCGGCTCCGGCCGGGAGCGTCAACTGCTCGGCACGCACATCGTGATCCGGGAATCGGTCCGGCCGTTGCCCGCGTCCCACCACGAGGAGCGATAGGACGCGGGCAGCGAGCCTCAGCGCCTGACGTCGAGGACCAGCCGGGCTGTGCCCGAATTGATCCACCCGTCGTTGACCTTCCAGTGGACGACGAACTGACCAGTTCGTCCGTGCGCCGGTGTGTACGTGAAGGTCCCGTCGGGACGGGTCTCGAACCGCCCCTGAACGGGGTGGTTGATGACGGTGAGGGCGAGCCGGTCGCCGTTCGCGTCCCGGGCGGGCAGCACGCCGGTGACCGGTGCCGATCTGCTGGTCGTGTACGTCGCGTCGGACACCGTGGGCGCCACGTTGTCACTGGTCAGCTTGATGACGTCGATACCGATCTTCGGATTCGACGACGCCGGGTTCTTTCCGGTGCTGAGGAACTTGAACCCGTAGCGGCCGCTCGTCTCGAACGTCACCGTTCCGAAATCCGCTGACCTGATGGTGCCGGTCCCCGGATCGTAGGCGTCGATCACGCCGCCGAGCGGTGTTCCGTCGGCGTCAGCCGGCTCGCCCGGCCGAAGGAGAGCCGTCCGGAAGGTTCCGCGGGCGGCTCGCGCGTCGTAGTTCAGCCCGACTGCGTACGTCCCGGCCTCGATCGTCGCGTAGAAGACCGCGTAGTCGCCGGCCTGGAGGAAGTCGACGATGCTGTAGCGCTTGTTGCTGGCCGTACTGCTGGAACCTCCAGTCTGGTTGACCTTGACGATGCCAGGGCTGTTGGTGACGACGTCGGACGTTGACGGGCTGGTCTCGTCGTATCGGAAGAGTTCGGCCTCGAACGCCGGACTCGGGTCCCGGTAGGGAGGAATCATCCGCGGCGCGGGAGCCGCCGGCCCACCCGGCTTGTACTCGAGTTCCAGCCTGCTGATCGCGGCGCTGCCGCTCGCCTCGATCTTCAGGAACCTGAAGTCCGACGGTCCGGTGTGGGCGAACTTCGTCCTGCTGGGGTTCGCGAAGGTCGTGAGCCGGGTCGGAAGTTCGTAGTAGGCGGTGCCGTCCCTCGACCCATAGAGCGTGACCTCGCCGGGACTGTTATAGGCGTACACCGTGGCGCCCGTCAGGGTGCCGCCCACCGCGTATTCCACGCTGGTGGACGTGCCGTTCCTGCTCTTCAGCACGCCCAGATCTTCCTGCTGGGCCGAGTTCCCGTAGGACTTCGCGATCACCGCGTTCGATTCGCGGGTGTAGGTCTTCGAGAAGTCGAAGAGATCGTCGACGATCCACTGCCGGGGGGCACCGACCGGCCCCGAGACGTTCGACGGCGCTGACACGCCACCGGCGTTCGCGGCGATGACCCGGTAGTAGTACGCCCGGCCCGGGCGCGCCGCTGCGTCGTGGAAGAGGCTGCTGTACGTCGGCAGGTTGTCGTGAACGACGCCCGCGTTCGTCCAGGGGCCGTGCCTGGATCGGCTGCGCTGCACTGTGTAGCTCTGTGCGCCGGTCGATCCCTGCCACGAGATGTGTCCGACGTCGGAGATCGGGAGCACGATCGGTGGCGCGGGGGCGGGCAGCGCGGGCGGCGCGCCGGTGTGGCCGGCGATCTTCCACGCCTTGGCTCTCAGGATCTCCTGGAGCGTGATCTCCGTCTGGATCTCCGGCAGGTAGTTCGTCGTTGCCGGGAAGCCGGGCCAGTTCAGATCCTCGTACTGCGAGTCGTTGTCCGAATGTTTGTAGAAGCCGCCGTCCCGGCTGTGGAAACGCGTGCCCCACCAGTTCGCCCCGCTGGACCCGTTGGCAATCAGTTCGTCGAGGAAGGACGACAGCGTGGCCGGCGACATGTACATGGCGATCTCGCCTACGACCAGGGCGGTTCTGCCCGCGGTGAGGTGCCTGATGATCTTCAGCGTCGGGGTGGCGCCGATGTCCCCGGTGGTCGAGGTCCTGAGGCCGGCCGGCAGGGAGGTGTCGGTGACCGGACCGGTCAGGCCGACGTACGTGTGGTAGGAGAGTACGTCGATGTTCTCGTCGTCGAGGTACTCGTCGTAGTCCTGGACCAACGCGCCGTTGGAGAACCTGGCCACGTCGTC
The DNA here is from genome assembly GCF_004348725.1 of Kribbella turkmenica. Lineage (GTDB taxonomy): Bacteria > Actinomycetota > Actinomycetes > Propionibacteriales > Kribbellaceae > Kribbella > Kribbella turkmenica. The sequence goes on from NZ_SMKR01000125.1 coordinate 15,654, forward strand.
CGGCTTGTTCCGCCCGTCGATGAACAGCTGGTCGGGTGCGGACAGTTTCACGAACCGGGCGAGGTCGTGCAGCCAGTTCGCGCGTTCGGGCAGGTTGTCGATGACGATCTCGTTCCCGGACTCCCAGCCCATGATCGCCTTGTCGTCCTTGTACCGGACCCCGGTGTAGGTGTTGGTCCGGTTCACCAACTGCCCGACCATGTCCTTGAACCTCGCGTTGGCCTTGCTGCCCACCGTGAAGAAGTTCTCGCCGTACGTCGAGGTTCCACCCCGGAGGGTGGCCTTGTAGTTGACCAGCGGGATGTACAGGCGGATGCCTTCCTCGTTGCAGATCTGCAACAGCTTGTCGAGCACGCGCATCGCGCCTTCGTTGAGGCTGACGCCGTCGCCGCCGACCGGAGCGTTCACCATGTAGTTCGGACCGGCGGTCGGATCCGAACCGTCGGTCACGGTGACGACGAAGGTCCGCATGACTTGGCCGTGCATCTGTTTGACCGTCGCCACCGCGTCACGCAGTTCGTACTCGTTCGGCAGCCGCATCGGGGACTCGGCCTCGAACTTCTTGTTGGTGATGATCTGCAGCACGTCGGGCATGTTGGTCGAGACGAATCGGAACTCGTCCGGTCCGTCCATGAGCTTGTCACCGGTTCTGGTGACGAAGTGCTGCAGCACACTCCGTCCGACCGCGTGGGCAGCTTGCTGAAGCTCCACCAGCGGACCGAGCATCAGCAGCACCGTGACCAGACAGGTCACCTTCACCACGCTCTTGTTCGCAACCATCTGCGCCATCCCTTCGTTGACGTGACTTCACGTCGAGTGGCAAGCGTTTGCCCGTAAGGTAGGCATTTCTAGTATCGTTACGCAATAGCGCAGCGCGTTCCTGCAACAATTGGCCGCTATGATGCTGCGCCTGACCGTAGAAACGAATAGAAACACATGGCTGGTACCGTGCGAGCTACCGACAGCGTCCACCTGGGCTCGCGGGAACAGGTCGTTATGCACTGGCGCGGAACAGAACTGCCAAGCGCTGCTGGACCATCGAGGATCCTGCGTCCCCGAGCCCCTCGACAGTTGAGCCGGCGACGGCAGTGGACGGAACCTCGCGCTGCGCTAGGACGGTTTCGGCGATATCCAATCAGCGCCGGTGTCTGCGGTGCGTGCGCCTCTCGGGTGGCTGGTCGAGGCGCGTTCGATGAGGTGGACGTCGAGGGTGACGGCCTCGGTGGGGTGTTCTCGTTGTTCGATGGCGGCGAGCAGGCGGCGTACGGCGATGGCGGCCTTCTGCGGGATGTCCTGGGCGATGGTGGTGAGTTTCGGGGTGACGTACTCGCTGAGGTCGAGGTTGTCGAAGCCGAGGACCGAGACGTCGGACGGTACGTCGTATCCGCTGTCGGACAGGCCCTCCATGATGCCGATGGCCAGGATGTCGGCGGTGGCGAAGACCGCGGTCGCCTCGGGGTGTTCGGTCAGGAGGCGGTGACCGAGCTCACGACCGGTGGCGTGGGTCGTCGTTTCGACGGTGGCGAGGCGCTCGGTCCACATCAGTCCGGTCTCGGCGAACGCGGCCCGGAAACCGTCGTACCGCTGGTGGACCACGCCGACGCTGCTGAAGGGCGGGGCGGCGAAGATGATCTCGCGGTGGCCGAGGTCGAGGAGGTGGCGTGCGGCCAGCAGGGCGCCGGTGTAGTCGTCGGAGCGGACGCCGGTGGTCAGCGGGTTCGTCGAGTAACTGTCGATGGCGAGCAGGGACACGTTGCCGACGGCGCCGGCGGTGAGCCGGTCGAGGTCCTCGTCGAGGAAGCCGAGGAGTACGGCGCCGTCGAGGCTCCAGGACTTCAGTGCCTCGGCGACCTCGCTGGGCTCGGCGATCCCGCGCAGGAGCAGGTGGTAGCCGCTCTTGCGGAGCTCGCGCTCGATCTGGCCGAGGATCGCGACGTTGTGCGGGCTGATCATCAGGCTGTCCTCGTCGGCGGCCGGCACCAGCAGGCCGATCATCCGCGAGGACCTGGCGGCGAGGCTGCGGGCGGAGGCGCTCGGCACGTACCCGCGTTCGGCGACGATGCGCTGGATCCGCTCGATCGTCTCCGGCGAGACGCGGGCGCGCTTGCCGTTGACGACGTTCGAGACCGTCATCATGCTGACGCCGGCCTCGTCCGCGATGTCCTTCAGCGTCACCCGCATTCAGTGCCCCTTCCGTCGATCTCAGCCTAGGACCGCAGCACGGGATAGGCCGACGGCGAGGTGACCGGCTTGGTCGTCACCCGTTGACAGCTCGTTCCGCGAGCACTACCGTCCAGCCAAGGTGGAGCGCTAAACCTATCATAAACGAAGGGTTCTGAGATGGGGCAGTGGTGGCGAGACGCGGTGATCTACCAGGTCTACCCGCGCAGCTTCGCGGACGGCGACGGTGACGGCACCGGTGACCTCGCCGGTGTGCGGTCGCGGTTGCCGTACCTGGAGCGGCTCGGCGTCGACGCGATCTGGTTCACGCCGTGGTACCTGTCGCCGCTGGCCGACGGTGGGTACGACGTGGCCGACTACCGGGTGATCGATCCGGCGTTCGGGACGCTCGCGGAGGCCGAGGCGCTGATCGCGGAGGCTGCCGCCCTGGGCATCCGCACCATCATCGACGTCGTCCCGAACCATGTGTCCAGTGAGCACGCGTGGTTCAAGGCGGCGCTGGCCGCGGGCCCGGGATCACCGGAGCGCGAGCGGTTCTGGTTCCGTCCGGGGGAGGAGCGGCCGACGGACTGGGTGTCGAGCTTCGGAGGCGAGACGTGGACGCGGACGAAGAACCCGGACGGTACGCCGGGGGAGTGGTACCTGCACCTGTTCAGTCCCGGGCAGCCGGACCTGAACTGGAACCATCCCGACGTACGGCGAGAGCACGAGGCGATCCTGCGGTTCTGGTTCGACCGCGGCGTGGCCGGGATCCGGATCGACAGCGCGACCATGCCGGTGAAGGATCCGGAACTGCCGGAGCTGGGCACGACCGAGCGGCACCCGTACCTCGATCGCGACGAGCTGCACGACGTCTACCGTGGCTGGCGCGTTGTCGCCGACTCCTACGATCCGCCGCGGATGCTGGTCGGCGAGATCTGGCTGGCCGACGCGGAGCGGTTCGCGCGGTACCTCCGGCCGGACGAGATGCACACCGCGTTCAACTTCGACCTGATGACCCGCTCCTGGGCGGCGGGCCAGCTGCGGGACTCGATCCGGACGACGCTTGCCGCGCACGAGCCCGTGGAGGCGCCGGCGACGTGGGTGCTGTCGAACCACGACGTGACTCGGCCGGTCACGCGTTACGGACGGGTGGACACGTCGTTCTCGTTCGCTGCCAAGCGGTTCGGCGTACCGACGGACCTGGCACTCGGCCGGCGGCGCGCACGGGCAGCCGCGCTGCTCACCGGCGCTCTCCCCGGATCGCTGTACCTCTACCAGGGCGACGAGCTCGGGCTGCCCGAGGTCGAGGACCTGCCGCTGGCGGCGTTGCAGGATCCGATGTTCCATCGCTCCGCCGGCGTGGATCCCGGGCGGGACGGCTGCCGGGTGCCGTTGCCCTGGACAACCGGCGGGTCGACGTTCGGGTTCAGTGCGCGCGGGTTCGGACCGTGGCTGCCGCAGCCGGACGACTGGGGGGCGTACGCCGTCGAGGCCCAGGAACGCGATCCGGGATCCATGCTGTCCCTGTACCGCTCGATGCTCGCCCTCCGCGGCGAGCTCGACGAAACCTTCGCGTGGCACGAGCTCGATGCCGGCGAGTCACTGGCGTTCCGGCGCGGAGACGTGCTGTGCCTGGTGAACTTCGGCGTCGAGCCGGTACGGCTTCCGCCGTACCGAGAGCTGCTGCTGTGCAGCGAGGCCGTGACCGACGACCTGCTGACGACCGACACCGCTGCCTGGCTGCGGCTGGCAGAAGACTAGGAGAGTTGCCATGAAGTCCCTCACTGCCGCGGCCCTGGTGGTCGCCGCCGGCTTGACCGCGTGCTCGAGCTCGGATCAGGGGAAGGAAGCCACGTCGACCGGCCCGGTGACGGTCAAGGTGGCTCGGGATCCCGGTCTGGACAAGGGCGCGATCGCGGCGTTCGACGAACGGGTCGCCCAGTTCGAGAAGGCGAATCCGGGGATCGACATCGTGCCGCAGGAGTACAACTGGACGGCCACGACGTTCACCGCACAGCTGGCCGGTGGAACCCTGCCCGACGTGTTCACGGTGCCGTTCACCGACGGCCGCGGCCTGATCGAGCGCAAGCAGATCGCCGACATCAGCGGCCTGGTCGCCGGTCTGCCGTACGCCGGGAGGTTCAACGCGAACGTGGCGAGGGCCGGCCAGGCGGAGGACGGGAAGATGTGGGCCGTCCCGATCGCGGCGTACGGTCAGGCACTGCACTACAACCGGACGCTGTTCAAGCAGGCCGGGCTCGATCCGGACAGGCCGCCGACGACCTGGGACGAGGTCCGCACGGCCGCGAAGCAGATCGCGCAGAAGACCGGGAAGGCGGGCTATGCCGAGCTGACGACCGACAACACCGGCGGCTGGGTGCTGACGACGCTCGTCTACGCGTTCGGCGGCCGGACCGAGAAGGTCGACGGCGACAAGGCGACGGCCGAGCTGGACACGCCGGAGATGACCGCCGTGCTCAAATGGCTGCAGGACCTGCGGTGGACCGACGACAGCATGGGCTCGAACTTCCTCTACGACTGGAACGGCATCAATCAGGCGTTCGCGTCCGGTCAGGTCGGGATGTACGTGTCCGGTGGCGGCAACTACGGCTCGCTCGTGACGCAGAACGCGCTGAAGCCCGCTGACTACGGGGTGACCGTCCTGCCGCTGATGGACAAGCCCGACGCCGGTGTTCTGGGCGGCGGCACGCTCGCGACCGTCAGTGCGAAGGCGAGCGAGGGCGTGAAGGCGGCGGCGGTGAAGTGGATCGACTTCTACTACCTGAAGAAGCTGACCGACAAGGATGCCGCCGTACTGGACGCGAGGACGACAGCCGCCTCGAAGCTGCCGGTCGGTGCTCCGCAGTTGCCCGTGTTCGACCGCGCGACGTACGACGAGTCGCTGAAGTGGGTTGCGTCGTACGTGAACGTTCCGCAGACGCAGCTGAAGCCGTACACGGACAAGATGTTCGACCAGCCGCTGGTGACCGAGCCGGTGCGGTCCACGCAGGAGGTGTACAAGATTCTCGACCCGGTAGTGCAGGCGGTGCTGACCAAGAAGGACGCGGACATCGCGGCCCTGCTGAAGAACGCCGACGCCGAAGCCCAGGCGCTCCTGGACCGGAACTGATCCATGGCTGCCGAGACTCGACCCGCTCCCTTGGTGCTGTCACGTCGCCCCGGGGTGCGGATCCGTGGGGGCGGGCTGAGTACGCTCGTGTTCCTGATCCCGATGCTCGTGGTGTTCGGGGTCTTCTCCTGGATCCCGATCGGCCGCGCGGTCGTGATGAGCTTTCAGGAGACCAACCTGGTCACGCCGGCGACGTTCGTCGGACTGCAGAACTTCCGTGACGTCCTCGCCGACCCGCTGCTGTGGACCGCGGTGAAGAACACGCTGTACTTCGCCTTCCTCGCCCTGCTCTTCGGCTACCCGGTGCCGCTCGTCGCAGCCGTCCTGATGAGCGAGGTACGACGCTTCAAAGGGCTCTACAGCGCACTGGCCTACCTGCCGGTGATGATCCCACCAGTGGTCGCCGTACTGCTCTGGAAGTTCTTCTACGATGCCGGCCCCACCGGGGTGTTCAACACGATCCTGTCCTCCGTCGGGATCGGACCGGTCTCGTGGCTGCAGGACTCGACGACCGTGATGCCGTCCTTGGTGCTCGAGGCGACGTGGGCCGCAGCCGGCGGCACGGTGATCATCTACCTCGCGGCGCTCACCGGTGTCTCGACCGATTTGTACGAGGCCGCGGAGATCGACCGTGCGTCGATCTGGCGCAAGGTGTGGCACGTGACCATGCCGCAGCTCCGCGGGGTGCTGCTGATCACGTTCATCCTGCAGATCGTCGGGACCGCGCAGGTGTTCCTCGAGCCGTTCCTGTTCACCGGCGGAGGTCCGGCGAACTCGACGACGACGTTGCTGCTTCTCGTCTACAACTACGCTTTCGCGAACAGTCTCGGCGGCGAGTATGGCATGGCCACCGCGCTCAGCATCATGCTCGCGGTCGTCCTCGGGCTCCTGTCCGCGGTCTACTTCAGGCTGACGCGTGGTTGGAGCAGGTCGTGAGCCGGGGGATCCTGTCGCCGGCCGACTGGCGGCGTCGGCGGGTGCGATGGGCGACGTTCGGGCTGCACGGCGTACTGCTCGCGCTGTTGTTCGTCGTTGGGCTCGGTCCGATGCTGTGGCTGGCGAAAGCCGCGATCACGCCCACCCAGGACACGCTGCGGTCGCCGCTGGCGATGTGGCCGCACGGGATGGACTGGGCGAACCTCATGACCGCGTGGACGCGGGTCGAGGTGGACAAGTACTTCCTGAACACCGTCGTGCTGGCGGCCGGGGCGTGGTTCGTCCAGTTGCTGGTGGCAACGACGGCGGGCTACGCGTTGTCGGTCCTGCGGCCGCGGTACGGAAAGGCGATCACGGCCGTCGTACTGGCGACGCTGTTCGTGCCTTCGGTGGTGCTGCTGGTGCCGCTGTACCTGACGATCGTCGATCCGCCGTTGCTGAAGGTGTCGTTGATCAACTCGTTCTGGGCGGTCTGGCTGCCGGCCGGTGCGAACGCGTTCAACATCCTGCTCGTGCAGCGGTTCTTCGACAACCTGCCGCGGGAGATCTTCGAGGCGGCGCGGGTCGACGGCGCCGGGCCGTTCCGGTTGTTCTGGTCCGTGGTCCTGCCGATGTCGGCGCCGATCCTCGGCGTGGTCTCGGTGTTCGCGGTCATCGGAGCCTGGAAGGACTTCCTCTGGCCGATGCTCGTCCTCCCGGACCCGCAGCTGCAGCCGTTGTCGGTGCGCCTGCCCGCGTTGCAGAAGTTCGTCGAGCTCGACGTCTTCCTCGCCGCGCTCGCGATCTCCACGGTCATCCCCGTGGTGCTGTTCGGAGTTTTCCAGCGCTTCTTCCTCAGGACCGGCGCCCTCACCGGCGCCGTCAAGGGC
>NZ_SMKR01000126.1 GCF_004348725.1 Kribbella turkmenica
GGTGGTGTTGGTGAGGGAGCGTTCGGGGAGCCAGAGAACGAAGGTGCTGCCGACGCCGAGTTGGGAGTGGAGGGCGACGGTGCCGCCGTGGGACTCGGCGATCTGGCGGACGATGGCCAGGCCCAGGCCGGTGCGGCGTTGGCCGGTGGACGGGACGGTCGCCGGCGACTGCCGCTGGCCGGAACGGAAGAAGCGGTCGAAGACGCGGTCGGTGTCGTCCGGCGAGATGCCCGGGCCCTCGTCGCGGACCGCGATCCACGCCCAGCCGTTGCGGCTGCCGACGGCCAGCACCAGCTCGCTCCCACCACGGGCCAGCCGGACCGCGTTGGAGAGCAGGTTGTCGACCGCCCGCCGCAGCGCGGACGCGTCCCCGGCGGCGATCGGCCCCGGCGACAACCGGCGTACGACGTGCAGCTCGCGATCGGCCGCGAGCAGTTCGTACTCCTCGGCCGCCTCGCCAGCGATCGCGGCCAGGTCCACGTCGGCGTCGACGAAAGCCGGTGACGACCGCCGGGCCGACGCGAGCAGGTCCTCGACCAGGCGGGTCATCCGCTGGATCGCCCGGCTGACGATCGCGGTCGCCTGCGCCCGGTCGTCGGGTGGCGTGTCGTCGTGCGCGAGGACGGCGTCGACGTTGGCCTGGATCACCGCCAGCGGGTTCCGCAGCTCGTGCGACGCGTCGTCCACCAACTGCCGCTGCGCGACGAAGGCCGACTCAAGCCGGCCGAGCATGTCGTCGACCGTGTCGGCCAGGTTCCGCAGTTCGTCCTGCGGGCCGTCTAGGGCGATCCGGCGGGACAGGTCGGTGGCGGAGATCTCCTGTGCCGTCGCGGTGATCCGCCGTACCGGCCGCAGCGCGCGACCCGACAGCCACCAGCCGGTCCCGAGGCTGACCAGGAACAGTCCGCCCATGCCCGCGGCCGAGTAGTTCCGCAGGCTCTGCAGCGTCTGGTAGTTCACCGCCGACTGCAGGCTGGAGATCTCGGCGGCCTGGATCACCTGGCCGGGCTTCAGGTGCAGCTCGCCGTTGTGGTCCTTGTAGTACTTCTGCACCTGGATCTGGTTCAGCGGCTTCGGGTCGAGGATCTGCGACAAGGCGAGGTACACCCCGCCGAGCAGCAACGCCGACAGCGCGATCAGCACCGCGGAGTACGTCAACGTGAGCCGGAACCGGATCGTCTGCGTCCACGGCGGTCGTCTGAACTTCATGAGTCACCTCGGAGCCGGTAGCCGCGGCCGATGACGGTTTCGAGGACGGGCTCTTCGCCGTCCGTCGTGAGCTTGCGGCGCAGTGTCCCGACGGTCACCCGGACGCTCTGGGTGAACGGGTCGGCGTTCTCGTCCCAGACGTGCTCGAGCAGTTCCTCGGCCGACACGACGTGACCTGGCCGCGACATCAGGTACCGCAGTACGCCGAATTCCTTCAACGTCAGCGGGAGTTCGCGGCCGGCCCGGGTGGCGAGGTGACGGGCGGAGTCCAGCACGAGGTCGCCGACGTGCAGCTGGGTGCTGCCGTTGGTGACGTCGCGCCGCAGCAGGGCGCGGATCCGCGCAAGCAGCTCGACCAGCGCGAACGGCTTCGTCAGGTAGTCGTCCGCGCCTTCGTCGAGCCCCCGGACCCGGTCCGCCAGCGAGGCCCGCGCGGTCAGCATGAGCACGCGCAGCTCGCGGCCCGACGCCACCTCGATCTCACCGCGGCGTACGGCGCGGCACAGGTCGAGGCCGCTGGTGTCCGGCAGGGTGATGTCCAGGATCGCCAGGTCGTACGCCGTGGTCGCGAGCTTCTCCATCGCCTCGGCCCCGGTCGTCGCCGTGTCCACGGCATAACCGGCCCGGCCGAGTCCGGAGCGCAGCGCGCTGACCAGGCCTTCCTCGTCCTCCACCACCAGTAGCCGCACGACACCAAGGTAGCCGTCGGCACCGGGGCGTCCAGCCTGCTCTTTCGGCGGACTTTCGCTCGGCTTTCCGGTCGTTTTCGCACTCCTTTGATGGTCTGGGGGCCAATCGACGCGAAGGAGCTTTGATGAACATCCCAGGGAAGCGGCTCATTCTCGGTACGGCGGTCGCCGTGGCCGCGCTCGGTGTGGGCGGGATCGCCTATGCCACCACCAGCGACCCGGCACCGGAGCAGGGGTACGTGACCGTCGAGGACGGGGCCACCACTCCGTCGCCGGGCACGCCGAGCGAAGGCACCGCGGGCCGCGACGGCCGGGACTGCCCGGAGAAGGACGGCACCGGCCAGGGCGAGGGCCAGGGCGAGCAGGCCCAGCCGTCGCAGCCCGACGCGGCCGAGAACGCGTGACGAACCCAGTGCGGCCGCCTCACCCCCTGTCGGTGGGGCGGCCCGCGGATCACTTGGAGGTAGGTGTGGAGAGGCGTACGGAGACTGGCGTTTCGTCGGCTTTGCTCGAACACGCGTTGTTCGAGGTGAAGCGGGTGGTGGTCGGGCAGGACCACCTGGTGGAGCGGATGCTCGTCGGGCTGCTGGCGCGCGGGCACTGCCTGCTGGAGGGTGTGCCGGGTGTCGCCAAGACGCTGGCCGTGCGGACGCTGGCCGAGGTGATCGGCGGGCGGTTCTCCCGGCTGCAGTTCACCCCGGACCTGGTTCCGGGCGACATCATGGGCACGCGGATCTGGCGGCCGTCGGCGGAGGGGTTCGACACCGAGCTCGGCCCGGTGTTCGCCAACCTCGTGCTGGCGGACGAGATCAACCGCGCGCCCGCCAAGGTGCAGTCGGCGTTGCTCGAGGCAATGGCCGAGCACCAGGTCAGCATCGGCGGCACGAGCTACCCGCTGCCGGCGCCGTTCCTGGTGCTGGCGACCCAGAACCCGATCGAGTCCGACGGCGTGTACGCCCTGCCCGAGGCGCAGCGGGACCGGTTCCTGCTGAAGATCACCGTCGACTACCCGAGTCCGCTCGAGGAGCTCACCATCCTGCAGCGGATGAGCGCCCGCCGGCCGCACGCGAACGCCGTGCTGACCCCGGAGCAGGTCGCTCAGTTGCAGGAGGCAACGGACGACGTGTTCGTCCACAACGCGGTCGCGGAGTACGTCGTCCGCCTGGTGCATGCGACCCGGGTGCCGCAGCAGTACGGGATCAACGACCTGCAGGGCGTGCTGGAGTTCGGCACGAGCCCCCGCGCCACGCTGGGCCTGGTCGCTGCCGGGCGGGCGCTCGCGCTGCTGCGGGGCCGGGACTACGTCCTGCCGGCCGACGTGTACGACGTCGCCCTCGACGTGATGGCGCACCGGCTGGTGCTCACGTTCGACGCCCTCGCCGACGGCGTGGACCCGCGGGCCGTGATCTCGCGCATCCTGCACACCATCGAGCAACCGCACGTCGTCCCCGCGGACGACGCCCAGGGGTCGGCGGCATGACTGACACCGGCCCCGACCTGCTGAAGGGCCGGGAGCGGGCGTTGCGGACGCTGGAGCTCTCGGTCAAGCGGAAGCTGGAAGGCTTCCTGCACGGCGAGATCACCGGTCTGCGCAGTGGGCCGGGCAGCGAGCCGAACGAGGCGCGGCCGTACCAGGCCGGCCAGGACGACGTCCGCCGGATGGACTGGAACGTCACCGCGCGCTCGCTCGAACCGCACGTCCGTGCCCCCTTGGCCGAGCGGGAGCTGGAGACCTGGGCGCTGCTCGACGCGTCCGCGAGTATGGACTTCGGTACGGCGCTGAGCGAGAAACGGGACCTGGCCGTCGCCGTCGTCGGCGCGGTCGGCCTGCTCGCCGACCGGCCGGGCAATCGGCTCGGTGTCCGGATCGCCGTCGGTGACCAGTTGTCCCGGATCCCCGACGTCGGCGGCGCCGCGGCCCTGCGCCGTACCCTCCGGACACTGTTGGCGTTGCCCAGGGCGACTCCAGGCGAGCATCCGGCGGTCCCGCTCGGCCGGGCGATCACCCGGCTCGACCGGGAGCACCCGCGACCGGGTCTCCGGGTGGTCGTCTCCGATTTCCACGACGAGACCTGGGCGGATTCGCTCCGCCGGCTGGCCGCCCGGCACGAGGTGATCGCGGTCGAGGTGCTGGACCCGCGCGAACTCGAACTGCCCGAGGTCGGGCTGCTCACGCTGGTCGACCCGGAGACGGGCCGGCGGCGCGAGGTGCAGACCGGCAGCCGGAGACTGCGCCGGCGGTACGCCGACGCGATGACAGCCAAACGTGAACAGACCACGCGGGACATCCGGGCCGCCGGTGCGGCGCACCTCGTCCTGCGGACCGACAGCGACTGGGTCCGCGACGTCGCCGCCTTCGCGACCGCTCGCCGGCGCGCGAGCACCCGCCGGAACCCGATGGGAAGGACCGGTATCCGATGAGATTCGAGCAACCCCTGTGGCTCTGGCTGCTGGTGCTGGTGGCGGCGCTGGTCGCCGCGTACCTGGTCGCGCAGCGCCGCCGCAGCAAGTACGCCGTCCGGTTCGCGACGCTGCCGATGCTGGAGAAGGTCGCGCCGACGCGGCCCGGCTGGCGCCGGCACGCGCCCGCGGTGGCGTTCCTGGCCGCCCTGGCCGTGCTGACGATCGCGATCGCCCGCCCGGTCGCCGACATCCGGGTCCCGCGCGAACGGGCCACCGTGCTGGTCGCCATGGACGTGTCGAACTCGATGGCCGCGACCGACGTCGCGCCGAACCGGTTCGAGGTGGCCAAGCAGGCGGCGGTCGAGTTCGTCGAGGATCTGCCGGAGAAGTTCAACGTCGGCCTGGTCTCGTTCGCCCGGACCGCGACCGTGGTCACGCCGCCGAGCACCAACCACCAGGCCACCGTGGACGCGATCAACGGTCTCGAACTGACCGACAGCACCGCCATCGGCGAGGCCGTCCTGACCAGCCTGCAGGCGGTCCGGACGATCGACCCGGAGGATCCGCCGCCGAGCCGGATCGTGCTGCTGTCCGACGGCGGGAACACCTCCGGCCGGCCGATCGACGAGGCCGCCGAGGCCGCCACCCAGGCCGGCGTGCCGGTGTCGACGATCGCCTACGGCACCCCGGACGGCACCGTGAACATCGAAGGCCGGGACATCCCGGTCCCGGCGGACACCGAGGCCTTGCAGAGCCTGGCCGACGCGACCAGCGGCGAGTTCTACGCCGCCGAGAGCGACGAGCAGCTGCGGGACGTCTACTCCGACCTCCAGTCGTCGATCGGCTGGACCACCGAACCACGCGAGATCACCAACCTGGTGGCGGGGGTCGCGCTGGCCGCGGCGCTGCTGGCCGCGCTGGCCTCGCTGCTGTGGTTCTCCCGTCTGCCCTGAGCCGTGAAGGAGCCTTCGATGAGCCCTCATCTCGGTCACCCGTTCCGCGGGCCGCACTACGCGCCCGGACCACCCCCGGCCGGGCCGTCGCCCGCGCCGCAACCGCAGTACCCGTTCTCCGTCACCCCGGCCTCCGCTGGGTCGGCTCCCCCCTCTCCGGCCGCGGCACCTCAGGCCGGGGTGACGGTCCCACCACCCGCGCTCTCCAGGGGGACGACGGGCCGCCGCGGCCGGATCCTGGTCGCCAGCCTCGCGCTGTCGATCGTGGCCGGCGGGCTGGCCGGCGCGGTGACCGGGGCGCGCGATCCCGAGACCGCGGCGGCCGAACTGCCGCAGGCGGCCGCCCCACCGGCGGCCGCCCAGGGCTCGATCACCGCGGCCGCGGCTAGTGTGCTGCCCGGCGTGGTGTCGGTCCGGGCCGGCCGGGCGACCGGGTCCGGATTCGCGATCGACCAGCAGGGGCACGTGGTCACCAACGCGCACGTGGTGGAGGGAGCGAGCGATGTGTCGCTGGTGCTGTCGAACGGCCGCCGGGTCGACGCCGAGGTCGTCGGTGCGGACGAGGACAACGACCTCGCCGTACTCCAGGTCTCGACCGCCGACGCCGAGGGACTGCGCGCGCTCACGCTCGGCCGGTCCGCACAGCTCCGGGTCGGCGACCCGGTGCTGGCCGTCGGCTCACCGCTCGGCCTGGAAGGAACGGTGACCGCCGGGATCGTCAGCGCGCTCGACCGGCAGGCGCGGTTCGGCGACAGCGGGAACCGGCAGTCGGCGATCCAGACCGACGCGGCGATCAACCCGGGCAACTCGGGTGGCCCGCTGGTGAACGCGGCCGGTCAGGTGGTCGGTGTCAACACCGCCATCGCGACCCTCGGCAGCACCTCCCGCTCCGGCAACATCGGCATCGGCTTCGCCATCCCGGTCGACCGGATGACGACCATCGTCGAAGGCCTGATCAACTGATTGCGGACCTCCAGCCCATCACAATCGCCTCGACCGCTGCAGGCTGAGCGTGGTGCCACTGCGTCGCCGCAGTTGTGATGGCCTGGCGGTCCGTCCCTCTACAGTTGGTGGATGGTCTTCCTCGGCGGACTGCTCGGCCTGATCGGGCTCGCGACCTTGGTGTTCCGCGACGCCGACGTCGCCGGGCTGCCGCCGGTCGGCGTCGGTGTGGGTCTGCTGTCGGTGGGCGCCGCGGTGGCCGGCCTCGGCGTAGTACGGCGCCGGTGGCTGCGACGCCGGCGAACCGAGCGCGGTGAGCCGGAGCCGATCGGGGACGTGTTCGAGCGGGCCCGCGCACTGCCACGACTGCTGCGGGCCGCCCGGCGAGGGGAGTACCCCGGATTGCCGACGAGCCGGATGGCCCTGTGGGGGCTGGCCGTGGTCTACCTGGTGTCGCCGATCGACATCCTGCCGGAGCTCCTGCCGGTCATCGGCGTGACCGACGACGCCGGCGTCGCCGTCTGGCTGCTCACGAGTGTGTCGACCGCGACCGGTCTGTACCTGCGGCACGAGCGGGACGCTCTGCGCGGATCCACGAGCGACCGGCCAGGACCGCGAGCAGACCGCCGGCAGCACCCATGAGGCCAACGGAGGTCGCGGCTGTCGTCACTTCCGCCAGCACACCCGCGGCAGCGACTCCGAGCCCCTGCGCGGCCTGCAGACCCGCCGATGCCAATCCGATCACCTGACCACGCCGGTCATCAGGCACCAGCCGTACGAACGTCGCGTGCACGAGCATCGTGTACGACGACAGGACACCGACGAGCACCCAGAGCACCACCGCGCCGGGCACCGACGGATACAGAGCACTCATCGCCAGTGGAACCGCGGACGCGACCGCCAGCGGACCCATCGATCGCGAACGCCACCTGACCGGGAGCCAGCGGCTGAGCAGCACCGACCCGATCATCGCGCCCACCGGATCAGCCGCCATCAGCAGACCGACTGCCGCGTCGCCGGCGCCGGCCTGCGCGGCGTACGGCGCGGCGAGTCCCTCCGGCGCGAGGTAGAACCCGTACAGGTACAGCAGGCTCAGCAGGCTGCGCAACCGATGGTCGGACCAGATCAACCGCACTCCGGCGGACACCGACCGGCCTACGCTCCTTCGCGTCGCCGCCGACGCGTCGCGATGGCGTACACCGGTTCGGACCAGCGTCGCCGACACCACGAAGGTCGCCGCGTTGATTCCCAGCGCGAGGTGCGATCCGGTCAGGCTGACGAGCACACCGCCCGCGGCGAAGCCGAGCACCTGGACGACGCTGTCGGTCGCGCTCGCCAGGCCGACGCCGACGACGTACCGGTCACCCTCCAGGACGTCCGGCAGCAGGGCGTTGCGGGCAGCACTGTAGAGCGGTTGCAGACTGACCACGGCGACCAGCAGAAGCACGACTGCCACGATCGGCAGGCCGGGGATCGCCATCGCCGCGGTCAGCGCGGCCCGGCCGAGCTCCGTCACCACCATCACTGTTCGCCTTGGGAACCGGTCCGCGAGCCCGGTGAGCAGCGGTGCGCTGACCAGCGGCGGCAGGAACGACAAGGCGTAGGTGACCGCGGTGAGCAGCGCCGACTCGGTCCGGTCGAAGACCAGTACGGCGATCGCGACCCGCGCCAACTGGTCGCCGAGCCGGGACTGCGCATGAGCGATCCACAAGGCCCGGAACTCGGCAACGGCGACGACTTCCCGGATCGTCGGACGATTCGCCATGGTCCGGACGCTACGGATGCGGGCTTTCAGATCGCTGTCATGGCGGGCTGCCGTGCTGCCGTGAAAGCGAGGTGAAAGCAGCGGTTGCCACACTTGCGCGAGTTTGGACGTCGAAAGGAGGTGCGTGCGGATGAAGGACGACCGGGAGTACATGGTCTCGAACAAGGACTGGTGACCGGCGTGCGGGCGGTCTGGTCAGTCGGCACCACCCGGAGCCTCACCCGTACCCGGGTGGTGCCGCAGCCAGTCGGCGATGTCTGCGGCGGCTTCTTCGGGATGCTGGTAGGCGAAGTGCTGTAAGGGATCCGCGGGCGGCCCTGTGTCGGTGAGCCGAGCGGCGGCCGCCGAGAGGCGGCGGGCGGCTGCCAGCACGAGTTCGGCCTGGGCCCGTGCTTCGACGGGGTCGTGCAGCGTGACCGCCGTGCGTGCGAGGTCGGCGACCTCGCACGCCTGGTAGGCCATCGCCAGTCGGGCCGGGTTCATCGCAACGCTCGCACGAAGACCAGCCACCGCGCGGCCGGAAGATTCGTCAGCACGTGTCGAGCATCATGGCTCGGATGGTGCGCCACAATGCGCGATTTCCGTAGTCAGCCTAAGGCTGAGGCGTAGGCTGAGTCGCATGCGGTACGACCTCGACGACCTCCGACTCTTCACTCACGTTGCCGCCGAAGGGTCGATCACCGGTGGGGCGCGGGTGATGCACCTCAGCCTGCCTTCGGCCAGCGCGCGGGTCAGAGCACTCGAAGCGCAGGCCGGCGTACCGCTTCTGATCCGCGAGCGCCGGGGTGTCCGGCTCACCCCGGCGGGCGCGACGCTGGCCCGGCACGCCCGCGAGGTGCTCGCCGAGACGACCAGGCTGGACAGCGCGGTCGCCTCGTACGCCGTGTCCCGCACCGAGCCCATCCGGCTGGTGGCCGGTGGTTCCGCGATGCACCAACTCGTCCCGGCCGCGCTCGCGACCTTCCTGCGCGACCATCCGGAGTACGACGTCAACGTCAGCGAGCGCCGGACGATCCGCAGTGTGCGCCTGCTGGCGGCGGGAGAGGCCGACCTCGGCGTCATCCTCGACGACGAACCCACCGACCTGCGCACCGAACCGCTCGCCGACGACTCGCTGGTCGTGATCGGCCAGGCCGGCGGCGTCCTGTCCGGCCGCACTTCGATCGCGTACGCCGAGGTCGCCGAACATCCACTGGTCGGTCTCGACCGTGGGTCGCCGCTGACGCAGTGGATGGAGGACCGCCTGGGCCCGCACGCCCCGGTTGCGCGCTACCGGACGATCGTGCCCACGCTGCACACCCTGATCACGCTCGCCACCGCCGGCGCCGGACTCGCGATCGTTCCCCGCCGAGCCGTGGATGCCAGCACCGCCGTCGAGATCTGCCCGCTTCAGGACGCCTGGTCCACCCGCGCGCACCTGCTCTGCTACGCCGCGGACGCGCCCGAGTCCGCCCACCTGCTGGCCGCCCAGCTGCACGCGGCGGCTAGCGTGCGGGTATGACGGCAGACGACGAAGCCATTCCCCTGCAGGCGTTCAGTGCGTTGCTGCACAGCGACAACGTCGCGACCGTCTGCCGGGCGCTCAACATGTATCAGGTGGCCGCGTCGTACACCCGGTTGTCCGGCGGGAATCCGCTGGAGCCGCTCGGTGGTGAGGTCCGCCAGGTCGCGCGGGCGGTGCTGTCGCGGCCGCCGATCGCCGGTGATGCGGAGCTGCGGGCGGCGTTCGATCATCTGAGCGCCCTCAACGTGCTCACGAGTCTTGCCGAAGCCGAGGACGCGGAGTTGATCGCGGACATCCTCGAGGGCACCGCGGACGCCGACGTACGGGCGACGGCTCTGCTCGCGGCGGCCGCCGTGCCTGCTGATCCGGGCCGGCGATTGGTGGCGGTGCTGGCGCTGATGTCGGCGGACGGGACGCTCGACGAGGCCGCGCGGGCGCGAGCGCATGCTGTCCGCGAAAAGCTGGCCGGCCGGTAGGAGTGCTCGGATAGCGTGCAGCCATGCGCGCGCTGACAGTGGAAGAGGCCCGGCAACGGGCGACAGACATCGCGGTCCGGTCGTACCAGGTCGACTTCGACCTGACCGGGACAGGCGACACGTTCGTCACCACCAGCCGGATCCGGTTCGGTGCGACGAGTAGCTCGACCTGGGTCGACGTGAAGCCCGAGCGACTGCTGGCGGTCGAGCTGAACGGCGCCGCCCTGGACGTGGCTCTGCTGGCCGAGGGCCGGTTCCCGCTGACGGGCCTGCGGGCGGAGAACGAGGTCGTCGTGACCGCCGAGCTGAAGTACTCCGTGGACGGCGAGGGCCTGGTGCGATCGGTCGACGCGGCCGACGGGCGCGTGTACACCTACGGCATGTCGTCACTCGAGTCGGCGCCCCGCTACTTCCCGTGCTTCGACCAGCCCGACCTCAAGGCGCCGTACACGGTGACGGTGCAGTGCCCGGAGGACTGGGTTGTCCTGGGCAACGGTGCCGCGACCCGGACCGGTCCGGGGGAGTGGGCGCTGACCGAAACCAGGCCGCTGGCGACGTACTTCGTCACGATCGTGGCCGGCCCGTACCACCTGATCCGCAGCGAGTACGACGGCATCCCGCTCGGGCTCGCCTGCCGACAGTCGCTGGCGGAGCACCTGGACCGGGACGCCGACGACCTGTTCCGGACCACCGGGCAGGCGTTCGACGAGTACCACCGGATGTTCCGGCAGCGGTACACGTTCGGCGAGTACTGGCAGGTGTTCGTCCCGGACTTCAACCTCGGCGCGATGGAGAACCCGGGCTGCGTGACGTTCGCCGACCATTTGGTCTTCCGCAGCACGGTGACCGAGGCCGAGCGCAGTACCCGGGCCCGGATCGTCGTGCACGAGCTGGCCCACATGTGGTTCGGTGACTCGGTCACGATGAAGTGGTGGAACGACATGTGGCTGAACGAGTCGTTCGCCGAGTACATGGCCCACCGCGTGTCCGAGGACGCGACCGACTACCAGGGCAACTGGACCGACTTCGCCTTCGTCCGCCGGTGGTGGGGGATGCAGACCGACCAGAGCAGTTCGACCCACCCGGTTGCGCCGGACAGCCTGAAGGACGCCCGCCAGTCGCTCGACGACTTCGACGGGATCTCCTACGCCAAGGGCGCCGCGGTGCTCAAGCAGCTCGCGAAGTACCTCGGTGACGACGTGTTCCTCAAGGGCGTCAACGCCCACCTGGAGGCGCACGAGTACGGCAACGCGGACCTGCACGAGTTCATCGGCAAGCTGACCGAGGCCGGCGCCCGCGACCTGGACAACTGGTCGGCGCAGTGGTTGCGGACGTCCGGCCTGGACACCATCACCGCCGAGCGCACGCCCGCCGGGATCGTCCTGCGCCGCACCAGTCCGGACAGCTCCCGCCGGCCGCACACGATCGGCGTCCGCGGGTACGACGCCGACGGCGCGTCCGCCACCCTCGACGTGATGCTCGACGGCGACGCCGTGGAAGTTGCCTTGAACAATGAGGTGGTCGTACCGGACGCGGACGACGACACCTGGGCGAAGATCCGGCTGGACGCGACCAGCCTGGCGAACCTGCCCGCCGTCCTGCCGGCGATCACCGACGGCACCACTCGGGCGGTCGTCTGGAACTCGATCCGGGACGCCACCGCGCACGCCGAGTTCGACCCCCGCACGGCCCTCGAGCTCTTCACCACCGTGATCCGGCACGAGGACAGCGACATCGCCGTCGGCTCACTGGTCCGGTGGCTGGAGGACCGGGTCCTCGGCGGCTACCTGCCCTACGACGAGTCGCGCGGACCGGTCGCGGCGGCCTTGGGCAGCAAGCTGGCCACCACCGAACCCGGCAGCAGCCTCCAACTGGCGACCGCGCGCGGCTTCGTCGCGACCACCGACGACGCCGATCTGCTGCAGGCCTGGCTCGGTGGTTCACGCGTCCCGGACGGGCTGCGGATCGACGCGGACCTGCGGTGGTCCCTGGTCCTGCGGCTCGTCCGGCTCAACGTCTTCGGCGCGGCCGAGATCGACGCCGAGCTCGCCCGGGACTCCTCCACCGAGGGTCTGGTCCACGCCACCCGTTGCCGGTCCGCGCTACCGGACGGCAAGGAGGCCGCCTGGACGCGGATCATGACGGACCCGACGGTCGGGGTGCAGGAGTTGCTGGCCGCGGCCGAGGGCTTCTGGCACCCCGGTCAGACCGCGGTCACGGCGCCGTACGTGGACCGGTTCTTCACCGACATCCCGCGGACGGCCGAGATCCGGTCCGGGATGGTGGTGCCGCTCACCGTGCACCGGATCGTGCCCGGGTTCGTCGTCGAGCCGGAGCTGCTGGTCCGGGCCGAGGCGCTGGCGGCCGACGAAACCGTTGCCCCCGGCATCCGTCGGCAGACGGCCAACTTCGCCGACAACCTCCGCAGGGCGGTCGCGGTCCGCCGGACGTTCGGTGAAGCCGG
The DNA here is from genome assembly GCF_004348725.1 of Kribbella turkmenica. GTDB lineage: Bacteria > Actinomycetota > Actinomycetes > Propionibacteriales > Kribbellaceae > Kribbella > Kribbella turkmenica. The sequence goes on from NZ_SMKR01000126.1 coordinate 12,406, forward strand.
CGACGGCGAGTAGCTCAGCGGACCGCCATACGCTCGGCCACGGCCTTCCGGGCCTGGTGGATCCGGGCCTTGACGGTCCCGAGCGGGACGTCGAGCTCGACCGCGATCTCAGCGTACGACAGGGCGCCGAGGTCGCGGAGAACAAGCGGCTGAACCAGCTGGGGATGGCTGGACTCGAGGTTCTCGAGGGCTTCCAGCAGGTCGAGCCGGGAGCCGGCGATCACCGACGTCGTCCGGGGGTCGACCGCCTCCGGCAGGACCTCGGCGGACTGCTCGACCGAGCGTCGCTTGAGCGAGCGGTAGGTCTGCCTGGCCTGGTTGGTGGCGACGATCGTGACCCAGCCGGCGAAGCTGCCGGTGCCCTTGAAGGTGTGGATCTTGTTCGCCACCTGGAGCAGCGTGTCCTGGACGGCTTCCTCGGCGTCCTCGTGGTGCGGCAGGAACTTGGCCACCCGGCGCTGCACCTGCGGGCGGATCGCCCGCAGCAGTTCGGGCACGACCGACTGGTCCCCCGCGGCGGCCTGGACCGCGAGCTCCTCCAGGTCCTCGTTCATGCTCCCCCAGGGTGGTGTTCGCCGGACAGGACGGCTGTGGTCGACAATAGTCCCGATGGATGTCATCGGGAGGTACCGGCTGCAGGACAAGATCGGCGCGGGGGCGTTCGCGACGGTCTGGCGCGGGTACGACGACGACCTCGACGTGGACGTGGCCGTCAAGGTGCTGGCCGACAACTGGGCGTCGCGTGCCGACGTGCGCGAGCGCTTCCTGTCCGAGGCCCGGCTGATGCGCCGGATCGCCAGCGACCGGGTGGTCCGGGTGTTCGACCTGGGCAGGCTGCCCGACGGCCGCCCGTACTTCGTGATGGACTATGTCGGCGGCGGGACGCTGGCCGACGTTCTCCGGCACGGTCCGCTCGACCCGGCCGACGCGTTGTGGTGGGGTGCGGACCTGGCCCGGGCGGTCGCCGCGTTGCACAGCGAGGGCGTCGTGCACCGCGACGTCACTCCGGCCAACCTGCTGCTCCGGCCCAACCAGGGTGACGAGTCCGGCGGCGGGACGCACCGGATCGTGCTCGCCGATCTCGGCCTGGCCAAGCGGGCCGCGGAGGCCTCCGGACTCACCCAGGCCGTCGGCACGCCGTCCTACATGGCACCTGAGCAGGGACGCGGTGACGGCGGTTTCGACGAGCGGGCGGACATCTATGCGGTCGGCGCGGTGACGTACGCGCTGCTCACCGGGCATCCGCCGTTCTCCGCCGGTTCGATCAGCGACGTGCTCAACCGCGACCCCGATCTGCCGCCGCCGAGCCTGCGGCCGACGCTGTTCGACTCGGTCGGGCAGCTCGACGACATCTTCGCTCGCGCGCTGGCGTTCCGCGTGAGCGACCGGTGGGAGCGGGCCGACACGCTGGCCGAGCGGCTGGAGGCCGAGGCGTACCGGCTGGAGCAGGAGGCGCCGCTGCGTGCGCTGGAGCGGACGCACATCAGCGATCCCGACGAGGACCTTCCGACAACGGTCACCACCGACTTCCCGGCACCCCGCGGCCGCCGGGGACGCGTGCTGTTCCTGGCCACCTTGCCGCTCGTGTTCGTGCTCGCCGGCGTGGGCGGCTGGTACCTGTTCGGTCAGTGAGATGGTAGGCGCTCCGCGCGGCGACTGCTGCTTAGAGTAGTCACATGGCTACTCACCGCAGTCTTCTGATCCTCGGGGTTGCTGTGCTGCCGCTGCTCGTCGCGACCGTGGCCCAGGCGGCGCCGCCGACGGCGAGCTACGCCTGCCGGGCGGACACGAAGTTCGGCCGCCACCTGCTCTCGCTGCGTCAGGGCGTGGATGCCAAGGCACCGGCGACCGTACCGCCGAACACCCGGTTCACCATCGCGGTCGACCTCAAGCCCGGGTCGTTGCCCGGTGAGGTCAAGGGCTTCAAGCTCAAGGAGGTCCGGGACCTGTCGCTGCGGGTGCCGATCCCGGCCAACTCGTCGTACGTGAGTGCCAGGCTGACCGGTGGCTCCGGGCTCAACTCCACGCCGACCCTGCAGGTCGAGCACGGTGTCGCCGTCGTCAAGGTCGCCGGCCCGATCCCGGGCGGCGCGAGCTACCACCTGCCGTCGCTCTCGGTCCGGCTCAAGTCCGGGCGCCGCGGTGCCGTCATCGAGACCAGGCTCAAAGGCACCGGCTACGACGACCCGGGGCTCACCCTTCAGGCGAAGATCAAGTGGAAGTTCGTCACCGTCACCGCTCCGGTGGCCTGCTTCCCCGACCCGAACCCGGCCCTCACCCGCACCCTCATCCGCTGACCGCGAGCGTGTCCCCGGAGTGGACCGTCAGACGCCGATCGGGTGCCAGACGGTCTTCAGCTCCAGGTACTGCGTCAGCCGCGACAGCCCCGGCGACGCGGACCAGTCCTCCTCGGCGGGACGGCGTACCCGCTTGAGGTTCTCGGCCGCGGCGGCCTCCAGGTCGCGGGCCTCGTCCGGGTCCTCGATCCCGCACAGGTCGATCGCGTTCACGTCGAGGTGCGACGCCAGCCACGGCCCGATCTCGGACGCGGACCCGGTCAGCAGGTTGACCACGCCGCCCGGCAGGTCGGACGTCGCCATCACCTCGCCGAGCGTCACCGCCGGCAGGGGGCGCTCGAAGGACGAGACCGCGACGACCGTGTTGCCGGAGACGATCGCGGGCGCGATCACGCTGGTCAGCCCGAGCAGGCTGGAGTCCTGCGGTGCCAGCACCGCGATCACGCCGGTTGCCTCGGGCAACGAGAAGTCGAAGTACGGGCCGGCCACCGGGTTGCTCGAGCCGACGACCTGGGCGAGCTTGTCGGCCCAGCCGGCGTACCAGACCCAGCGATCGATCGACGCGTCCACGATCGCCCGCGCCTTCGCCGCGGACAGACCCTCGGACGCGGCCACCTCGGCGCTGAACTGGTCGTGCCGGCCCTCCATCACCTCGGCGATCCGGTAGAGCACCTGGCCCCGGTTGTACGCCGTCTTGCCGGACCAGCCGCCGAACGCCTTGCGGGCCGCGACGACCGCGTCCCGGGCGTCCTTGCGGGAGGCCTGCGACGCGTTCGCCAGGAACTTGCCCTTGGCATCGTTCACGACGTACGAGCGGCCGGACTCGCTGCGCGGGAAGGCCCCGCCGATGTAGAGCTTGTAGGTCTTCCGCACTTCCAGCCTCGGCGAGTCTTTAGTGGGCAAGGTAGGCCTCCAGACCGTGGCGACCGCCCTCGCGGCCGTAGCCCGACTCCTTGTACCCGCCGAACGGCGAGGCCGGGTCGAACCGGTTGAACGTGTTCGCCCAGACGACGCCGGCGCGCAGCTGGTTCGCCATCCACAGGATCCGGGAGCCCTTCTCGGTCCAGATCCCGGCGGACAGCCCGAACGGGGTGTTGTTCGCCTTCTCCACGGCCTCGGCCGGGGTGCGGAAGGTGAGCACCGACAGCACCGGGCCGAAGATCTCCTCGCGGGCGATCCGGTGCGCCTGGGACACCCCGGTGAAGACGGTCGGCGGGAACCAGAAGCCCTCGGCCGGCAGCTCGCAGTCCGGCGACCAGCGCTCGGCGCCCTCGTCCTCGCCGATCTGGGACAGCTCGCGGATCTTGGCCAGCTGGGCCGAGGAGTTGATCGCGCCGATGTCGGTGTTCTTGTCCAGCGGGTCGCCGACCCGGAGCGTGCCCATCCGGCGCTTCAGCCGCGCCAGCACCTCGTCGTACACGCTCTCCTGGACCAGCAGCCGCGAACCCGCGCAGCAGACGTGGCCCTGGTTGAAGAAGATGCCGTTGACGATGCCCTCGATGGTCTGGTCGATCGGCGCGTCCTCGAAGACGATGTTCGCCGCCTTGCCGCCGAGCTCCAGGGTGACCTTCTTGTCCGAGCCCGCGACCGCCTTGGCGATCGACCGGCCGACCTCGGTCGACCCGGTGAACGCGACCTTGTCGACTCCCCAGTGCTCGACCAGAGCCTGGCCGGTGCGGCCCGCGCCGGTGACGATGTTGACCACCCCCGGCGGCAGGTCCGCCTGCTGGCAGATCTCCGCGAACGCGAGCGCGGTCAGCGGTGTGGTCTCGGCCGGCTTCAGCACGACCGTGTTCCCGGCCGCCAGTGCGGGCGCGATCTTCCACGCCAGCATCAGCATCGGGAAGTTCCACGGGATTACCTGGCCCGCGACGCCCCACGGCTGCGGGTGCTCGCCGGCCCCGGCGTACTCGAGCTTGTCCGCCCAGCCCGCGTAATAGAAGAAGTGCGCGGCCACCAGCGGGATGTCGACGTCGCGCGACTCGCGGATCGGCTTGCCGTTGTCCAGCGACTCCAGCACCGCCAGCTCGCGGGAGCGCTCCTGGATCAGCCGGGCGATCCGGAACAGGTACTTCGCCCGGTCGCGGCCGGCCATCGGTCCCCAGACCCGCTCGAACGCCCGGCGCGCGGCGCGGACCGCCTTGTCGACGTCGGCCGGCCCGGCCTCGCTGACCTCGGCGAGCACCTCCTCGGACGCCGGCGACACGGTCTTGAACGGCTTGCCGTCGGTCGCATCCGTGAAGGCGCCGTTGATGAAGAGCCCGTACGACGACTTGATGTCGACGATCGCCCGGGACTCCGGAGCGGGTGCGTACTCGAATCTGCTCATGCCTCAGTCCAGCGTGAAGTAGTCGGGTCCGGGGTAGTGCCCGGTGGCCAGCTTGGTGCGTTGCATCAGCAGGTCGTTCAGCAGGCTGGAGGCGCCGAAACGGAACAGCTCCGGGTCCAGCCAGTCGGGTCCGGCCGTCTCGTTGACCGTGACCAGGTACTTGATCGCGTCCTTCGCGGTCCGGATGCCGCCGGCCGGTTTGACGCCGATGTGCAGGCCGGTGGCCTCGTGGTAGTCCCGGACCGCCTCGAGCATCACCAGCGTCACCGGCAGGGTGGCCGCCGGTGACACCTTGCCGGTCGAGGTCTTGATGAAGTCCGCACCCGCCAGCATCGCCAGCCAGGAGGCCCGCCGGACGTTGTCGTAGGTGACCAGCTCACCGGTCTCCAGGATCACCTTCAGGTGCGCGTCGCCGGCCGCCTCGCGGATCGCGACGATCTCGTCGAACACCATGCCGTACCGCCCGGACAGGAAGGCGCCGCGGTCGATCACCATGTCGACCTCGTCGGCGCCCGCGGCGACGGCGTCCTTGGTGTCCTGGACCTTGATCGCCAGGCTGGAACGCCCACTGGGGAAGGCGGTCGCGACGCTCGCGACGTTGATCCCGGAGCCCCTGAGCTCGTGCTTGGCGGTGGCCACCAGGTCCGGGTACACACAGACCGCGGCGACCTGCGGGGTGCTCGGGTCGGCCGGGTCCGGCCGTCGCGCCTTCGCGCACAGGGCCCGGACCTTGCCGGGGGTGTCCTGCCCCTCCAGCGTGGTCAGGTCGATCATCCGGATCGCCAGGTCGAGCGCGTACGCCTTGGCGGTGGTCTTGATCGACCGGGTGCCCAGGGTGGCGGCCCTCGCCTCGGCGCCGACCTGGTCGACACCCGGCAGGCCGAGCAGGAACCGGCGCAGCCGGTCCTCGGACGAGGTCACGTCGGCCAGAGTGTCGACGCCGCTGTCGATTGTGGTCACGTGCCGCAGTCTACGGCGGGCAGGTCACGATCCGTACTTCGCTGTGGGCCGGTGACCGGACGCCGGATACCTTGTCCGGGTGAAGCCGAAGTCTCCCGAGAACGAGCAGTACCTGTCCGCCTCGAACCGGATCACCGGCGTCATCGTGCTGGTGATCGGCGCGCTCGGACTGCTCGACATCGTGCTGGAGTGGCGGACCGTCACCGGCCTGATGGTCGCCTGCATCATCGGCATTCTGATGGTGCTCGCGTACGTCGGGCTGATCCGCCCCTCGGTCACCCTCAGCCCCGAGAACATCCTGCTGCGTAACCACTTGCGCGACCACACGATCCCGTGGCGCAAGGTCACCGGCGTCGACGTCACCGACATCCTCCGGGTGCACACCGGCGACGACCGGTTCCGGGCGCCCGGCGTACAGCTCGTCATGCGCGACCTCCGCAAGCAGCGGGTCGGCGGCCGCAAGCTGTCCCCGGACAGCTCGCTGTCCCGGGCCGAGTTCGTCGTCAACCGGGTCGAGTCCCACATGGAGCAGTACGGCGAGAAGGCCGACGGCGAGATCGTGACCAGCTGGGCCCGCCTCGAGCTCATCCTCATCGGCGCGCTCGCGGTCGTCGCCGTCCTGGCCGGCCTCTCCCGCTGACCGGCGCCCAGCCGGTGCGGGGATCTCCGCGGTGATCCGCGGCGTCAGAGCCGCTGTCCTGCCCCGGGATGAACCCAGGTTCGCCCAGGATGGGCCTCCGGAAGTTCCCCGAGACAACGAGAGTGAGCACATGGTCAACCTCTCCCGCTCGAAGCTGCGCGGCCTGGCGGGTGTCGCCGCGCTCGCCGGCTTCGCGGTCGCGGCGCTGCCCGCCGCCCAGGCGGTGCCGGCCGCCAGCACCGCCACCCCGCCGGCACCGGTGTTCGGCGAGCCGGCCGGCACCGCGACGTCGGTGCAGGGCACCGAGACGTTCTCGACGGCCGCCTACAACAGCCGGACGGCGCTGCAGACGGTCCGCTACAACAAGCTGTACAGCACCGGGGCGGTCCCGCCGTCCAAGTGCCCGGAGGTCAACGTCTCGCTGCGCACCACCGCGGGAGTGCAGTCCTACCTGACCCAGCTGTGGTCCTGCTCGTACTACTCCTGGGCGGCTCCGCTGCGCGCGGCCGGCGCGGCGTACAAGACGAAGCCGACGCTGATCGTGCACAACCACAGCAAGCTCACCACGTACTGCGGTGTGGTCAGCGGCGCGACCGCGTACTACTGCGGGTACCAGAACGGCCAGATCTACATGCCGGCCTACGTGATCTCGAACCTGTGGCGGCAGAGCCCGACGTACGCGCGGGCCTATGCGACCAACACTCTGGCGCATGAGTACGGCCACCACGTCCAGTACCTGACCGGCATCCTGAACGCCTCCTGGTGGCGGCAGCGGGCCTTCAGCACCCACAGCGCCCGGCTCGAGGAGAGCCGCCGGCGTGAGCTGCAGGCGTCCTGCCTCGGTTCGGCGTCCATCGGCGCGAACAAGCGGTACTACCCGATGAGCACCGGTCTCTACGCCCAGTGGAAGTGGCTCGTCGAGCACTCCGGCGACCAGCCGGGCCAACTGCGCGACCACGGTTCGCCGGCCAACCACGGCTGGTGGTCGCACGCCGGCTTCTACGCGGCCAGCACCAAGACGTACGCGAGCCGCTGCAACACCTGGAACTCCCAGGCCAGCCGGGTTTCCTGACCCGGCCGGCGTTCCCACGTAACCTGGCCGCCCGGAACGCGTTGCCGTACCGGGCGGCCCTCGCGTTTTGCCGACACGTACACCATCTGCGATCGTGTGGTTACTTGTTTTGCCAGGCGCACGCCGTACAGTTCTCCAGCGAGCAGTCTCACGGCAGGAGTAGGACAGTGAACTACGACGAGTTCAACACCGAGTACGCCAAGGTGCTGGACAAGATCAAGAGCGGCAGGTGCAGCTGGTCCGAGCTGTCCGGTCACGTGACCCGGCTGCGCCAGGCGACCGCCGGGATCACCGCGCCGGTGGAGCGGACCCAGGTCGACCACGACCTGGCGGCGTTGAGCCAGATGGTGGACATGTCGCGGCGGACCAACGACAAGGAGGACGTCTGGACGGTCACGTCCGACGCGATCCGCAAGGCCAGCAGCCAGGAGGGTTCGGTCGCCGACCGGATCGCCCGGATCGAGGCGAGCATCAACGAGATCACCAGCCTCGCGAACCGGAACCCGGACGAACGGGACGCGTTGATGCAGTCGACCAGCACCCTGCGCATCCTGCACTCGTCGCTGCAGAGCTCGCTCCGCGCCGAAGAGGCCGACGCCGCGGCCGCCGCGGCCGCCGCCACCCGCTGAGCCGACCTCGCCGCAGCCACCCGCCAGGTGCTCCGGCGTCGTACGAACGTCAGCCGCCGACCAGAATGGTCGAGCGGCTGACGTTTTGGCTTCCGTGCTGTCCGGCTGCGACGCGGTCAGAGGCCGAGGCTCGTGGACAGTGACTCCTTGATCGCGGCCAGGTCGGTGGCGGCCTCGGCCCGGGCGGCTGTCACGTCGGTGGTCACCGGGATGACGACCTCCAGGTAGCACTTCAGCTTCGGCTCGGTGCCGGACGGACGCACCACCACCCGAGCGCCCTCGGACAGCGAGTAGCGCAGGCCGTCGGTCGGCGGCAGCGTCTCCGAGCCCTCGCTCAGGTCGTCCACCCGCTCGACCGTGTGGCTGCCGAGCGACGTCGGGGGAGTGCTCCGCAACCGCTCCATCGCGCTCGTGATCAGCGACAGGTCGTCCACCCGGACGGACAGCTGGTCGGTCGCGTGCAGACCGTGCTTGACCGCGAGGTCGTCCAGCAGATCCAGCAGCGTGCGTCCCTCGGACTTCGCCCGTGCGGCCAGCTGCAGGACCCGGACCAGCGTCGAGACACCGTCCTTGTCCTTCACCGCGACCGGGTCGACGCAGTACCCGAGCGCCTCCTCGTAGCCGAAGACCAGCCCGGGCACCCGGCCGATCCACTTGAACCCGGTCAGCGTCTCGACGTACTCGACGCCGTACGAGGCCGCGACCTTGCCGAGCAGCGACGACGACACGATCGAGCACGCGGCGACCCCGTCCGGCCTCGACGACAGCAGGAACTCGCCGAGCAGGCCGCCGAGCTCGTCCCCGCGCAGCATTCGCCAGCCGCGGTCGGCGGCCTGATCCGGTACGGCGACCGCACACCGGTCGGCGTCGGGGTCGTTCGCGACCGCGATGTCGGCGTTCACCGACCGGGCCAGGTCGAGCGCGGCGTCGATCGCACCCGGTTCCTCCGGGTTCGGGAACGACACTGTCGGGAAGTCCGGATCCGGGTCCGCCTGCGACGTCACCACCGCCGGTGCGCCGAAGCCCGCGCGGGCGACCGCGTCCTCGACCAGGAACCGCCCGACCCCGTGCAGCGGCGTGTAGGCGACGCTGAGGTCCCGCGGGGCGTCCGCGGGCACCAGCTCCGCGATGCGGTCCAGGTAGGCGTTGATGAGGTCGTCGCCGGTCGTCTGCCAGTCGTCCCCGCGCGGGACCTCGGCGAGCGGGCCGACCGCGGCGATGGCGGCCGCGATCTCCGCGTCCGCGGGCGGCACGATCTGCGAGCCGTCGCCGAGGTACACCTTGTACCCGTTGTCTTGCGGCGGGTTGTGCGACGCCGTCACGACCACACCGGCCACGGCCATCAGATGCCTGATCCCGAAGGCGACCACCGGCGTCGGCGCCGGCCGGTCCAGCAGGACGGCCTCCAGGCCGGCGCCGCGCACCACGGCCGCGGTGTCCTGCGCGAACACGTCGGACTTGTGCCGGGCGTCGTACCCGATCAGGACCGGGCCGTCGGTGAGTCCCTTCGCCTTCAGGTACGCGCACAGGCCGGCGGCGGCGCGGATGACCACGATCCGGTTCATCCGGTTCGGCCCGGCGCCGACGGCGCCGCGGAGACCCGCCGTACCGAACTCGAGGATGCCGGCGAACCGGTCGGCCAGCTCGTCGGCCGCGGCGGCGTCCAGCAGGTGCCGCAGCTCGGCGCGCGTGTCGGGGTCGGGATCTTCGCTCAGCCAGGCTTCGGCGGCGCTACGGAGGTCATCGTTGACGGTCACCTCCGCACGATAGCTAATGACCCGACGACTGGCAGGGGCGCGCGCGGAGGTCGGCGACGTAGTCGTCCGGGGCGCCCGCGGCTTCGGCCGCCTCGGCGAGGATGCCCAGGTAGCGGGCCGAGGGCAGTCCGCCCTCGTAGGCGTTCAGGACGTACATCCAGGCCAGCTGCTCGCCGTCCAGGGTCTGCACCCGGACCTGGATCTTGCTGTAGACGTCCTGGTCGATCCACTCCCACTCGTCCAGCCGCTCGACGTCCTTCGGGTGCACGTCGTACAGCGCGACGAAGACTTGGTTGGCAGGGTTCGACGGGTCCTCGACGACGGTGGCCATGGCGCCCTCCCAGCCGAGCTCCTCCCCGCCGAAGGTGAGGCGCCAGCCGGTGATCCAGCCGGTCCCGCGCAGGGGCGAGTACGGGCACCGCTCGGCCATCAGGTTCGGGTCCAGATTCGAGGCAAACGCGGCGTACAGGGTCACGACGACACAGGATACGGAAGAATGGCGTCCCGTGGCGCGAGTTGTGATCATCGGTGGCGGTCCGGGCGGGTACGAGGCGGCCAGTGCGGCCGCCCAGCTGGGGGCGGAGGTGACGGTCGTCGATTCCGGCGGGATCGGCGGTTCGGCCGTGCTCAC
>NZ_SMKR01000127.1 GCF_004348725.1 Kribbella turkmenica
CCTGCATCAACACCCCCCACCCCCGTGACTCAGGTTCCCACAGCCGAGTACTGGACGGCGTTGAACCCGAGGGCCGGGTCGATCGTTCGGAACAGGCGACGACCCCTACACCCTCGAGGAGTCAGGCCATGAAGGTGCTGGAGCGCTGCCAGACGTTCGCCTGGCCGTCGTGATGGCGTCGCCGATCCAGTTCGCCGCCGGTGCGCTGGTGCTGATCCGGCTGAGCGCCAGGGACGCCGCCCTGCTGTGCCCGGGCTCGATGGCGTACGTCTACTTCACGGTTCACCAGGTGGATGCTTTGCTACCTGTGCAGAATGGTGGCGAGAAGGCGGCGTTGATCTGCCTCGCCTTCCTGCTGATCGCGTTCCTCGGCAACGTCGCGTGGGCGGTTGAGCGATCAGCACCACAGCAGGCAGCAGCGGAGTGAGCCGAACGGACCACGCCGATGCATGACGGAGCGGGAGCGCCGATGGCCGATGACCGTGCGGCGTTGCTCCGCGAGCTGCACGACGTGCACGCGCCGGCGTTGTGGCGGTTCGTGGTCCGGCTGACCGGCGACGACCGGCTGGCCGAGGACGTCGTCCAGGAGACGCTCCTGCGGGCGTGGCGCCGGCCACAGATCCTGACCGAGGACGAGGCGGGGGCCCGGGCCTGGCTGTTCACGGTGGCGCGCAACCTCGTCATCGACGACCGGCGCAGTGCCCGGGTCAGCCGCGAGGTGGCCAGCGGCGATCTGCCGGAGAACCCGAGCGCCGACCACGCGAACGCCGTCCTGGACGCTTGGCTGGTGGCGGAGTCGCTGGCCCAGCTGTCCGAGGAACACCGGCAGGTGATCGTCCGGGCGTACTACGGGCGTCGTACCGTCACTGATATCGCCGCAGAGCTGGACATCCCGTCAGGCACCGTGAAGTCGCGGCTGCACTACGGGTTGCGGGCGCTGAAGCTCGCGTTGCAGGAGAGGGGGGTGACGAGCCAGTGAGCGATCCGTACCGGGAGTGGGACGCGGCGTACCTGCTCGGGGCGTTGTCGGCGAAGGACCGGCGGGCCTACGAGGAGCATCTGCGGACGTGCGACGAGTGCTCGGCTGCGGTCGCGTCGCTGGCCGGCGTACCCGCTGCACTCGCGGCGCTGCCCGACGACCGGGCGCTCGCGACCATCACCGCCGACCCGCCGAACCTGCTGCCCGATCTGGTCCGCGCGGTCCAGCGGGACACCCGTCAACGGCGTCTCCGCGTCGGCCTGGTGATGGCCTCGGTGGCGACCGCGGCGGCCGTGGCCGGTGCCGTGGTGGCGATCCCGCTCAGCCGCGAGGAGCCGCAAGGGGACTACGTCGTCCTCGCGCAGACCGTCGCCAGCAAGCTTTCCGCGGACGCCCGGCTCGTGCCGGAGCGCTGGGGTACGACGATCGAGATCAGCTGCCGGTACGACGAGTTGGCGACGCCCAGCGAGCGGGCCCGCGGATACGAGCTGTACGTCACGGACACGTCCGGGAAGGCGCAGCTGATCGCGAGCTGGACGGCGGCGCCGGGGACGACGGTCAAGCCGGCCGCGACCACCAAGCTGCAGCGCCACGAGATCCGTGCGCTGGACATTCGAAGCTCGGAGACCGGCCGGATCCTGCTCGCCGTGCGCTTCTGACCACTGTCCGCACGGGCCCGGTTGCGGTCGGCACGATTGACCCAGCGTCGCCGGGGGCACTTGTTCGTCAGGAGCGGCAGTCGCTCGAGAGGGTGTCTCTCCAGGCCCCGGTGTTCAGGGACGTGCGCCGGGGTCGCTCCTTGCCCGGGCGCCGGCGGGACGCCATGTCCAGGCCGCCCGCGGGGGCGCGAAGAATTTTCCTGCGATCGTGTAACACTCGCGCGGTCACCAGCGATACACCGTGTGTAACGCCACTGAGGATCCCGTCCCAGGTCAACCGCCCGAAGGGCCTGGGGCGGGGTTCTCGTTCGCCGCCAGGCGCCCCGGCCGCGTTACGCACGAAGGCCCCCGGTGATCCACCGGGGGCCTTCGCGCGTCTTCCTCCCTGCGCTATGACGCTTGTTCGCTCGGATGGTGCGACTCCGGCAGAGCGATCCGGTCCGCCGGGAGGCGTTCCGTCTGCTCGGTGCCGTCGTCGCCCTCGTACTGCACCAGACCGGTCCATCCCGTCGCCTCGTGCTCACGGCCGATCAGCCAGCCGGGGCGCCACTGGCCGCCGACGAGGACGACCACATGGCTGGGCAGCGGCAGACGGGACACCAGTTCGGTGCCGGGCTCGAACTCAGTCATGGCCGAAGGCTAGGTGGTTTCCGCGCCCGGCGCCTCCCGGGTCCGCGTTTCCTCATTGTCTTCTCAGACTCTGGGCAGGAGTTCGCGGACGATACCGGCAGGCAGTCCGAGCTCGCGGACCGAGGCGGTCACCTTCAACGCGCGCCCACCGGGGATGTGGCTCACCCACCCGTGGCGCAACGCGTGCGCACAGAGCGCGGCACCGACCGCGCCGGCCAGGTGCGGCCGGCGCTCGGTCACGTCCAGACATGACCGGAGCGCAGGCCGTCCGTGGCGTCGCTGGACCTCGATGCCGAGCTGGGTCAGCCAGGCGGTGCCTTCCGGCGTCAGCGCGACACCGTCCGACCAGTCGATCAGGTTGCGCTCGGTCAGCGCGTCCGCGAGTGCGACACCGAGCTTGCCGGCCAGGTGGTCGTAGCAGGTTCGCGCCCGGGCGAACGCGTCTCGCTTGCTCACCGCCGCCAGGCTGTCCAGAACTTCGGTACGACGAGGCGCGAGCGCGGCAAGTCCTTCGATCAGCTCGGCGGTCTCCGGACCGGCGAGTCTGAGATAGCGGTGCCGTCCCTGCCGGACCTCGGACAGCAAGCCGCCGTCGACGAGGAGGTTCAGGTGCTCGCTGATCGTCGGCCGCGAGACCTTCGCCAGGCGCGCCAGTTCGGTCGCTGTCCAGGCCCGCCCGTCGAGCAGCGCGAGGCAGACGGTCGCCCTGGTGGCATCGGCCAGCATCCTGGCCCACGCGGCCAGTTCCTGACCTTCGGTCTGCGTACTCACCCTGCCATCATGCCGCCCCCGCACTTCGGCCCCCACCGAACCAACTACGACCTAGCGTCGGAGCCCATGGCACACGTGACGATCGAACCGTCCATCCTGTACGTCGGCACGCCGGTCGCCCTGCTCTCCACCGAGAACGCCGACGGCACCCCCAACCTGGCCCCGATGTCGTCCGCGTGGGCGCTCGGCGACATCGTCGTACTCGGGCTCGGCGCGTCCGGCCGGACCGCGGACAACCTGCGACACCGGCCGGAGGTCGTGATCAGCTTCCCGCCGCCGGAGCAGTGGGAGGCGGTCGAACGGCTGGCACCGCTGACCGGCCGCGATCCGGTGCCGGACCACAAGCGGGCCCGGTTTCGCTTCGAGCGGGAGAAGTTCGAGGCAGCCGGTCTCACACCGGTCCCGTCCCAGGTGGTCGGTCCACCGCGGGTGGCCGAGTGCCCGTTGCAGTTCGAGGCGTCCGTCGTCCGGATGGAGGTCGGTGCCGATGGCAACTTCCTGGTCGTCCAGGCGAAGGTGCTCCGGGTGCATGCCGACGAGCGGATCGTCGTGCCGGGGACGTCGTACGTCGATCCCGGAGTGTGGTCGCCGTTGGTCTACAACTTCCGGCACTACTTCGGTCTCGGCCCGGAGCTGGGGGAGTCGTTCCGGACCGAGACCCCTAGAGAAGCTTCAGGCGGTCGATCTCCGCGTCGCTGAGGACGACGTCGAGGGATGCCAGGGCAGCCGGGAGGTCCTCGGGCGGTACGGCGCGGTGCGTGGTCCGGCCGTCGGCGTACTCCGTGGTGAGATCGTCGCCGATCAGGCGGCGGACGACGCCCTCGGCGACCCGCATCACCACCGGCCGGCCGGTGAACGGGGAGTCCGGGTGCGTGGACACGTAGTGGTGGTAGACCTCGTAGTCGACCGGGCGCACCGGCTCGTCGGTGGAGGCGTGCTGCGGGATCCAGCCGTCCGGGGTCTGCTTCGACAACGTCCAGACGTCGCCGTCGACGGTCAGTCGGTCGTCCCAGCCGCCCTGGTCGACGATCACGCCGTCCTTCAGCGGGGTCGGGTAGAGCTGACCGGCACCGAACCCGACGTCGGCGAGGAACTCCTGACCGCCGGCGCCGACCTTCGGCAGCGCGTGCGTCCGCGGTCCCGACTTGTGTGGCTGGACCCGCGCGACCCGGCGTTCGACCTCGAACCCGAGCCGTTCGAGCGCGGCGGCGAACAGCAGGGTGTGCTGGTAGCAGTAGCCGCCGCGTCGCCGGCCTACCAGTTTGGCCTGGATCGCGGCCGGCCCGATCCCGGGATGCGTGCCGAGGACCACGTCGATGTTCTCGAACGGGATCGCCAGCACGTGCGCGCGGTGCAGGCTGCGCAGGCCGTCCGCGGACGGTGTCACCCGCGGGTGCCGGATCCGGTCGAGGTAGGCGTCCAGGTCGAGTTCGTCGATCTCCCACATGACGCTTACCTCAACACTTCTAGTTCACGTGAAGTCAAGAGCCGTCGACCTGCGGCGGCGGCCGGCATCCGGGCGGCGACCCGTTGCGTCACGCGCCGGCGTGAGTCACCGCGCCCGTCGTCAGGCGGTAGCCGGTGTTGGCGGAGAACTCGGCGGACAGCGCGAACCGGTCGCCTCGGACCAGCGTGTGGCGCCACTCGACCGGACGGTTCTGTGAGCTGCCCTGGCGGTTGATGGAGAACGCGGCGGCTTCCGGCGGGCAGCGCAACAGGGTGCGTTCGGCCGGTGTCGGTACGACGGCGCGAATGTCCTCGCGCCCGTGGTCGAGACGCAGACCGGTGCTCGCCGCCAGTTCGTTGTAGAGGCTGGTATGGGTGAAGTCGGCATCGAGCAGCGGCGCTGCGATCGAGGCGGGCAGCCAGACCCGGTCCAGCGCGAGCGGCTCGTCGCCCGCGAAGCGGAGGCGCTCGAGGTAGAGCAGCGGGATGGACGCTTCCAGGTCGAGCCGGGCCGCGATGACGCCGTCGGCCCGGATGTCCAGCGCCCGGACGACGCTGTGCTGGGTCAGGCCGGAGGCCTCGACCGAGGAGAACAGGCTGTACAGCGCGCCCATCGGCTGACGGATCTCCGGCGAGGTCGCGACCCGGGGCTGGCGACCGCGCTCGGCGACGATCAAACCGTCGGCGCGCAGCTTGGTGAGCGCCTGCCGGACGGTGTGCCGGCTGACCTGGTAGTCCTCGACCAGCGCGAGCTCACCGGGGAAGACGTCGTCGAACTCGCCGGCCCGCAGTCGCCGGACCAGGTCCTGCTGCAGCTGCTTCCAGAGCGGCTGGCCGCCGGAGCGGTCGAGCCTGCGCTCGGTCATCGGGTGCGGTGCCTCCATCCGGGCTTGCCAAATGTCCGGTCATCTCCTAGCTTAAATGTGCGTACATTTCTGCTGAAGGAGGACCGGCGTCCATGGTGCAGGTCGAGGTTAGGCCAATCGCCGTCCCTCGGTTCACCGGATTGCCCGGACTGGTCGTCGTCCTGGCGCTCACCGGGGTCGCTGTCCCGCTCGGCCGGCTCGTTCCGGTGGTCGGCGGGCCGGTGTTCGGGATCGTGCTCGGCGTCCTGGCCGGGCTGCTCGTGCCCCCGTTGCGCTCGGAGCTGTGCCGGCCCGGATACACCTTCGCGTCGAAGACGCTGCTTCAGCTGTCGATCGTCGTACTGGGGACCGGCCTGTCGCTCCAACAGGTCGTGCACGTCGGCGGCTCGTCGCTGCCGGTGATGCTCGGGACGCTGGCGATCGCGCTCGGCGGCGCCTGGCTGTTCGGCCGGCTGCTGGGGGTCAGAGGTGACACGCAGACGTTGATCGGTGTCGGTACGGCGATCTGCGGTGCGTCGGCGATCGCGGCGACCACGGCGGCGATCAACCCGAAGCGTTCGTCGGTCGCCTACGCGCTGGCGACGATCTTCACCTTCAACATCGTCGCCGTCCTGACGTTCCCGCCGCTCGGCCACCTGCTGGGGCTCGGCCCGGAGGCCTTCGGGTTGTGGGCCGGTACGGCGATCAACGACACGTCGTCGGTCGTCGCTGCCGGGTATGCGTACAGTCAGCAGGCCGGCGACCAGGCGCTGGTCGTGAAGCTGACCCGGTCGCTGATGCTGGTGCCGATCGTCATGGCGCTCGTCGTGCTCAGGTCACGTCGTGACGCTCAGGCCACGGCTCGCCTGCCGTGGCGGAAGCTGGTTCCGTTGTTCCTGATCGGCTTTCTCGCCGCGGCCGGTCTGCGCACCGCCGGCCTCGTGCCCGTCGGCTGGCTTCCGACCCTGAGCCTGCTCGGAACCTGCCTGATCACGGCCGCGCTGGTCGCCATCGGGCTGTCGCTGCGGCCGCGGGAGCTGCGCGACACAGGACCCAGGCCGCTCCTGCTCGGAGCGGTGCTCTGGGTCCTGGTCGCGGCGGGCAGTCTGGCGATTCAGTCCTTCTCGTAAGCGGCCTGGCGCTCCTGGACCGCCTTGATCCGCGGCACGTCGAGCTTGGTGCTGCGGTCGAAGTTGTAGATGCCGTTCTCTTCCTGGAAGACGTCGGTCAGCTGCGTGTAGCAGTAGCCGAACATCAGCTCGTTGTCGAGCAGCGCGTCGACCAGACCGGCGAAGCGGGTGTAGAACTCCTCCTCGTCCGCGACCCGCTGACCGTAGCCCCACGAGTCCGCGCTGCGGCCGTCCTTGCCGGCCGCCGCCGCGTCGGCGTTCCACCAGATGCCGCCGAACTCGCTGCAGAAGTACGGCTGGCCGTCGTACGCCAGCGAGATCGGCTTGCCGTCGCGGGTGTTCCCGTACGGCTTGTCGTTCACCAGGTCGGCCATCTGCTGCGCGAACTCGGCCGGGTCCTGCTCGTAGTTGTGGGAGTCCCAGACGTCCGTCTCCGGCACGCGGTGGGAGTACCCGGACGCGTCCAGCACCGGCCGGCTCGTGTCCGCGGACTTGGTGGCCAGGAACATCGCGCGGGTCACGTCGTCCAGCTGGGTGATCCGGTCGTGCAGCAACTGGTGCGTCTCGTTCAGCGGGCACCAGCCGACGATGCTCGGGTGGCTGTAGTCCCGCTCGACCGCCTCGAGCCACTGGGCGACGTACGACGCCGTCGGCTGCTGGTTGTCGTTGCCGGTGTCGGCGACCCCCGAGCCCCAGTCGCCGAACTCGCCCCAGACGAGGTAGCCGAGCCGGTCCGCGTGGTACAGGAACCGCTCCTCGAACACCTTCTGGTGCAGTCGCGCACCGTTGAACCCGGCCGCCAGGCTGAGCTCGATGTCCCGGACCAGCGCCTCCTCGGACGGCGCCGTCATCAGGCTCTCCGGCCAGTACCCCTGGTCCAGTACGAGCCGCTGGAAGACGTGCCTGCCGTTGATCAGGATCGCCTTGCCGTTGATGCCGACCGACCGGAGCCCGGCGTAGCTGTCCGCGCCGTCGACGACGTTGCCATCGGCATCGATCAGCTCGAGGCGGACGTCGTACAGGTGCGGGTCGGTGGTGTCCCACAGGCGGACCCGGTCGGCCGGGACCTGCAGGGTCAGCCGCGGCGCCAGGTCGAGGTCGGCGCGGACCTCGGCGGTCGCGACCTCGCCGTCGGCGTCCTTGAGAACGGCCTTGATCCTGTGGCCCGGCTTGTTGGCCGAGACCGGTACCTCGAGGTGGAACGCGGAGCCGGCCACGTCCGGGGTGATCCGCGGCCGCCTGAGGTGCACGGACGGGACGGCCTCGAGCCAGACGGTCTGCCAGATGCCGGTCGTGCGGGTGTAGAGGCAGCTGTGGTTGTGGTAGAGCTGGCTCTGCTTTCCGCGGGCCTGCGGGCCCTTGTGCGGGTCGCGCGCCCGGACGACGATCGTGGCTTCCTCGCCCGGCCGGGCGACGTGCGCGAGGTTCGCGCTGAACGGCGTGAAGCCGCCGCGGTGCCGGACCACCTCGACACCGTTCACCCACACGGTCGCGTCGTGGTCGACGGCCTGGAAGTGCAGCACCGCGTCGTTGCCGGACCACTCGGCCGGGATCGTCACGGTCTTGCGGTACCAGACCGCTTCGAGGAAGTCGACGTTCTCGATCCCCGACAACTCGGACTCCGGCGCGAACGGTACGACGATGTGCTGCAGCAGCTCGCGGTCCTGAACTCCACGCTCCAGACCGGAGTCGCTCCGGTCGAGCTCGAACTGCCACTCACCGTTCAGGTTCAGCCAGTCCGGCCGGACGAACTGCGGGCGCGGGTGCTCAGGGCGGGGTTGGGTCATCGGGACTCCCAGAGGATGGAGAGGAGCGGGCGAGCATCGACACTACAACGTTGGAATAGCCTCAGCAACAGTGTTCTGACAACTGAGAACCCTCCGACCCGCCGTCGCTCGGATTCGTCGTTCTCACGGGAACGGGCCGCCGGGCGTCTCGGCTACCGGTGGCGGAGATGTGTCACGCTGAGGGTTCGACGGTGGGAGGGTGACGGTGGGCAGTGAGCGGGTCGCGGCGGTCCGGCGGCTCAGGCTGCGGGTGGACCCTCATGGGCTGTACGAGCGGATCCGGGTCTGCGCCGACACCGGGCAGCTGGGCGCTGGCGTCGTGCCGTCGGGGTTCGTCAAGGAGTTGGCCGAGTACTGGGTCGACGAGTACGACTGGCGGGCTCACGAAGTACGGCTCAACGGGTTCGAGCACTTGGCGACCGACCTCGATGGGCAGTTTCTGCACTTCATGCATTCGCGGGCGGGGGCCGCGGGGGCGGAGGCGGTGCTGTTGACGCATGTTTGGCCGAGCGGGGTCCTGGATGCAGTCGAGGCGGCTGAGGGGCTGCGGAGTACGCATCATCTGGTCGTGCCTTCGCTTCCACTGACTGCGCTGGGGGAACTTGGCCAACTGATGGCGCGACTGGGGTACGACGAGTACCTGGTTCGCGACGACCGAGGGGCGGTTCCGCCGGAGGCTCCCGCGGGGAAGGGGGAGCGGCGTGGGCTGGCGCCGGGGGAGATCGCGGAGGTCCGGTGGTTCAACGAGAACCTCAACGCGGTCAACGACGAGCAGCAGGTCGGCGCGCTGGTGCTGAGCGCGGCGATGCTTGCGTGGAGAGCGCCCGCGGACAAGCGGGACTCGGTTCTGACCGGGGTGATGCTGGCTTGGTTCGCGCCGCGGTCAGAGGTCGAGTAGGCGGGCGCCGTTCGTCAGGCAGACGGCGCGGAGCCAGTCGTCGCCGAGGTCCAGCGATTCCAGCGCCGACAGCTGGACTCCGTAGTCGTACGGGATGTTGGGGAAGTCGGAGCCGAGGACGATCCGGTCCCCCAGGTCGCCGAGTCGCGCGGTCAGCGATCGCGGGAACGGCATGAGGGCCTCGGTGAACGGCGTCAGCGCCATCGTCGTGTCCAGGTGAACGTTCGGGTACGACGTCAATGCCAGGTGCTCGGCGTACTCGGGCATGCCCAGGTGCGCGATCACCCCGGTCAGCCGAGGGTGCTTCCGTAGTACCTCACCGAACGGACCGGGACCGGTGTGCCGGCCGGCGATCGGCCCGGATCCGGAGTGCACGACGACCGGTACGGCGGCCTCGGTCAACTGGCCCCAGACGTCGTCGAGTACGTCGTCGCGCGGGTCGTAGTCGCCGACCTGGACGTGGACCTTGAAGATCCGCGTGCCCTTCTCCAACGCCTCGCGGACGTACTCAGCCGCACCCGGCTCGGGAAAGAACGTGCCGCTCGGCACGCAGCCGGGAGTCGCGGCGGCGAACTCGCGGGCCCAGGTGTTGAGCCACGCGGCCATGCCGGGCTTGTGCGGATAGACCAGCGCCGGGAACGCGCGAACTCCCAGCGCATCCAGGGTTTTCAGGCGCTCCTGAATCGGGGTGCGGTAGTTGATCGGCCAGGCCGTCCCGTAGCGCTCGGACGCCTGGTCGAAGTACGACCAGACCGCGTTCATCACCTGGTCCGGCAGGAAGTGCACGTGCACGTCCACCAGCCCGTCCAACCCCAGTCGCTGCCACCACGCCGGCACATCCTCGTCGCGCACGAGCACAGCCTAGACACGGGCCACGATTGCGTCTCCATCCTCTAACAACCGATGATGCTGATTGAATGTTAGGGAGGTGAGGCATGGAGTACCGGCCCGAGCTCGTCGGTGGGCACGTGGCGGTCGATCTGGTCAACACCGTGGCCTGGCGGCTGGACGAACGGCGGCGGGTCGACCGGATCGCTGACCCGGCGAACCTGCGCAGGTGGCTGACGGCCGCCGGACTCGAGCTGTCGAAGCGGATCACTCGTGACGAACTCGGCCAGCTCGCGCACTGCCGTGAGACCGCCTACGCGGTACTGCGTGCGCTCGCCGTCGGCGCCGAGCCACGCGCCGCCGACCTGGCCGTACTGCGGGACGAGTTCGAACTCGCAGTACGCAAGGCGTCGTTGGTGTGCGCGCAGCCGCTGACCTGGCGGGCCGCGACCACCCTCGACGAGCTGCGGCTGTCGGTCTGGCGGCTGTTCGAGGACGAGGACCTGAGCCGGTTACGGCAGTGCGACGACGACGGCTGCGGCTGGCTGTTCCTGGATCGGAGCAGGAACAGCTCGCGACGGTGGTGCAGTTCGACGGACTGCGGGAACCGGGCCCGGGCTCGCAGGCACTACCGGCGTCGGCAGGCCGGAGCGACGGCATGATCGAGATCCGGCGAGCCGGCCTGGCCGAGGGCATCCGTCTCGGGCTCGGCCCGGCGGGGGCGGCGTTCGTACTGGCGCTCAGCTTCGGCGCCGAGGCGGAGGCCCGTGGGTGGGGATTCGGCCTGCCGGTGCTGTTCTCGGCGTTGGCGTTCTCCGGATCGGCGCAGTTCACCTTGCTGACGGCGCTGTCGGGCGGGACCGTCGCGGCCGCGATCGCCTCGGCCGCGTTGATCAACGGGCGCTATCTCGTGATGAGTGTCGCGCTGAACGACAGCCTGCACGGCAGCCGGCTGTCGCGGGCGCTGCAGGCGCAGGCGCTGGTGGACGCGTCGTTCGTGTTCGCCCACCGCGACGACGGCCGGTACGACGTGTCCCGCCTGATCGGGGCGAGCCTGCCGCAGTGGGTCCTGTGGGTGCTCGGGACCGCGGTCGGTGCGCTGACCGCGCCGTCGGCCGATCTGATGCACCGGCTCGGGCTCGACGTGGTGTTCCCGGCGTTCTTCCTGGTGCTCGCGCTGGAAGAGGTGCGCCGTTCCCGCCGGGCGCTCGTCGTCTCGCTGCTCGGAGCCGTGGTCGCCGCCGGCCTGCTGCTGGTGACGGATCCGGGGTACGCGCTGCTCGGAGCCACAGCGGCCGCACTGGTCGGTCTGAAGCCGGACCGCGGCGGAGATCCCGATCTCGAGCGTGCCGAGTCGGGAGAGGAGACGTCATGAAGGTGTGGCTGGCGGCGTTGGCCGTGACGGTCGTCAACTGGCTGATGAAGGCCGGCGGTCCGCTGCTGATGGGCGACCGCAAGTTGCCCCCCGCGGCGGTCCGGGTCGTCGGTCTGATCGCGCCCGTGCTGCTGGCCGGCCTGATCGTCACCGAGCTCGGCGGCACGCGGCTGGACTGGACGCAGCTCACCGGCGTCGGAGTCGCCGGGCTCCTTTCCGTTCTCCGGGTCCCGCTGCTGGTGGCGGTCGCTGCGGGGATCGTCCTCACGGCCGGAATACGGGTGATCGCCTGATCAAGCTCGTGCGGCAAGCTTTCCAACAGCTACGTAACTACGTACTATCCACAGTGTGGAAGATCCTGTGGATAACCGGCTCGCAGGGCTGGAACGGCGCATCAGCGCGCTGGAATCCACAGCGGCGAACCGACGACGGCAGCGGACGGAACGAGGGCAGGCCGAAGCGGCCCGGGCGCTCAGGGAGCTCCGGGCCCGGCATGAATGGTCAGATGTGGCGCCGGCGCTGGCGGCGCTGGGCAGCCCTATCCGGCTCACCCTGCTGCGCGAGATCGTCCACGGCCGCACGACGGTGAACGCGCTCAGCCAGGTGGACGGTCTCGGTACGAGCGGCCAGATCTACCACCACCTGCGCCACCTCACCGCCGAAGGCTGGCTCCACAATCCCAGCCGCGGTGTCTTCGCGATCCCGCCGTCCCGGATCGCCGCCCTGCACGCGATCCTGAACGCCCTGACCGACTGATCGACCACGAACGGGTCAGCCGCGGACCGCTCAGCCCTGTTCGACGACCCATTGATTCAGCAGGCCGCGGAAGTGGTCGAGGAACTGGTCGTGCTCGTGGGCCGGGTACGTCGTCGTCACCGTCTCCCGGAGCAGCCGGTCGAAGTCGGGCCCGGCGAACCAGTCGCGCACCCGCAGGTCGAAGTCGCCCAGGTGCTCTGCGCACCACTCGTGGTACTTCGCGGTCTCGAAGTGCTCGTCGGCCAGCCCGAGGTACGCGTCGACCTTCGCGTCGTAGTCGAGCGACTCGTCGTCGGCGATCTCGAAGTACCGCTCGGTGTGCAGGTCGACGCTGCTGCGCCGGCCGGTCGCGAGCGAGAACACCGACCACTTGACCAGGGCGCTGATCGCCCACGGGAAGTAGTAGTGCAGCGAGGTGACGGCGACGTCGGGGCAGGCGTTGGCGTAGTCGATCGGGTGGACCGAGTCGCCCTTGACCAGCATCTCGCAGGAGTTGAACTCCCAGCCGAAGAACGCGTTCACGATCCGGCTGATCGCCACCGTCTGGTGCCCGGCCGACGGGCTGAGGAAGTCGTGCGAGACGGCGTACCGGTTGTGCATCGGCTCGTCCGGCCGGAAGTCCATCACCATCGTCTCGGCACCGATCGACAGCGCCCGGGCGAACTTGTCGTAGTCGATCGTCGCCTGCAGGTGCATCAGCATCTCGCCGGACGCGTCGTACGCACTGTGCAGATCGACCTTGTCGTTGATCCGGGACACGCCGCGCCAGCCGCCGCCGTCGAACGGCTTCATGTAGAGCGGATAGCCGAGATCCTCGGCGATCGCGTCCAGGTCGAACTCCTTGTTGTACTTCGCCGACGTGTACGCCCAGCGGACGTTGTCGACCGGGTTCTTGTACGGCACCAGCACGGTCTTCGGAATCTTCAGGCCGAGCCGGAGCATCGCGCAGTACGCGCTGTGCTTCTCCATCGACTGGAAGGTGAACGGCGAGTTCAGCAGGTAGGTGCCGTTCATCAGCGCGGCCTTCTTCAGCCACTCCCGCGGGTGGTAGTACCAGTACGCCAGCCGGTCGATCACGAGCCCGACCCGGACCGGATCGGTCAGGTCGAACGGCTCGATCGTCAGCCGCCGGGAGCCGAACTCGTGCTCGGTCCCGTTCAGCGTCACCGTCCCTACCCGATGCAGCAACGCCTCGAACGCCTGCGGCCAGTCCTCCTCGGCCCCGAGCAACAACCCGATCAAGTGCCTTGAGCGATCAGTCACAGGATCTCCTAACAGAACCGGGGCAGATGGTGGGCGAGCTGCCGTCGCCACCAGGGCCAGTCGTGCGCTACGTCGTACCCCCACAGGTCCAGCTCATGCGGGATGCCCTTCTTCTCCAGTACGGCGGCGGTCGCGCGGGCGGACGGCAGCGACCCGGTCGGGTGGGTCTCCCAGTCGCCCTGGCCGACCGTGAGCAGGATGAAGACCCGGTTGCGCAGCCAGTCCAGGTGGTCGCCGTCCAGCTTGGCCAGGTAGTCGGCCGGGTTGTTGAAGTACGTCGCGTCGCCGCGTTCACCCCACGCGTGCCAGCTGGCGGCGTCGTAGTTCCCGGACTGGCAGATCGCGATCGGGAACAGGTCGGCCCGCTTGAACGCGAAGTTGAGCGCGTGGAACGCGCCGAGACTGCAGCCGGTGGTGACGATGTCGCTGACGCCGGGCGAGTCCGCGCCGATCACCGGCACGACCTGGTTGACGATCCATGACTCGTACAGGCCGTGCCGCCGGGCCCGGTCCTCGAGCTGGATGCTCCGGTCCGACCAGCTGACGTGGTCGTAGGAGTCGACGCAGTACAGCTTCACCCGGCCGGCCTCGATCAGGTCCGCGACCGCGTCGACCATGCCGTTGTTCTCGTAGTCCCAGGCGCGGCCCTGCTCGCTCGGGAACACCAGCACCGGGCGGCCGTAGTGACCGTAGCGGATCAGCGTGCCGGGCCGGTCAAGCCCCGGCGCCTCCAGCGCGACCTGTTCCCGCTCCATCAGCCTCACCCCAGGCGCTTCGCAATAGATCCGTCAGCTCAGGATCCAGCACATCACGCCATGCTGTGAAGTTGTGCATGTCGGGTGTTTCGCCGAACCTTACCGCGAGCCCCAGATCGGCCAGCTTCGCCGCCATCACCCGGTTGTTGTGGACGTTCTCCTCCGGCGTACCGGACGTCATCGCGACCACCGGAGTACTCGGTGCCGTGGTTGCCGTCAGCACCTGCTTCACGAAGGCGGTGACCTCGGCGTAGTACTCGAACTTCGACTCCTGCGGGTCCGTCTCCGGCGTGAAGAACGACCCGGACTGCAGGAACAGCCCGGCGAACGTGCAGGGATGGTTCCACTCCGCGTGCAGGGCCGCCAGCGCGCCCAGGCTGGCGCCCATCATGACGGGCCGCCGGCTCCGGTACTGCGCCTCGACCGCGGGCAGCACGTGCTGCGTCAGGGCCTCGGCGTACTGCGGGTTCGCGGCGTACCAGAGATTCCTCGACGCCGGCCGGACCAGGGCGAGGCGGAACGGCGGGAGCGCGGAGTCGGCGATCATCGCGCCGGCGTAGTGCGTCAGATCGGCGTACGCGGCGAACTCGGGGCCGTCGTGGGCGAGGACCAGCGGCAGGTCGAACGTCGGCGCGATACCGTCCGGCGCCCAGACCTGTACCTCGACCTCGCCGACCGGACTGGTCACGGTCAGCGGTGTCAGCGTGGAGGCGACCGGCTCTGTCTCGATCCAGGCCGGCTCGACGTACCCGGGCAGCGGCAGCCAGGAGTGCTCGCCGAAGGCACCACCGACGACTCGGGGGTTGGTCGGGTCGGTCTGCATGCCGACGTCGGCGACGTCGAACAGGTACTCCATCCGGTGCACGGACGGCCGCGGCACGCGCAGCTCCCAGCCGTAATCGACCGGTTTGAATTCCAGCAACTCGGCTGCCAGGCCCAGCTCCTGCCACAGTTTGACGCCCGCGAACGCATGCGACGGATCGCCGAGGCGGAACACCACCTCGGCGCCTTCGACCGCACTCATCACCTCGGGCATCAGACCAAGGTACAGCCGGGATCACTGACATTCCTTGTCAGCGATTCCGGTTATCGTGGGACCGTGGTCGATATCACGGACATCCGAGCGATAACAGCGGACCTGCCGCGCAGCTACGAGGTACTCGTCCGGGACCAGATCAAGTTCCGGGTCGGGCAGCTCGTGTACCTCGCGGTGGCACCGGACGAGCAGACCATCGGCATCGCCTTCCCCCGCGAGGAACGCGAAGCCGCCCTGGCCGCCGAACCGGACAAGTTCTTCCCGCCGCGCCCCTCGGACGAGCGCTTCCGCTGGATCCAGGTCCGCCTCGCCGCCCTCGACCACGACGAACTCCGCGAGCTGATCCTCGACGCGTGGTCCATGTGCGTGCCGAAGAAGGTCCGCCGCGAGTACCTCGGCACCGACCAGTAGGGGGCCGAGGGCAACCAGCTCGTCCTCAGGTAGCAGCCGGCCCGCGCCGGCCACGTCCGCTCCTGCGACGAAGGAGCGCGCGTAGCGGATGTGTGGGACTGCTCCATCACCCGTCCCACCGGACGTCGGCTTCCCCCGGGCGGACCACGCCGGCCTCGTACGCGACCACGACCGCCTGGACCCGGCTGGAGAGGCCGAGTTTGGACAGGACGCTGCTGACGTGAGTCTTGACCGTGGTTTCGCTGACGAAGAGTTTGCTGGCCAGATCGCGGTTGGACAGACCGCGTGCCATCCAGACGAAGATTTCCCGTTCACGTTCGCTCAGTTGCGACAACAAGCCGGCCCACCGGGCGTCGGACCGTGGTGCGGCGGGCTCGGAGGGTCCGGTCCCGACCTGGCGCTCCAGTTCCATGCAGCGTTCCAGCAGCACCCGGGTCGACGCGGGATCGACCAGCGAGTCGCCCCGGTGGACCGCGCGTACCGCGGACACCAGCAGGTCCGGGTCGGTGTCCTTCAGCAGGAAGCCGGACGCGCCGGCGCGGACGGCGCTCAACACGTACGCCTCGTCGTCGAAGGTCGTCAGCACGAGTACGGCGGGTCGCGAGCGCCCGGCCGCCTTGTTCGCCGTCGTGATGCGTTCGGTGGCGACCAGGCCGTCCATCACCGGCATCCGGATGTCCATCAGGACGACGTCCGGGTCGTACCGGTCGATCAGGCGGAGGGCTTCCTCGCCGTTCTCGGCCTGGGCGATCGTGGTGAGGTCGGGCTCGTGGTCGAGGATCATCGACAGGCCCATCCGGATCACGCCCTGGTCGTCGACGACCAGGACCTTGATCTCGTCGGTCAGCTCTGCGGCGGCAGCCATGCCTGTACTCTCCATCCACCCAGGGGGCCGGCCGCGACGGCCAGTGTGCCGCCGACCGCCGTGGCCCGTTCCCGCATCCCGATCAGTCCGTTGCCGCGGCCGCTCTCGCTCCGCCGGGCGGTTTCCAGCACGTTCACCGGCGGCGGCCCGCCGTTGCCGTTGTCGTCGATGGTCAGGAGCTCGCCCTGCGGTCCACTGTGCCAGGTGACCCGGGCCGCGGTCGCCTTCGCGTGCACCATCACGTTGGTGAGCGCCTCCTGGATGATCCGTACGGCGGTCAGATCGGTGGCCGAGGTGAGTTGCCGCTGGCGCGAGGGCAGGACCATGGTGACGTCGACGCCGACCGCCTTGAGCCGGTCGCCCATCCGGGCGACGTCGGACAGGTCGGGGACCGGGGTGGTTCCGCCGCCGGACCCTGGTGCGGTCTCACCGATCGCGGGCGAGGCGGTGTTGAGCACCCGGACCGTCTCCCGCATCGCGGTGAGGGCTTCCTTGCCGCTGGCAATGATCCAGCGGATCGCCTCCCGCAGCACCTCGGGCCGCTGGTCGGCCACGCGGTCGGCGGCCTGCGCCCGGATGACCACCGCGCTGACGTGGTGGGAGATCACGTCGTGCAGGTCGCGGGCGATCCGGGTCCGCTCGGCGACGGCGGCCCGTTCGGCCTCGACCGCGCGCAGCCGGACCAGCTCGGCGTTCCGCTGCTCGAGCAGGGCCACGCTCTTGCGCCGGCGGCGGGCGTCGGCGCCGAGCAGCACCATGCCGCAGATCAGCGCCTCGGCGAACACGAACAGCGAGACGTCGATGTAGTTGTAGAGGCTCGGAAGGTCGCTGGGCAGGTTGCGGTACCGGTCGCCGTACAGGATCGCGCGGTTCGCGTGGCCGAGCACGATCGCGACCACGGTCGGCAGGCCGATCATCAGCCCGGCCAGGCTGCCCATGGTGAAGAACAGGCAGGTGAACCGCCGGACGCCGCTGGAGGCCGCCAGGTACCCGACGACGAGCAGGGGAACGAGGTGGATCTCCGACTGCAGTGCTGCATCGCTGATCTCCGGCTGGCCGAAGATCGTCAGCCCGAGCTGGGCGGCGAGGCCGGTGCCGACGGCGGCGTACAGGAACGGGTAGAGCACCGAGACGACCACGAGCATCGTGCGCGGGAACCGGCGTACGCACGCGACCGTCACGACCAGGAAGATGCCGGTCACCACGGAGACCGTGGGGTTCCGCGGGCGGAAGGTGCTGTCGTTGATCAGGCTCAATGCGGTGAACCAGCCCAGGCCGATGAGCGCCGCGAGCAACACGTCCTGCTGCGCCTGCGGCAACCGACGCCAGGAGCTCCGCATCGAGGGCACTTGCCCAGCGTAGTCACGAGCTGTTCGCCGGGGCTTCATCTGCCCGGACGGGCAGGCTCTCCAACTTTCGGAGGAGGCTGGGCGTCCGATTTGCTACCCAGGGCCTACTTCCGGGGCCCGACGACGGTCCCTGGGGCCGATGTGCCCGCGGTCCCGATCCGAGAGGCTGTACCCCATGAGCAACGACCAACCGCCGCGCCAGGCCGGCCCGGTGCGGAGACGGTTGCTGTCCGTGACGGGGGCGGGGCTGGTGGTGCTGGCGGTCGGGTCGCTGGTGCTGTGGCACGCGCAACTGGGAGAGCTGTTCGGTCTGGCCGCCGACAAGGAGCCGGTGGTCTCGACCGTGAACGCGCCCGCGCTCGCGGTGCCGCCGGACACACCGGCGACCGTGACGCCGACGCCGTTCCCGGACCCGACGCGCACGCCGCGGAAGACCCCGAAGCCCACCAGGACGCCGGCGAAGACCCCGAGCCAACCGGTGTACGACGAGGAAAGCATCAACGGACTGTCGCCGACGCTGAAGTCGCGGCTGCGGAAGGCGATGGCAGCCGCGCAGCGCGACGGCGTCACGCTGCGGATCACCTCGGGTCGCCGGAGCGCCGCCAAGCAGCAGCGGCTGCTGAACGACGCGATCAAGCGGTACGGCTCGTACAAGGCGGCCACCCGCTGGGTGCTGCCGCCCAAATACTCCGCGCACGTGCAGGGCAAGGCCGTGGACATCGGTCCGGCGGCCGCCATGCAGTGGCTGAACCGGAACGGCTACCGCTACGGCATCTGCCGCCGGTACGACAACGAACCCTGGCACTTCGAGGCCATGACCACCCCGGGCAAGAAGTGCCCGCCGCGCGAACCGTACGCGCGCCCCGTGCCCGACTGATCCCACCACCAGAACAGGAGCCGACCATGACCATGACTCATGCCCAGCCGCTGCCCCGGCGCTACAACCGCGCCCGGCTGACCGTGCCGGCGCTCTGGCGACAGGTGATCCGAGGCAGCGAGAAGTCCGGCGAGGCCATCGTGCCGGAGCCGGACCGGTCGGCGCACACCCAGCTGGAGATCTACGACGGCGTGCTGGCCGCGTTTGAGCGCCGGGCCGAGGTGGCCGAGGTGCTGGCCGGCTCCGCCGACCGCGCGACCGCCGCACGGCGACTGCGCGATCAGCTCGGGCTCGGGCAGCTGCAGGCGAGCACACTGGTCGACCTGCCGCTGACCACCGAGTGCCGCGACCGGATCGCTCAGCGTGCTGCCGAGCTGCGGGCTGCCCTCAACCGGTGACCGGCGGCTCGCCGCCGACCTGCGAGGTTTGTGTGCCCTGGGGAGGATGGAAGGGTGATCACGATCGAGCAGGCCGGGCGACTGCGGAAGGCCGGGGTGCTGTGGGCGCCCGCGGCGGGGGATCGTTTCGTCGTGCCGGACAGAGACATGGACGACGACGTGTTCGTGGTGAGCGACATGACCGTCGAGGTGCACGACTACCAGGGCAGCAAGGTGATCGGCTTCAACGGCACCACCGAGTGGGCGCTGGACAGCATCGAACAGCGCGAGGTGGTCTGGCTACCGCGCGAGGAGCAGCTCCGTGCCCTCCTCGGCGACCACTTCCGTAGCCTCGAGGCCGTGCCCGACGGCTACCGCGTCGAGCTGACCACCAGCCGGCACACCGCCCCGGACGCCGAGCAGGCGTACGCCGACGCGGTCATCCACCTCCTCGGCGCCTGAGCGGCGCCGTAGCCGCGGGCGTCAGCGTGACGTCGTCGGCCGCCAGTACTGCTTCTTCTCCTTGTCCTTCACGGTGAACCCGAGCTTGGTGACCTCGTCGCGGAGCTCGCGCAGGTCCGCCTTGCCCTTGTCGCCCTGGTCGAACGCCTTCGACCGCGCCTTCAGCAGTGCGTTCACCGTCGGCGGCAGCTCCGGCTCGTCCTCCACCCACCGCCGGAACCGGTCGGCGTGCGGGTCGCCGCCGTCGGTCCACGGGTACCCGTGGGCGCGGAACGCCGCCGGGATCTGCCGGGCCTCGGACTTCAGCTGGTCGTGCTTCTCCCGCGCGAGCTCCCGCGACGTCGAGTCCTGCAGCACGATCTCCTTGCCGTCCAGGAAGGCGACCGCCACCTTCTCCCGGGGCACCGTGAGCGTCTTCTGGTTCTTCAGGAACCCGACCGACTCCCGGGTGACCGTCACCTTGAGGGTGTCCTCGAGCGCCATCGCCGCGAGCAGGATGCCGGCGAGCAGGCCGATCACGACGCAGATCACGCTGACCCACCACTGGTCCCAGCCCGCGACCAGCTTCAGCGGACCCTGGAACGGCACCCAGTCGCGCTCGGCCGCCCAGTCCGCGATCCGCGGCAGGAAGAGACCGAGGAGCAGGCCGACCAGCGGCAGTCCGCCGTACAGGACGACCTTGTCGGTGGTCGAGTGCCCGATCACGGTGCGCGGCTGTGTCGTCGACCCCATGGCCCGAACATAGCGCGGCGGCGAGAAACTTTAGTATCGAATCACGACGATCGGAGGAGCCGCGTGACCGACGGAGTCATCATCACCGCCGGCCAGGCCGCCGGGGCCGGCCCGATGCTCTGGTTCCACTGATGCTGGTCACCGGGCCGGCCGACCTCGATCCCGCCGGCCTCGAACCGATCACGATCGCCCCGGCCCTGCTGAACCGCCTCGCCGCGATCCGATCCGACGTACTCCGCACCCTGGCCACCGGCCGGCCGGTGTACGGCGTGAACACCGGGATGGGTGCCCTGAGCAAGCATCGGCTCACCGAGGACGAGCAGCGGGTGCACCAGCGCAACCTGCTGCTCGGCCGGGCGGTCGGCGGACCACCGTGGCTGCCGGCGGACGAGGTCCGGGCGGTGCTGATCGGTCGCCTCCGCACGTTCCTCACCGGCGACGCGGGCGTCAGCGTCGGGCTGATCCAGCAGCTGGTCGACGCCGTCAACAGCGGGCGAACCCCCGAGATCCCCGTCGGCGGCGCCGGGTCGGCCGGCGAGATCATCCCGCTCGCGCACGCCTTCGGTGGGCTCGACCTGGAGCTCGGGCCGAAGGAAGGCATCGCCCTGCTCGCAGGCATCCCGGGCACGACCGGACGGGCGGCGCTGCATGCCTCCCGGGTCCGGCGACTGTCGGAGCACCTGACCGCGGTCGCGGCCGGAGCGATCGCGGTGATCGGCGCGAATCGCGACCCGTATCATCCGCTCACCGCCCGGACCGACGACGTGCTGGCGGCGGAGCACACCCGCCTCCGCGAGCTGGCCGGACCGGAAGCCGCGCCGAGAAGTCTCCAGGCGCCGGTCTCCTTCCGTGTCGCCGGTCACGTGATCGCGCACGTACGGCGGACCCTGGCGCACCTGGAGTCGGCCGTGGACCGCGCGTTCGACGGCGTCACCGACTCCCCGGCGTACCTGGACGGTGAGTTCATCGGTACGGCGGGCTTCCACGGCGTCGACCTGGCCGCGCACTGCGATCACCTGACCGCGGCGCTCGCGCACGCCGCCGAGGTCTCGGCCGCCCGGCTCCACCGCCTCCTCGATCCCGGGGTGACCGGGCTGACTGCTCAACTCGCCCACGACCCCGGACCTCAGGCCGGCCTGGTCGCCGTCCACAAGCGCGCGGTCGCCACCGGTCACGCCCTCCGCCGCCTGACGTCGCCCTCAGCAAGCAGTACGGCGGAGACCTCGAACGGTCAGGAGGACGTCCAGAGCTTCTCCTGGGAGGCGGTCGGCGTCCTCGCCGAAGCGGTCCGCCTGACCCGCGAGGTCACCGCCTGCGAGCTCCTCGCCGTCCACCAGGCCTTCGCGCTGTCCGAGCGCCCGGTCCCGCCCAGGCTCCGGGAACTGCTCGCCGGCGTGGCGGCCGTCGTACCACCGATCGCGGCGGACCGGCCGTTCGGCGCGGACCTGACCCGGCTGCTGGACTCGGTGCTCCGGCCCTGATCCGAGGGCGGCGGCGCAGGCACGGGTTGAACGAAAAAGCCAGGGCGACACGCGGATGGAGTGAAGTCGCAAGTAGCTTGCACCGGGTCTGTGTCGTTGGCCAGGGTACGGCGTGTGGATCTGAACGAGGACCTGACCTGGCGCGGGTGTCTGGGTCTCCGGCGCATCCACTAGCCTGGCAGTCGCCGGCGGGAGATGGAGGAGATCGTTGAAGCGGTTCGTGGTCCCGCCGACCTGGCCGTCGCCGCCCCGTCGTAGCTGGGTCCCGCCGAAAACCTGGCGTCCCGATCCGTCCTGGCCGCCGCCGCCGGAAGGCTGGCGGTTCTGGGTCGACGGCCGGGGCAACCCGGTCCGCGGTCCGGTCGGCCGGTACGGCGGCCCGTCCCGCAAGCTGATGTCCGCCGGCATCGGTGGCCTGGTGCTCCTGCTCGGGGTGAACTTCTGGGCGTTGTCCGCGATCGGCCTGTTCGGTGGCGACTCCGGCGACCCGGTCGCCGTCCAGGTCGTCGACGACAGTACGCCGACGCCGTCCGCGACGCCGACCGTCGTACCGCCGAAGGTCACTCAGCCGACGTCCGCGCCGCCGCCGGTGCAGAAGACGACAGTGACTCCGACCCGGAAGCCGACGCCGAAGCCGACGAAGACGCGAACCACCGAGCGGGAGTCCGAGG
>NZ_SMKR01000128.1 GCF_004348725.1 Kribbella turkmenica
GTGCTGCGTGTCGGGCGGGGAGTCATGGCGGGAGTCCTCCTTCTTGCGGTGCACACGCACCGCCTCAGCCAGGGGCTGAACTGCCCCTGATCACCAGTTCGGGTAGCAGCAGTCGTTCGGACGGCACGTCGTTCCGAGTGCCGGTGAGAATGGCGATCAGCTCGGTGGCGATCTGCTCCATCGGTTGCCGGAGGCTGGTCAGGCCGGGGGAGACCACCGAGGCCCGCGGCGAGTCGTCGAACCCGGTGACGCCGACGTCGGCGCCGGCGGTCAGGCCGCGGTCGCCGAGCTGGCGGAGCGCGCCGAGGGCGAGAATGTCGCTCAGGGCAACGATTCCGTCCGGTGGCTGGCCGCTGTCGATCAGTTGGGCGGTCGCCCGGGCGCCCTCATCGATGGTGTCCTCCGCGCAGCGCACCACCAGACCGCCGGTCGGCAGCCCGAGCTCGGTGCAGCGGTCGCGCCAGCCGGCGAGCCGGTCCTCGCCGAGGCCGGACGACTGCGGCCAGCCGAGAAAGGCGATCCGCCGGCGGCCGGTCTCGTGCAGGTGCTGGACGGCCATCGCGGAACCGGCCGCGCCGTCGACGTCGACCCATGGGCCGGGCTGGGTGGTCTCCTTCCACACCCGGCCGAACGAGACGAACGGGATCTGCCTGTCCTTCAGCCAGCCGTGCCGCGGGTCGTGCGTCTCGGTCTGGGAGAGGACGAACCCGTCGACCAGGCGCCGCGCGTGCAGGTCGTCGTACGTCGGCATGCCGTCGACGGCCGCGGGTGCGGTGAACAGCAGGATGTGCCGGCCGCTGGTCTCCGCGGCAGCGCAGAGCGCGTGCAGGAACTGGTCCATCACCAGGTGGGTCTGGTTCGGCCAGCTGGGAACGCAGTACCCGATCAGCTCGACCGCGCTGGTGCGCAGGCTGCGGGCATTACGATTGGGCCGGTAGTTGAGCAGCTCGATCGACCGGTTGACCCGTTCGAGCGTGTCCGGGCGGAGGCGATGCGGTGCGTTCAGGGCGTTCGACACCGTCTGCACCGACACCTCGGCGTGGGCGGCGACCTGCTTCAAAGTAGCCACGGCAACCTCCCACGGATGTTTTGAACGTTAAAAACATCCGCAGTCTCCCTCCCGGTCCCGACCCTGTCAACGGCTCGGCGGTCCCTGCCGGATGATCGCGAGGGTGTCCTCCGGAGCGCCGGGCGCGATCCAGCGGCCCCACCAGGTCGCGCCCGCCGCGGCGAACTCGGCCGGGTCGCCACCGCTCACCTTCACGTCGATGGGCTCACTCCGCCCGGCCACCAGCCGCCGTACGTCGTCGGGCGTGAGCTGCTGCGGCGCGTCGGTCGAGCCCTTGTAGGCGCAACTGCCGTCCCAGCGGAGGATCCGCCGGCGGACCGCGGGCACCACGAGGTTGCCGCCGACCCAGATCGGGATGCGGGGTCGCTGCACGGGCCGGGCGGTGAGCTGGACGTGGTCGAGCCGGTAGTGCGTGCCGGCGAAGCTGAACGGTTCGCCGGTCCACGCCCGGTCGATCACCTCCAGACCCTCGTCCAGCATCTCCGCCCGCACCTTCGGTTCCGCTGCGTCCACGAACGGGTCGCCCGGATCACCGCTCCCGACCCCGAGCACGAACCGCCCGTCCGACAGATGATCCAGCGCCACCGCCTCGGCAGTGGCGTCACCGTCGTCCCGATCCTGATCCGCGACGTGGCCACCGCCATCGCCGCCAGGCAGATCCACGGGTCGTAGGTCGGCTGTCTCGTATCGCCCTGGTAGACGAGGTAGTCCTCCAGGAACATCGCGTTCCAGCCGGAGTCCTCGACAGCCCGCGCGAGCTCGGCGAGCCCGCGCGGATCGCGTCCAGGTCCGACCGCACCGACCGTGACGGAGAATCGCATGCCGGCGACGCTAGCCGTCGGCACCGACAAGTCCCCGGCGGCGACCCAGCGGTGGCTCAGGCTGTGTGGCCGCCGTCGATGGTCAGTTCGGTGACGGTGACGGTGACGGTGCCGGTGACGTAGGCGGCGGCCGGGCCGGCCAGGTAGGTGATGGCCGCGGCCACCTCGGTGGTGGTTCCGAAGCGATCCAGCGCCAGGTCGGCGATCTGCACCGCCGCGAACGGACCGTCGGCCGGGTTCATGTCGGTGTCGATCGGGCCGGGCTGGACGACGTTCGACGTGATGCCGCGGGTCCCGAGCTCACGGGCCAGGCGCTTGCTCAGACCGACCAGTGCGGCCTTGCTCATCGCGTAGGGCGTCATCCCCGGGCTGGTCACCCGGCCCGCCGCGCAACTGCCGAGGTGAATCAGTCGCCCGCCGTCGCGCAGCTGGGGTACGGCGGCCTGCGCGACCGCGTAGACGCCGCGGATGTTCACCGCGAGCACGCGCTCCACGTCATCCAGGGTGAAGTCGCCGATCGGCCCGATCGCGCCGACGCCGGCGTTGTTGACCAGGATGTCCAGGCCGCCGAGCCGCTCCGCCGCCTGCGCGACGCCCTCAGCCACCGCACTCGCATCGGCCGCGTCGACAGGCCACGCGTAGCCGCTCCGCCCGAAAGCTTCGATCTCCTTCACGACCTTCGCGGCCGCGTCCGGAGCGGTGGTAGGTGAGCGCGACATCGGCGCCCCGCTCGGCCAGGGCGATCGCGGTCGCCGCGCCGATCCCGCGGCTGCCGCCGGTCACCAGTACTTTCCTGCCAGTCAGTTCGTTCATGTCCTCCAGTCCAGGCGATCCGAACGCCGCGGTTCTGGCGGGAATGCGACCCGAGATCCTGGCGTCGTTTTCCCGCGAAACCTCGATGTCGCAAAACCGCTAGAGACTGTCGGTGCCGGCAGGGATGCTGGAGGACGTGCACGAATGCAGACAGCGGTGCGTCCGCGCGGTCCAGTCGAAGGACGCGCGCTTCGACGGGTGGTTCTTCACCGCGGTGCTGACCACGCGGATCTACTGCCGGCCCAGCTGCCCGGTGGCTCCGCCGAAGGTCGAGAACATGATGTTCTACCCGAGCGCGGCCGCCGCGCAGCAGGCCGGGTTCCGCGCGTGCAAGCGGTGCCGGCCGGACGCCAGCCCAGGGTCGCCGGAGTGGAACGACCGCGCCGACCTGGTCGCCCGCGCGATACGGCTGATCGCGGACGGCGTCGTCGACCGGGACGGCGTACCAGGACTCGCGGCCCAGCTCGGGTACAGCGTTCGCCAGGTGCAGCGGCAGCTCCAGGCCGAGCTCGGCGCCGGTCCGCTCGCGCTCGCCCGGGCGCAGCGTGCGCAGACCGCGCGGCTGCTGATCGAGACCAGCGACCTGCAGATGGCCGACGTCGCGTTCGCGGCCGGGTTCTCCAGCGTCCGCACGTTCAACGAGACCGTGCAGGAGGTCTTCGCCCTCGCGCCGACCGAGCTGCGCACCCGGTCCCGGCGAGGTACGACGACAACCGCTCCGGGCACGATCTCGCTGCGACTCCCGTTCCGGGCGCCGCTGACGCCGGACAACCTGTTCGGCCACCTGATCGCGACCGGCGTGCCGGGAGTCGAGGAGTGGCGCGACGGCCACTACCGCCGCACTCTGCGACTGCCGCACGGCCATGGCGTGGTCGCGTTGAAGCCGATGCCGGATCACATCACCTGCCAGTTGTCACTCACCGACCAGCGCGACCTTGCGATCGCGATCAGCCGGTGCCGCCGGATGCTCGACCTCGACGCCGATCCGGTCGCGGTCGACGATCTGCTGAGCACTGATCCGGTGCTCGCGCCGCTGATCGCGAAGGCGCCCGGACGCCGGGTGCCGCACACGGTCGACGGTGAGGAGTTCGCCGTCCGCGCGGTGCTCGGGCAGCAGGTGTCGACCGCGGCCGCGCGGACACATGGGCATCGGCTCGTCCTGCGGCACGGTGAGCCGATCGGGGACCCGGCCGGCGGGCTCACCCACCTGTTCCCGACGATGCAGGCACTGGCCGGGCTCGACCCGGAGTCGCTGGCATTCCCGAAGTCCCGGCGGACGACGCTGACGACGTTGATCGAGACTCTCGCCGCCGGTCTGATCGACCTGGGAGCGGGCAGCGACTGGGACCGGGCACGCGAGCAGTTGGCCGCGTTGCCGGGGATCGGTCCGTGGACGGTCGAGTCGATCGCGATGCGCTCCCTCGGGGACCCGGACGCCTTCGTGGCCAGTGATCTGGGTATCCGGTACGCCGCCCGTGCCCTAGGCTTGCCCGAGGCCCCCAGATCCCTGATCGCGCACGCCCGTGCGTGGCGTCCGTGGCGTGCCTACGCGGTGCAGTACCTGTGGGCCACCGGCGACCACGCGATCAACACGATCCCCGCGGAGTGAGCATGACCGACCTGTCCACCGATCGCCTGCTGCTGCGCCAGTGGCGCGACTCCGACCGCGAGCCGTTCGCCGCGCTCAATGCGGACCCGGCGGTGATGGAGCATTTCCCGTCGCTGCAGACGCGGGAGCAGAGCGACGCCCTGATCGATCGGAACAGCTCCGCGATCGACGAACGCGGCTGGGGCCTGTGGGCGCTCGAGGTCCGCGACACCGGCAGGTTCATCGGCTTCACCGGATTGTCGGTGCCGCGTTTCGAGGCGCACTTCATGCCCGCGGTGGAGATCGGCTGGCGGCTGTCGAAGGATGCCTGGGGCAACGGCTATGCGACCGAGGCGGCGCGGGCGGCACTCGCGCACGGCTTCGGCCCGGCCGGGCTCGGCGAGATCGTCTCGTTCACCGCGACGACCAACGTGCCGTCCCAGCGGGTGATGCAGCGGATCGGTATGGCGCACGACGAGGCAGGGGACTTCGACCATCCGCGGCTGCAGGCCGGGCACCGGCTGCAGCGGCACGTCCTCTACCGGATCACCCCCGCCCGGTGGGCGGCGGCCCGGTGACGTACGCCGTGATGGACAGCCCGCTCGGTCCGCTCGCGCTGGTCGAGCGGGACGAACGCCTGGCCGGCGTGTACATGGAGCAGCACCGGCACCGCCCGGCGATGGAGACGTTCGGGGACCGCGACGATTCCGTCCTGCCCGCGGTCGCCGAGCAACTGACGGAGTACTTCGAGCACGGCCGGACGACGTTCGACGTACCGCTGCACCTGGCCGGGACGCCGTTCCAGCAGCGGGTGTGGACGGCCCTGCAGGCCATCCCGTACGGCGAGACGACGACGTACGGCGAGCTCGCCCGGATCCTCGGCCTGGTCCCGGGGGCCTCGCGGGCGGTCGGCCTCGCGAACGGCAAGAACCCGATCAGCATCATCGTCCCGTGCCACCGCGTCGTCGGCTCGACCGGCGGCCTGACGGGGTACGGCGGCGGTCTGGAGCGGAAGCAGGCGCTGCTGGACCACGAGCGGGGCGACGCACTCTTCTGAGTTAAGTGCTCATTCGATGAGCACTTAATGGGCGCATGCTGGTCGTATGAGCACAGTCACCGATGAAGTCGCGCTGGACCTGACCGTAGAACAGTGGCGGGCGTGGCTGGCGGCGAACGGGCGGACGGAGCGGTCGATCTGGCTGATCGTCCGTCGCGATCCGGCCGGCCCGAATCTGACCGAGGCCGTCGAGCATGCGCTCTGCTTCGGCTGGATCGACAGCAAGACCGTGAAGCGGGACGACACGTCGACGTACCAGTGCTTCACGCCGCGGAACCCGCGCAGCACCTGGAGCAAGGTGAACCGCGACCGGATCGAGCACTTGACCGCGGCCGGGCTGATGGACCCGGCGGGCCAGGAACTCGTCGACCTGGCCCGGAGTACGGGCACCTGGGACCTGCTCGCCGACGCGCAGAACCTGATCGTCCCGGCGGACCTGGCGTCGGCCCTGGCCGGGAATCCCCCGGCAGGCAAGAACTTCCAGGCCTTCCCGCCCTCCGCGCGCCGGGCGATCCTCGAGTGGATCACCCTCGCGAAACGGCCGGAGACCCGCGCGCGCCGGATCCAGCACACCGTCACCGAAGCCGCCGCCAACCGCCGCGCCAACCAGTAGCAACCCGGGGGCTTGATCACCCCGTGGCGGGGTTGCACAGGATATTTCCTGTCTAAGCCCCCCGGTAGGTGGTGCAGGCCCCGCTAGCGGGCGGGCGCGCAGGAGGCAGGCGGTCAGCCGGCCGGCCGGTGGGGCGTTGGCCGCAGGGACCGGATGTGGCGCGTCAGCCCGGGGCGTTCGCCGGGTCGTCCAGGCGCTCGGCGGCGGGTGGGCCGCCGGCGGTGGTCTGCGTGCGTTCGGTGAGCCGGCGGGCGAGGGGCTCGGTGTAGCGGGCGGAGATCGGGCCGAGGATGACCAGGATCAGCACGTACGCCGTCGCCAGCGGGCCGAGCCGTGGTTCCACCCCGACGGCGAGGCCGGCGATGACGATCGAGAACTCGCCCCGGGCGACCAGCGTGCCGCCGGCCCGCCAGCGACCGGCCGTGCCGACGCCGGCCCGGCGGGCGGCGTACCAGCCGGTCGCGACCTTCGTCGCCGCGGTCAGCAACGCGAGCCCGAGAGCGATCGCGAGCACCGGCGGGATGTCCCGTGGATCCGTGCTCAGGCCGAAGAAGACGAAGAACACCGCGGCGAACAGGTCCCGCAGCGGGCTGAGCAGGTTCCGCGCACCGTGCGCGACCTCGCCCGACAACGCGATCCCCACCAGGAACGCGCCGACCGCGGCCGACACCTGCAACTGCTGCGCGATCCCGGCGACCAGCAGCGTCAGCCCGAGGACGACCAGCAGTAGCATCTCCGGGTTGTCGGACGACACCGCCCGGCTGATCACCCGGCCGTAGCGCAGGGCGAGGAACAAGACGATACTCACGGTGCCGAGCGCGATCAGCAACGCGATGCTGCCGCCCGCGAGCCCGACGCCGGCGATCAGCGTGGTCAGGATCGGCAGGTAGACCGCCATCGACAGGTCCTCGAGGACCAGGACGCCCAGCACGACCGGGGTCTCCCGGTTGCCGAGCCGGCCGAGGTCACCGAGCACTTTGGCGATCACGCCCGACGACGAGATCCAGGTGACACCGGCCAGTGCGACCGCGGCGACCGGGCCCCAGCCGAGCAGCAGCGCGACGGCCGCGCCGGGCAGGGCGTTCAGCAGGAAGTCCACGACCCCGGACAGGTACTGCGTCTTCAGCGTGCCGACCAGGTCGGACGCGGTGTACTCCAGGCCGAGCATCAACAGCAGCAGGATCACGCCGATCTCGGCGCCGGTGGCGACGAACTCCTCACTGGCCGCGAGCGGCAGCAGCCCGCCGTGGCCGAAGCCCAGTCCGGCGAGCAGGTAGAGCGGGATCGGCGAGAACCCGAACCGGGAGGCGATCCGGCCGAGGATGCCGAGGGCAAGGATGACCGCGCCCAACTCGATCAGCAGGGCGGTGATGTTCTCGTGCACCTAAGCCTCCGCCCCTGGATCCGGGCGCGCCGCGCGGCGCTCGGCGGGCACATCGCCGCGTCGGAGGTCAGGGGACGGAGAATCCCACTCCGGCTTCTGGCCTCCGCCTTGCGCTGCACTCCGCCGAGCACCTGCTGGCGGCTGCCCGGATCCAGGGACGGAGACTCTGCCTCCCGCGATCAGGTCGTACACCGCGTCCACACCCTCGCGGGTGCCGACGACCACCAGGGTGTCCCCGGTCGCGAACCGGAAGGCCGGCGTCGGCGACGGGGTCGCGCCGGTGCGGCGCAGGACCGCGACGATGGACGCGCCGGTGCGGGTGCGAACCTGGGTGTCACCCAGCGTGCGACCCGAGTACGGCGATTTGGCCGTGAGCGGGACGTGCTCGGTGACCAGGTCGATCTCCATCGCGCCGCGGACCGGGTCGATCGGCGCCGGGACGAGCAACTGCGCGAGGGCGGCCGCCTCACCGGGGTCCAGTGGGACCGAGTCCCTGCAGTTGTCGTCGTCATCGGGATCGTGGAACCCCAGGAACCGCCGGCCGTCGTTGTGCACCACCACGGAGACGTGCTTGCCGCCTTCGGTGGTCAGGTCGAACCGGGTGCCGATCCCGGGCAACGTCGTCCTGGTCGGGTGGGCCTGCTGGTCCATGGTTCCTCGATCCGTACAGATGGCGTCTGCAACCATTCTCCCAAACCAACACCATCTGCCGCGCTGTGATTCCGGCCTCCTCGGGTGTGACATGGCCTGCAAACAGGTGCACTGCAACGCGTTGCATAGGTAGCGTGCCGGTATGGCGCTGGAGCACGCGATTCTGGTCTCGCTGACCGAGCGGGCCGGGTCCGGGTACGAGCTGGCCCGGCGGTTCGACCGCTCGATCGGCTACTTCTGGCCGGCCACCCACCAGCAGATCTACCGGGTGCTGCGACGGATGCACGACGCCGGCTGGGTCCGGCACACCGAGATCGCCCAGGACGGGCGGCCCGACAAGAAGGTGTACCGGGTATCCGCGGCCGGCAAGGCGGAGCTCGCCCGCTGGCTGGCCGAGCCGGAGGATCCCGCCGTACTGCGGGACGGGCTCGGGGTGAAGCTGCGGGGCGCGTCGCTCGGCGATCCGGGTGTCGTCCTCACGGAGGTCGAGCGGCACCGGGCCGAGCACGCCGGCCGGCTGGCGGTGTACCGCGGTATCCAGCGGCGCGACTTCCCCGAACCGGCCACTTTGCACGGCCGGGATCTCCACCAGCACCTCGTCCTGCGCGGTGGCATCCGCGCCGAGGAGTCGTTCGTGGACTGGTGCGACGAAGTGATCGACGCCCTGCGGAAGGACCTGTCATGACTGCCCGGAGCGAAGCGAGGACGTGGATGAGTTCGTATCCGCACCTGCTCGAACCGCTCGACCTCGGTCACGTCGTGCTGCCGAACCGGGTGATCATGGGCTCGATGCACACCGGCCTGGAGGACCGCGCGAAGGACCTGCCGAAACTGGCCGAGTACTTCGCCGAGCGGGCCCGCGGCGGCGTGGGCCTGATGGTGACCGGCGGCTACGCGCCGAACCGCACCGGTTGGCTGACTCCCTTCGGGTCCGTGCTGACCAGTCGCCGGCAGGCGCGCAGGCACCGGATGGTCACCGAAGCGGTGCACGCCGAGGGCGGCCGGATCGCGTTGCAGATCCTGCACGCCGGGCGCTACTCCTACCACCCGTTCAGCGTCTCCGCGTCGGCGATCAAGGCGCCGATCAACCCGTTCAGGCCGCGGGCCCTGACCGACCGCGGCGTCCGCCGGCAGATCACGGCGTACGTCGACTGCGCGGCCCTCGCCCGCGACGCCGGGTACGACGGCGTCGAGATCATGGGGTCCGAGGGCTACTTCATCAACCAGTTCCTGTCCGCGCGCACGAACCACCGGACCGACCGCTGGGGCGGCAGCCCGGAGAACCGGCGCCGGCTCGCGGTCGAGATCGTCCGGCGGACCCGCGAGCGCGTCGGCGACGACTTCCTGATCATCTACCGGCTGTCGATGGCCGATCTGGTCGAGGGCGGCCAGAGCTGGGACGAGGTGGTGGCGCTGGGCGAGGAGGTCGAGGCGGCCGGGGCGTCGATCATCAACACCGGGATCGGCTGGCACGAGGCCCGGGTGCCGACCATCGTCACCTCGGTTCCGCGGGCGGCGTTCACCTCCGTCACCGCCGCCTTCCGGCCGCACGTGAGCATCCCGGTGGTCACCTCCAACCGGATCAACCTGCCGCAGGTCGCGGAGGAGGTGCTCGCCCGCGGCGACGCCGACCTGGTCAGCATGGCCCGGCCGTTCCTGGCCGACCCGGACTGGGTGCTCAAGGCAACTACCGGCCGGGCCGACGAGATCAACGTCTGCATCGCGTGCAACCAGGCCTGCCTGGATCACGTGTTCGCCAAGCGCAAGGCGAGCTGCATGGTCAACCCGAGGGCGGTCCGCGAGACCGAACTGCGGTTGCTGCCCACCCGGCGTACCAAGAAGATCGCGGTCGTCGGGGCCGGGCCGGCCGGGCTGGCCGCGGCGGTGACGGCGGCCGAGCGTGGACACGCGGTCGAGTTGTTCGAGGCCGCGGACGAGATCGGCGGCCAGTTCGGGATCGCGCGGCGGATCCCGGGCAAGGAGGAGTTCGCCGAGACCATCCGGTACTACCGGCGCCGGCTCGAGCTGACGGGCGTCGAACTGCACCTCGGCCGCCGCGCGACCGCCGAGGACCTGGCCGGCTTCGACGAGATCGTGCTCGCCACCGGGGTGGTCCCGCGGGTCCCGGCCATTCCCGGCATCGATCACCCGAAGGTGCTCTCGTACGTCGACGTCGTCCGCGACCGGAAGCCGGTCGGCCGCACCGTGGCCGTGATCGGCGCGGGCGGGATCGGCGTGGACGTCAGTGAGTTCCTGACCACCGTGTCCTCGCCCGCACTGGATCTGGCGGCGTGGAAGGCGGAGTGGGGTGTGACGGATCCGACAGTCGCACCCGGGGCCCTCACCGAGCCTCGCCCGGAGCCGTCACCGCGGCTGGTCTACCTGCTGCAGCGCAAGCCGGGGAAGATCGGGGCCGGCCTCGGGAAGACCACCGGCTGGGTGCATCGGGCCGCCCTGAGGAACAAGCGCGTCGAGCAGCTTCGCGGCGTCAACTACGAACGCATCGACGACCGCGGGCTGCACCTGACCTTCGGCCCGAAGCGTGCGAACGCTCGGGTTCTGGACGTCGAGACCATCGTCGTCTGCGCCGGCCAGGAGCCGGTCCGCGACCTCGCCGGGGCGCTCCGGGAGACCGGGCGCCCGGTGCATCTGGTCGGCGGGGCCGACGTCGCCGCCGAGCTCGACGCCAAGCGCGCCATCGACCAGGCCACCCGGCTGGCGCTCACTCTCTGAGCAGGTCCACGGACAGAACGCGAAGCTGACACGCATAATTAGGTAAGGCTATCCTCTGCTCCATGCGGGAATTTGGTGGGGCTGGCAGGCGACGACCTGCGCCTCGGGTATCACGGCACACTCGTGGTCGACGGCGCCTCGTTGGGGATCGAGGCAGCCAGCGTCACCGCCCTGGTCGGCCCGAACGGCAGCGGGAAGTCGACGCTGCTGCGCGCGCTGGCCCGGCTGCACCATCCCGACGGCGGCCGGATCACCTTCCCGGGCGGTGAGAGCGCGCTCGACCTGTCGGCGAAGGACTTCGCTCGCAAGGTCACCCTGCTGTCGCAGTCGCGGCCGACTCCCAACGGTGTGAGCGTGCGCGACGTCGTCGGCTATGGCCGGCACCCGCACCGTGGGCGCTGGCGGACCGGCGACCCTGGCGGCCCGCGGGCGATCGACCACGCGATGTCCGTCACCGGTGTCACCGCGATGGCCGACCGTGCGGTCGACGAACTGTCCGGCGGCGAGTTGCAGCGTGTCTGGCTCGCGACCTGTCTGGCGCAGGACACCGGTGTCCTGCTGCTCGACGAACCGACCACGTTCCTGGACCTGCGCTATCAGGTCGAGATCCTCGACCTGATGCGCGAGCTCGCCGACCTGCACGGGGTGGCCGTCGGCGTCGTACTGCACGACCTGAACCAGGCCGCCGCCGTCGCGGACCGGATCGCACTGCTCGATCGGGGGCGGGTTCGTGCGACCGGTACGCCGGAGGAGGTGCTCGAGTCGTCGGCGCTGACCGAGACCTACGGCATCCGGATCGAGGTCGGCACCGACCCGGCTACCGGCCTGGTCAGCACCCGCCCCATCGGCAAACACCTAGTAGGGCGTGTGTGATGGCCCCCGCCTACTGCGCGGCACTCGGCTCGCTACGGCGGGAGCCATCACAGACGCACCAGCCGCGTCACCACTACCTAAAGGTCGACTGATGAAGAGAATCACCGCCCTGCTCGCCGCCGCCGCGTTCGTACTGACGGCCTGTGGGACGAGCGAGCCCGCCACCACCGACGCCGGTGCGCAGACCACCGCCCAGCCGGTCTCGGTCACCGACGCGCGCGGCAAGAAGATCGACCTGCAGGCACCGGCCACCAAGGTCGTCGGCCTGGAGTGGGGTGCGATCGAGAACCTGATCACCCTCGGGGTCATGCCGGTCGGTGTCGCCGACGTCAAG
Organism: Kribbella turkmenica; assembly: GCF_004348725.1. GTDB lineage: Bacteria > Actinomycetota > Actinomycetes > Propionibacteriales > Kribbellaceae > Kribbella > Kribbella turkmenica. Next base: position 11,937 of record NZ_SMKR01000128.1, read on the forward strand.
GGCTACACGAACTGGGTGACCGCGGCCAAGCTGGACGCCTCGGCGAAGGACGTCGGCACCCGGGGCGAGTCCAGCGTCGACGCGATCGCCGCGCTCAGCCCCGAGCTGATCATCACCACCACCGACGAGTCGCCGAACTCGATCGCCCAGTTCGAGAAGGTCGCGCCGGTGCTGGTGATCCGCGGCGCGGACGCGGCCAACGCCATCCCGCAGATGAAGACCAACCTGGCGCTGATCGGCAGCGCGATCGGCAAGGCCGACCAGGCCAAGCAGATCAACGCCGACTTCGACAAGAAGCTGGCCGGGGCCAAGCAGAAGGTCGCCGACGCGGGCAAGGCGGGCGAGGGCTTCACCATGGCCGACGGCTGGAAGCAGGGCAGCACGATCTCGATCCGGATGTTCACCAACGGTTCGCTGCTCGGCGCGGTGATGACCGAGATGGGCCTGAAGAACGGCTGGACGGGCGCCGGTGACAAGGACTACGGCCTGGCCCAGACCGACCTCGAGGGCCTGACCAAGGTGCCGAACGGCAACTTCCTCTACATCGCCAACGACGCCGACGGCGGGGACGTGTTCGGCGGCGACCTGGCCAAGAACGCGATCTGGAAGAACCTGCCGTTCGTGAAGGCCGACGACGTGCACCGGCTGCCGGACGGCATCTGGATGTTCGGTGGTCCGCGGTCCACCGAGCAGTTCATCGACGCGGCCGTCCAGGCAGTCACCTCTTGACCCAGGTGACCGCCCCGGGACCTGACGTCCAGGTCCCCGGGGCCCTGCAGCCGGTACGGCGGCTCCGGGTGGCGACCGTGTTCGCCGTCGCCACCGTGGCCGTCGTCCTGCTGGCTGCTGTTCACCTCACCCAGGGCACGTCGTCGGTGAACGCCGGCGACCTGCTCCGGTTGCTCGTCGGCCAGGGCACGGACAACTCGGCGAACGTGCTGATCGCGTCCCGGCTGCCGCGGTTGCTGGCCGGCGTACTGGTCGGGGTGGCGCTCGGGTTCGCGGGCGCCGGGCTGCAGTCGCTGGCACGGAACCCGCTCGCCTCGCCGGACACGTTGGGGGTCAACGCCGGGGCGTATCTCGCGGTCGTGGTCGTGGCCGCGTTCGGGGTTTCGCTGCCGGTGCTGCCCGCCGGGGGAGTCGCCTTCCTCGGCGGGCTGGCAGCGGCCGCGCTGGTGCTCACGCTGTCGTCCGGCGGGTCGTCCGGGCCGACCCGGCTGATCCTGGCCGGTTCGGCCGTCGCGATGGCGCTGGCCGGCGTGACCACGCTGCTGCTGCTCCTCTACCGCGAGGAGACGGTCGGGACGTTCGCCTGGGGAGCGGGCACGCTGGTCCAGACCGACCTGAACGCGGTCACGCAGATGACGCCGAGCGTTGCTGTCGGCATCATCGGCGCGCTGTTGCTCGCGCCCAAGCTCGACATCCTCGCCCTCGGCGACGACACCGCGTCGGTGCTGGGAGTGCACGTACGGCGCGTGCGCGTCCTGATCACCCTGGTGACCGTGCTGCTGTCGGCCGCCGCGGTCACGGTGGCCGGTCCGGTGGGTTTCGTCGGTCTGGTCGCACCGGTCCTGGTGCGGTTGATCGCTCCTCTCGTTCCCGGACTGTTGCGGCACCGTGTACTGCTTCCGTTGAGTGGACTGGCCGGCGTCCTGGTCGTTCTCTGTGCGGACGTCGTACTGCGGGCGCTGCTCGGTGGTCAGGCCGGGGTGGAGATCCCCACCGGCGTGATGACCATGATGGTCGGTGCGGTCGTGCTGGTGTGGCTTGCGCGGCGGTACCGGGACTCCGGGCCGAGCCGAACGCCGGTTGGTGCCGGTTCGGGTCTGCGCAGCCGGCGAACGTTCCTGATCGTCACCGTGGTGCTCGTCGCGATGCTGGTCGTCGCCGGTCTGCTGGCGATGCTGACCGGTGACGCGTTCCTGCTGACCGGGGACGTCGTCAACTGGATCAACGGACGATCCGGGCGGGCGATCACCTACGTGCTCGACCAGCGGCTCCCGCGGGTGCTGTCCGCGGTCCTGTGCGGCGCGGCCCTCGCGATCGCCGGTACGACGGTCCAGGCGGTCTGCCGGAACCCGTTGGCCGAGCCGGGGATCCTCGGCATCACCGGTGGTGCCGGTGTGGGCGCGGTGATCACGCTCGTCCTGTTGCCGGCGGCAAGCATCTGGTTGCTGTCCGGCGTCGCCGCGGCGGCCGCGCTGGCGACGTTCGCGCTGGTCTACCTGGTGTCGTGGAGAGGTGGGCTGAGCGACCGGGGCGGTGGGGCGGGCAAGGAATTGAGCACTGACCGGTTGGTGCTGATCGGGGTCGGTGTCTCGTCCGCCGCGTCCGCGATCATCACGCTGCTGATCGTCGCCACCGACCCCTGGAACGTCAGCATGGCGATGACGTGGCTGTCCGGCAGCACGTACGGACGGACGTTGCCGCAGGTTCTTCCGGTCGCGATCGCGCTGCTCGTCCTCACCCCGGTCATCGTGCACGCCCGGCGCGAGCTCGACCTGCTCGCGCTGGACGACGACGTGCCCCGGATCCTCGGCGTACGACTGGAGCGCACCCGGCTGCTGGCGCTGCTGTGCGCCGCGCTGCTGACGGCCGCGGCGGTGTCCGCGATCGGCGTGGTCGGGTTCGTCGGGCTGGTCGCTCCGCACGCTGCCCGGGCGCTGGTCGGCGGTCGGCACACCCGGATCCTGCCGGTCGCCGCTCTGCTCGGCGCGATCCTGGTCAGCGTCGCGGACAGCCTCGGCCGCACGCTGCTGGCGCCGGCGCAGATCCCCGCGGGCCTGCTCACCGCGCTGATCGGTGCGCCGTACTTCGTCTACCTGCTCTGGCGGACCCGGGTCCCGAACCGCTGATCAGCCGGCGGACGCCTTCGCGGCGGCCTTCTTGGCCTGCTTGAACTCGCGGACCTTCGTCAGCGAGTCGGCGTCCACGACGTCGGCGACGGACCGGTAGCCGTCGAGCGCGTAGTCGCCCGCGACCGCCTCCCAGCCCTCCGGCCGGACGCCGAGCTGCTTGGCCAGCAGGGCCACGAAGATCTGGGCCTTCTGCTTGCCGAAGCCGGGCAGTTCCTGCACGCGCTTGAGCAGTTCCTTGCCGGTGGTCGCCTCGGTCCACAGCCGGGTGACGTCGCCGTCGTACCTGGACTCGACCAGCGCGGCCAGCTCCTGCAGGCGGGCGGCCATCGAGCCGGGGAACCGGTGGATCGCCGGGGGCTGGGAGCAGAGCTCCTTGAACGCCTCCGGCTCCGCGGCCGCGATCGCCGCCGGGTCGAGGGTGCCGAACCGGCTGAGCACCTTCCAGCCGCCGCGGAAGGCGTGCTCCATGCCGTACTGCTGGTCGAGCATCATTCCGAGGACGACGGCGAACGGGTACTCGTCGAGAACACGGTCGGCATCCGGCAGACCGGCGATCTGGAAGCCCATCGCCGTATCATCTCACGGGCCGTGCGCGTTGTCCGTGTGCTCGGTGGAGTCGTCTGCCCAAACAGCTGCCGCGGGCCTATGCTCGGCTGGGGCAGCCGACGGGAGGAGCACGGATGGACATCCGGGATCTGGATCGTAGGGCCGGGGCGGTGCTCGGAGAGGTCGTCATGCAGGTGCGGCCCGAGCATCTGTGGTTCCCGACCCCCTGCCCGGACTGGACCGTCCGCGGTCTGCTCCGCCACATCGTCAGCGAGAACGAGGGCTTCGCCGCCGCGGCGCTGAACGGGTCCGCCCCGGTGCAGGCCTGGAACGGCGGCCGGCTCGGGGACCACCCCTCCGGCGCGTACCGGCGGTCCAACGCGCGGGTCGCGGACGCGTTCGCCGACGGTGGCGCGCTGGACCGGCTGATGGAGGTCCGCGAGTACGGCTCGTTCCCGCGCCGGATCGCGCTGACCTTCCACCAGCTCGACTGCGTGATCCACGCCTGGGACCTGGCCCGGGCCATCGACGTCCCCTACGACCCGCCGCCGGACCTGGTCGAGCAGGCGTTCGCGCTGGCCCGCCGGATCCCGGACACCGACGCGGTCCGGGGCCCCGGGGCCGCGTTCGAGCGCAGCGTCAAGGTTCCCGGCGACGCCTCCGACTTCGACCAGCTACTCGGCCTCCTCGGCCGCAACCCCGACTGGGTCTCCCCGCTCGACTGAGTAGCCCTTCGGCTCGATCCGGTCCCGCACGGCGGCGGCCGGTTGCGCCAGTAGGCCGGGTTTTCCGGGCGGTGTTCCAGCCCGGTTTCGACGTCGGCGACGACCTGGACCGACTGTTCGGGTTCGGTCTCGAACTGGTCCTCGACGGTCTCGAAGTGCAACCCTCCCGGCTACGCTGAGTGCGGACAGTGTCGACCGCCCTGGAGGTGCCGATGGAGCCGGTGTTCGCACCCGACGTTCCGGCCCGGGTACGGCGCTTGTACGGCACCAGGCCGGAGTTGTTCGTGCCCGCCGGGCAGCCGAAACCGAAACGGGAGACGCCCTGGTCGATCGCGCCGGGCAACACCCTCGGCCAGCTGCTGGTCTGGCTGGCGGTCTGCGTCGGCGGATGGATCCTGGCCCTGATCGTCATGGCCGCGACCCTGCCGGCCGAGGTGGCCGCCTGGTCCGCGGTGGTCCTGGCCGGGATCGCGGCCGTCGCCACCGTCGGTGTCGTGGTGAAGACCGGGATCGAGGACCGCGGTCACAAGGCGGTCCGGCTGGAGCACGGCAAGTACTTGCTGCCGGCCGACTTCGACGAGGACGCCGGCCGGCTGCTGGGCCGGGCGCAGCGCGCGGTGAAAACGGTGCTTGAGGCAACAGTCACCCGGCGCGGGCTGCTCGACGACGTCCAGAACGACCTGGTCCTGCCCGAGCAGCTGTGGGACATCGCGCAGGTGCTGCGCGAGCAGACCATCCTGCGGACCCGGCAGCGTGAGGTCGCCCGCGGGATGGCGACCGCCGAGCTGGAGGCCGTGCTCGGACCGCAACGCCGGGCACTGGTCCTCTCGGTGGACGCGATGCAGCGCAAGGTCGACCTGCTCGACCGGTACGCCGACCGGGTCCGTTCGGCCGACGCCGCCCTCCGGGCCGAGGCCGCGCTCGAGGACGGCGACCGCTACATCGAGCTGCTGGCCCGCAGTGAGCCGGCCGGCGACACCGCGGTCGTCCAGGGGTTCGCCGACGAGGCCTCCGCCCTGCGCGACACCCTCACCCGCAGCATCGACGCCGCCCGCGACGCCGGCCGGACGCTAGCCCTTCCCGAGTAGCCTCCGCTCGTCCTCCGGCGACAGCCCGACGCTGAGCGGCGGCTCGCCGCGGTCACGGTCCCAGGCCATCAGGTCGGCGATCGTCCGCCGCAGGGGAGTGACCGGCATCCCGGCCGCGCGCGCCTTCGCCGGGTCGCGTCGCCGTTCGCCCCACTCGGCCTCCGGCTCCATCAACGGGAACAGCGGTGGTACGGCGTCGGGCGGCACCTGAACCAGCTCGACCGTTGTGCCCGCCAGGTCGGCCGAGGTCTCGATCAGCTCGGCGATCGTCGAGAACGGGCCGACCGCGTTGAACGCGCCGGACCGATCGTCGGTGACGAGTTGGACCACCAGTCGCCCGAGGTCGCGGCTGTCCGTCAGCTGCAACGGCTGCTTGGGCTTCGTCGGCAACGCGACCCGGCCGCCGCGGGCACCACGTCGTACCCAGTAGGGGACGGTGCTCGCCGTGTCGCCGGGACCGGTCACCCGGCCCGGACGGACGATCGTCGCGCGGTCGCCGTACCGCTGCAGGACGTCGTCCTCGCAGGCGACCTTGCAGGGCCCGTACGTCTCGTTCGTGAGGACGTCGGCCGCGCGCAGCGGCTCGCGACGCGGTGCGTTCTCGTCGGTGCCGGGCGGCAGGTCGCGGACGTACACCGCATGGCTCGAGATGAACACGTACCGCCCGACCCGGTCGCCCAGGACATCCATCGCCTCGTCCACGTGCTTGCTCTGGTAGCCGCTGAGGTCGACGACCGCGTCCCATTCGCCGGTCCGCAGCGCGGCGTAGTCGCCGGTGTCGCGGTCACCGATCAGCTGCGTGATCTCCGGCGGGAGGTCCGTACCGCTCCGGCCGCGACTGAAGGACGCCACCTCGGCACCGTGCCGGAGCGCGTCCGCGATCACCGCGCGCCCGACGAACCCGTTCCCACCCAGCATCAGTATCCGCACAGTCGCCGACGCTAACGTCTCGGCCCCGCCGGCGCGACCCCGATTAGGCTGAGGTCATGACGAACACGGTGGTTGTTGCCGGAGGCACCGGTGCGCTCGGGACCGCGGTGACGGCGGAGTTCCTACGGGCCGGCTGGCGGGTCGTCGTCCCAGGCCGGACCGAGGAGTCACTGGCCCGGCTCGGCACGGATCCGGCGCTCAACCCCATCGTCGCCGATCCGTACGACCCGGCCGGTACGGCGGACGTCGTCGCGCTCGCCGCCGCGGACGAGGACGCCCCACTGACCGCACTGGTCAACCTGGTCGGCGGGTTCGCGGCCGGCTCCCGGGTGCACGAGACGCCGGTCGAGGACTTCGAGAAACTGCTCCGGCTCAACCTGCGACCGACGTACCTGATGACGCAGGCGGTGCTCCCGCACCTGATCGCGGCCGGTGGCGGCGCGATCGTCTGTACGTCGAGCGGTGCCGCGCTCCGGCCGTTCTCCGGCGCGGCCGGCTACGTCACCGGGAAGGCCGGAGTGCTCGCGTTCGCGGCCGCTCTGCACGCGGAGTACTCGGCCGACGGCATTCGGGTGAACACCATCGTTCCCGGCACGATCGATACCCCGGCGAACCGGGCGGCGATGCCGAAGGCGGACACCGGCAGGTGGAGCCCGCCGGACCGTATCGCCGTGGTGGTCCGGACGGTCGTCGAGACCACCGGGCTTGCAGGAAGTCATCTGCCCGTTTGACAACCGTTCCGCCCCGTAACACGTCTGAAGAGGTGCAGGTGCGGGTACTTGACGCACACTGGTTCTGGGGACGGCGACAGGGGAGCCATGGGGACACGCTCGCGGGCGGAAGACGCCAAAGGCAGCTCCGGGTTGCCGGACTCCGATCCGGCCGGGCGACGGCCGCGGTCCGTCCCCAGCCTGCTCGGGCTGACCCTTCTCGGCGCCCTCCTCCCGGGCCTCGGCCTGATTGCCGGCGGACGGCGCCGGATCGGCGCCGTGGTGCTGACCCTCACCCTCGCCCTGATCGGGCTCGGCGTGTACGTCGGTCTGACCCGGCGCGCGGAGGTGCTCGCGGCGGCCGTGGTCCCGAGCCGGCTGCTGATGACGTCGGTGGCGATCGGGACACTCGCGTTCCTCTGGATCGTGGTCGTCGTCGCCTCGCACCGTTCGTTGCGTCCGGCAACAGGCGGGACCGGTGGGCGGGCGGTCGGGGCGCTGCTGGTCGGTGTGCTGTGCTTCGCGATCGCGGCCCCGGCGGCGGTCGGCGTCCAGAGCGTGCTCGCCCAGCGCGACCTGGTCCAGGACGTGTTCGTCGCGCAGGACGAGGGCAAGAGCGCGACCCGGCCGACGGAGATCGACACCAAGGACCCGTGGGAGGACAAGCCGCGGCTCAACCTGCTGCTGCTCGGCGGCGACGACGGCCCGAACCGGCCGGGCGTCCGGACCGACACCGTGATCGTCGCCAGCATCGACACCAGGACCGGCGACACGGCACTGGTCTCGATGCCGCGGCAGCTCACCTTCATGCCGTTCCCGAAGGACTCGCCGCTGCACCGGATCTACCCCGACGGCTACGGCAAGGAGGGGCTCAGCCTGGAGGGCCGGCTGGAGTGGATGCTGGCCGCGATGTACCAGAACATCCCGGCCGCGCACCCCGGCATCCTCGGCCCGTCCGACAACGAGGGCGCCGACGTGCTCAAGCAGTCCGTCGGTGAGGCGGTCGGGCTCAAGCTCGACTACTACCTGCAGGTCAACCTGAAGGGCTTCGCGGACCTCGTCGACGCGCTCGGCGGGATCACCGTCAACGTCAACGAACGGGTGGCGATGGGGGGCGTCAGCAGTGCGCACATCCCGCCGGACAAGTGGATCGAACCGGGCCCGAACCAGCATCTCGACGGCCGGCGCGCGCTCTGGTTCGCCCGCGGCCGGTACGGCGCCGACGACGACCAGCGGCAGATCCGTCAGCGCTGCGCGATCAAGGGCATCGTCGACGCGGCCGACCCGCGGACTCTGGCGGCCAAGTACAAGGCGATCGCCCGGGCCGGTCAGCAGTTGCTCCGCACCGACATCCCGCAGGAACTCCTGCCCGCCCTGGTCGAACTGGCCTTCCGGGTGAAGTCGGGCACCGTCTCCAACGTCACCCTGGACGTCGCCAAGCTGCGGCTGAAATACCTGCACCCGGACTACGACGCCCTCCGCGACACCGTCGAGGCGGCTCTGGAGCAGCCCGCGCCACCGGCGACCACTGCACCGACCACCACCCCGGAGACGCGGAAGTCGGCAAGGCCCGCCCGCAAGCCCATCACCGCGGCGGCTCCCGGCCCGACCCAGAACCTCGAGGACGCCTGCGCCTACCACCCCGACGGCGACAAGCCGAACTGATCGCCTATCGGATCGGGGTCGTCTGGGCCAGCGCGAGTCGCCAGCCAGCGGAGGTCCTGCGGACCACGTAGGTGAGTGCTCCGGTCGCCGGTAGCGCGTCCGGTTCGGTGTCCGGCCGCTCGTCGTACACGGTTTTCACGCAGCTCACCACCACGACGTCGTCGGTCAGCGCCCGGACGTCGACGATCTCGACACTCGTCCGGACGTCCTTCAGGCCCGACCCGAGCGCTGCCGCCATCGCCTGGGTGAACGCCGCCCGCCCGAACAGGCGGCGTCCCGCGATGTTCACGATCACCATCTCGGCCGTGTGCAGCTCAGGAAGCAGGTCCACGTCGCTCTGTGCGTCGTCCGCGCGCCGCACCAGCTCGCGAACCGCCTGCTCGTCCTCCGTGCTCAAACCTGTCATGACCGGCAGTCTCCGACCTCAACTGCGGTTGAGGTCAACGGGTGGATTCCGGCCGGTGGGGAGTGTCGATCTGGTATCCGGCCGCTCGACGTGAGAGTAAGTGATCGACCGACACGACGAGGAGAACCACGCGATGCGCTACATGATCATCAACAAGGCGGACGCCGACAGCGAGGCCGGCATCCTTCCCTCCGAGGAGGTGGCCACCGCGGTCGGCCAGGCCGTCGAGGCGATGTCGAAGGCCGGAGTCCTGCTGTTCGCCGAGGGGGTGCACCGGAGCGCGCTCGGCACCCGGGTGAAGGTGGAGGGTGGCCGGCGGACCGTCACCGACGGCCCGTTCGCCGAGACCAAGGAGCTGATCGGCGGCGTGATCGTCGTCGAGGTCCGCAACCGTGACGAGGCCGTCGAGTGGGCCGCCCGCCTCGCCGAGGCTCTCGGCAGCGAGGTCGAGGTCCGCCGGGTGGTCGAGGAGGCCGACTTCGACCCGGACTCGGACCTCTACCAGAGCTGAGTCCGGATCCTGGTGTCCATCTCGTGGTCCGCCGTTCGTGGTAGCGGCAAGAACCCGACGAAGGAGACACCATGATCAGCGACACGACTGCGAGCTCGGTGTCCGGCACCACCCTGACGGTGCCGGACGCGGAGCTGTACTACGAGGTGCGCGGGACCGGACCGTTGGTGGTCCTGGTCGGTGCGCCGATGAACGCGGACTCGTTCGCGCCGCTGGCCGCGCTGCTGGCGACCGACCACACCGTGCTGACCACCGACCCGCGGGGCGTCAACCGGAGCTCGTTGCGCGGCGGCACGGGCTCGACGCCGGAGCAGCGGGCGGACGATCTGGCCCGGCTGATCCACCACCTGGACACCGGGCCGGCGACGGCGTTCGGATCGAGCGGGGGAGCGGTCAGTGTGCTCGCGCTGGCGCAGGCCCATCCGCAGCTGGTCAGTACGGCGATCGCGCACGAGCCGCCGCTGGACCGGCTGGTCCCGGACGGCGACGAGCTGCTCGCCGACTCGGAGCGGATGATGGCCGACTACCTGGCCGGCGACGTGGTCGGTGCCTGGAAGCAGTTCTTCGTGATCGCCGACATCCCCGTGCCGGACGCCGTGGTCGAGGGGATGTTCGGCGGCGAGCGGGATCCGCGGCAGGTCGCCGACGAGCGATTCTGGTTCGAGCACGAACTCCGGGCGACGGTCGGCTGGCAGCCCGACCTCACCGCCTTGCGGGACGGCGGCGTCCGGATCGTGGTCGGTATCGGCGAGAAGTCCACCGGGCAGCTGTGCGACCGGACGTCGACCGCGCTGGCCGCCGGCCTGGGAGTCGAGCCGACCAGGTTCCCCGGTGATCACACCGGCTTCGCCGACGACCCGGCACAGTTCGCCCCGGCACCTGTCTCTGATACACATCTGACGC
>NZ_SMKR01000129.1 GCF_004348725.1 Kribbella turkmenica
GGTGGGGGCGGTGGTTGTGGAGCGGCGCGAGCGTAGGGCGGTCAGGAGGTCGTCGCGGGGGCGGCCGCGGAGGAGTAGGAGGGCGAAGGGGTCGTCGTCGAGGGCGTCGGCGATCAGGTAGCAGACGGCGGCGGAGTGCTTGCAGGGAACGGCGAAGTCTGGGCAGCTGCAGTTGGTGAGGACTTCGCCGGCACCGGGCAGGAGATCGAGGCCGGCGGCGTGCACGTCGTCGACGACCTCGGGGGGCAGTTCGCCGTCGAGGAGAGCGGCGACCCGGCCGATCTGGGCGGAGACCACGTCGAGCACGGCGTCCCACTCGGCGGTCGTGAAGGCGCGGATCCGGACCGTCACCTGGTACGGCGTCACCCGGCTGCCCTGGACGAAGGCCTCGACCTCACCAGGTGAAACCGTCAGGTCCAGCACACTCCCGCGACGCGCGTACGATCGCCCGCGCGACAACCGGTTCGGATCCAGCCGGGCACGCTGCTCCAGCGCCTCCAGCCACGCCCGCCCCCACCACGTCGCACCGAAGGGCCGCCGGCTCCCAGGCCCCTTGGCCGCCGGGAGCCCGGCATCCTCACCCTTGCGCCGCCACCCCTGCCACGGCACCCGCTCATTCATCGGATTCACCGCCCGCCACGGGACTCCGGCCGACCGCGGAGGGGTTGTAAGCACTCGCCGAACCAGATTTCGCCGGCGTGGCCGACAGCTCGACCAGCTCGGTCAGGTCAGCATCGGACAGCTCGCTCAGCCAAGCCTCGCCAGAGCCGACGACCGCATCGGCCAGATCCCGCTTGCTCGCGATCACCGTGGAGATCCGGTCCTCCAGCGTGTTCTCCGTGACCAGTCGATGCACCTGGACCGGACGGTCCTGGCCGATGCGGTACGCGCGGTCGGTCGCCTGGTCCTCGACCGCCGGGTTCCACCACCGGTCGTAGTGCACGACATGGGTCGCACGCGTGAGTGTCAACCCGACCCCGCCCGCCTTCAACGACAGCAGGAACACCTGAGCCTCGCCGCCCTGGAACTCCGCGACCAACTGTTCCCGCTTCCGCACTCCGATCCCGCCGTGCAGGAACAGCGACCTGATCCGCCGCGCCTCGAGATGCGCCTCGATCAACCGGCACATCTCGACGTACTGGCTGAAGATCAGGACCGACTCGCCCTCGGCCAGGATCACGTCGAGCAGTTCGTCCAGCGCGGCCAGCTTGCCGGAGCGTCTCTCCAGGGGACCCGGCTCGTGCAGGAACTGCGCCGGATGGTTGCACACCTGCTTCAACTGCGTCAGCAGGCTCAGCACCAGCCCGCGCCGCGCGATCCCCTCGGCCCCCTCGATCTTCGCGAGCGTCTCCCGGGCCACGGCCTGGTACAGCGTGGCCTGCTCCACGGTCAGCGGTACGACGACGTCGTGCTCGGTCTTCCGCGGCAGCTCCGGCGCGATCCCGGGGTCGCTCTTCCGCCGCCGGAGCAGGAACGGCCGGGTCACCCGCGCGAGCCGAGCGGTCGCCTCCTCGTCGTGGAACCGCTCCACCGGTACGGCGACGTCGTGCCGGAACCGGTCCAGCGTCCCCAGCAACCCGGGCGCCGCCCAGTCCAGGATCGACCACAGCTCGGACAACCGGTTCTCCACCGGCGTCCCGGTCAGTGCGATCCTGGTTGCCGAAGGCAACGTCCTCAGGGCGCGCGCCGTCCGGGACAACGGGTTCTTCGCGTGCTGTGCCTCGTCCGCGACCGCGAGACCCCAGAACACCTCGCCGAGCAGTCGATGGTCCTGCCGCACCACGCCGTACGTGGTCAGGACGACCTTGTCCGGGGTGAGCTCGGCGAGGCTCCGCCCGGCACCGTGATACCGCCGCGTCGGCACGTCCGGGGCGAAGCGGGCGAACTCCCGCTCCCACGTCCCGAGCAGGGTCGACGGGCAGACGACCAGTGTCGGGCCGCGCCCCAGCAGCCGGAGATGCAACGCGATCACCTGGATCGTCTTGCCCAGCCCCATATCGTCGGCGAGACACCCACCCAACCCGAGATCGGCCAACTGCGCCATCCAGGCGACACCACGCCGCTGGTAGTCGCGCAGCGTCGCGTGCAGCCCGGGCGGATCGGTGAACGGAGCAGGTTCCTCGGCCGATCGCAGCCGTGCGAGCATCGACGCCAGGGAGCCGTTCGCGTCGAAGGCGACGAGCTCACCGTCGACCTCGATGGTCCCGGTCAGTGCCGCACCGAGCGCCTCCGCGCCGGTCAGCTTCCGCGAGTCGCCGCGGCGCAACTTCCGGACGAGATCCTGGTCGACGCGCACCCAGCGCCCACGCATCCGGATCATCGGCCGCTTGGCCTCCGCGAGCGCCGCGACCTCCTGCTCGGTCAGCTCCTGCCCGTCGAGCGTCGGCCGCCAGCGGAAGGCCACCAGTTCGTTCAGATTGAAGTCCGGCCCGGTCACCGCTCCGGGCGTCGGCGTCGCGACCGTCCCGCGCACAGCCAGCTCACCTGCGAACAGCTCGGTTGGCCACAGCACCTCGATCCCGGCGCCCTCCAGCGCCGAACTGCCCTCGGCCAGCTCCTCGAGCGCCGTGTCGTCGACGCCGACCTCGGCAGGCGCCGCATCCCGCAACGCGGCACCCAGCGGCGGCCACACCCGGGCCCCACGCCGCAGGGCCAGCAGCAGGTCGGTCTCCGCGCGCTCGCCCAGCGCGGACAGCACGGCGGCCGGGGCGCTCCACACGTCCTCGACGTCCACGAGCAGGCTCGGATCGACACCGCTGCGCAACTGCAGGACCGCCCTGAAGTCAGACTCGTCCTCCGGAGGCTCGATCCGCAGCACCAACCGCGCACCGGCCTCCTCGCTCTGCGCCGTCTCGTCCAGCCAGGCCGTCGGCCCGGTCAGCTCGACCGGCTCGATCGCCGCGAACGCGGCCGCGCCCGCCCGCACGGCGACCGCCGCCGCCTCCGTCCGCACGATCGTGTCCGCGATCGCGTCCCAGAAGGCCCGCACCAACTGCTCCGGGTCGACCAGCCGCACCGGTCGCGTGCCCTCGATCGGCAGCGCATGGGCGTACGGCGACATCGCTGCCCCGAGGTTCCTCAACCAGCCGCGATCCAGCGGATCCAGCGGCGCCACCCGCCACGCGCCGTACCCGCTCGGGCTGCGATCGGGCACCACGCGCCCCCGCGCGATCAGCGACAAGCCGGCGAGCGCGGCCGCGCGCCACGCCTCCCAGCTGTCGGAGCCCGCTGGCGAGCCCAGCCGGTCGAGCACCTGCGAGACACTCAGCGATCGCGCCGGCACCGTCGTTCGCCGAACCTGGGAACCCTTGGGCAGCACGAGATCCACCGTCCAGTCGGCGACCTCGCCGGCCGCCGCGAGGTCGCCGTACAACGCCAGCCGGCCCGCGCGCGGCGGGTCGGCGGGGACGAAGACGGCGTCGAACATGCCCTGCACAGTACGCCGGACCGCCGACAGATTCCCGCCGGTCGCCAAGCCCCTGTGGACAACGCCCGAGTTGACCTCAACACAAGTTGAGGTTGCAGTCTCGAAGCTCCCGAGAACCGTGAAGGAGCAGATATGCGTGCAGCAGTGGTGACGGAGTTCGGTGCCGCCGAAGTGATCAGGACCCAGGACTGGCCCGACCCTGAGCCGGCCGCCGGTGAGGTCCTGGTCGAGGTCGCCGTCGCCGACGTCATCTTCGTCGAGACGGCGATCCGCAAGGGCCACCACGGCGAGTACTTCGCCGTGCGACCGCCGTACGTTCCGGGCGGCACACTCGCCGGGACCGTCCGTGCGGTCGGCGAACAGGTGTCACCGGACTGGGTCGGCAAGACCGTGGCCGGTCGCGCGACCGGCTTCGGCGCTCACGCCGAGCTCGCCCGCGCCGCCGTCGCCACCCTGGTCGAGGTCCCGCCGGAGCTGAACCTCGAGACGGCGATCGCGGTGTTCGGCGACGGTTTCACCGCCCTCATGCTGGAGGCCCTCGCTCCGCCGATGCGGGGCAAGGAGGTGCTCGTCACCGCCTCCGCGGGCGGCATGGGCCTGCTGCTGGTCCAGCTCGCGCACCGGGCGGGCGCACACGTCGTCGCGGTAGCGCGTGGGCAGGCGAAACTCGACCTCAGCAAGGCACAGGGCGCGCGGACGTCGTGATCGACTACTCCGAGCCGGGCTGGGAGAAGCGGGTGCTCGAGGCAACGAACGGTCGAGGCGCCGACATCGTCCTCGACGGCGCCGGCGGCGAGCTCGGCGCGACCGCGTTCACCGTCGTCCGCGACGGCGGCTGGTTCTCCGCCCACGGTGCCCCGAGCGGCGGCTTCGCGGCGTACGACGCCGACGAGGCGCGGCGGCGCGGGATCACTGTGCAGAGCATCGACGACCTCAGAGCCGACACGACCACGACGACGATCACGGGCGCCGACGTCATCGCCCGAGCGGTCGCCGGGGACCTCGAGCCGGTGGTGGACCGCGTCTACGACCTCGATCACGTGGCCGACGCGCACACCGCCCTGGAGCAACGCACGCTGCTCGGCAAGGCGCTGATCCGGGTCGGCTAGTCGCCGACCGGCTGCTCGGTGTGCTCGGTGACGGCAGGCGGGTTCGGGCGGGCCGCGACGATCCGGTTGCGCCCGTCCCGCTTCGCGCTGAGCAGGGCGTTGTCGGCCGCCAGCACCAACTGGTCCATGGTGTCCGCGACATCCGGGTACACCGCCGCGCCGAACGACGCCGGCACACCGGTGATGACCGCGGTCGACTCCGTGGCCGTGTCCACGGACACGCTCAACGTGCTGAGCCGGTCCCGGATCCGCTCGGCGACCTCCAGCACCTCAGCCTCCGAGGCACCAGGCAGCAGCACGGCCAGCTCGTCTCCACCGACCCGTGCGACCAGATCGCCCTGCCGGACCTCCGCACGCACGCTCTCACCGACCGCACGCAACGCCTGGTCCCCGGCCGGGTGGCCGTAGGTGTCGTTGATCTCCTTGAACTTGTCCAGGTCCAGCATCAGCAGCCCGACCGAGCTTCGCAGCGTCTCCGCGCGAGCCAGCTCGGCCGGTACTGCGCTCGCCCAGTACGCCGGCGTGGCCAGTCCGGTCTTCACGTCCGTCCCGGCGGCCCGCTGGTACTGCGGCAGCAGCAGGTCCCGGTGCAGCGTGAGCACCGTGACCATCAGGATCGGTACCACCCACGGGTACGACGCCTGCAGCGCGGCGACCGCCACACCGAGACCGAGGCCGGCCACCACGACCAACTGATCGGCGAGGTCGCCCAGCGCACCCCGGGCCGTGGCGTCGGGGGAGGACAGCAGGATCGCGCCGATCACCAGCGCGAAGTTCACCAGCCACCAGGTCGCGGCCGCGCCCAGCACGACCAGGAGCGTCCACGGACCGGTCGGCACGCGCGGCTCGGTCAGCAGTCCGCCACCACGTAGTACGCCGGCGGCCGCAGCGCTGGCCAGGATGAACGTGCTGGCCGAGAACACCTTGCGGTGGGCGATCGTCCGTCCGTAGACGCGGATCCAGGAGTACCCGTACGAGACGACGATCAGGGCGACCACCAGGCTCAGCGGGAGCAGCAGCAGGCCGGCGAAGACCCAGAGGCTCTTCAGGTTGGTGTACGGCGAAGTGTTCGCCGCCATCTCGCGTCGGCGCTCGATTCCGCGGGCAGACTCCAGGTGAAGCACCGAGGCGGCCGCCAGTACCGCGAAGGCGACCCACTCGGTCGGCCTGACGCCGGTTCGGGCGCCGGAGACCGTCGAGGCCAGAGCCAGGGCGGTGATGATGACTGCGACAGCGTCGACGCCGAGCACGTAGCTCAGCGCAGGACGCGGCAACGACCAGAGCTTCCAGCGGCGGGGTAGCACCCAATTGCTCCGACCGATCAGAATCATGGTGGCCTCACACGGATAGACCTGAGCGGTTATTCCGTAATAGTAACTGCCCGTTCACGCGAGGTCATCCCCGGGCCCCGCATAAATCCATCGGACGATGGCGAAGGAAGGATCAGCACCATGTCGAAGATCAGCACCGGCAACGAGTGGTTCCACGGCGGCAACGAGTGGTTCACCGGCGGCGGGAACGAGTGGCTGCACGGTGGGAACGAGTGGTTCCACGGCGGCAACGAGTGGTTCACGCAGAGTGGCAACGAGTGGTTCCGCCGTCCGGGCGGTTCTGGTAACGAGTCGTTCACCACCGGTAACGAGTGGTGACCTGACGGACATTGCCGAAATTCTTAACCGACATTTTACGGAGTCCGTCCGGAGATATTCCCTGAATCTCCGGACGCTCACCGGTCCTTCGTTTCCGGAGGGCCGGTCCCGGCCCGGCGGGCGCGTGACCACGCGGCGCCCGCCGCCAGGGCCGCGACGGCTCCCGCGGTGCCCATGACGCCCACCGCGACGGACGGCGAGGACTGGTCGGCGATCAGTCCGGCCAGCAGGATGCCGATGCCCTGACTGCTCTTCAGCGCGGTGCTCGCGACGCCGAACGCCTGGCCCCGCTGGGAGTCCGGGACGGCCTGGACGAAGGCGGCGCTGGTCGGCAGGTGGTACGCCGACGCCATGCCGGACACCGTCCACAGTGCGACGGTCGGGAGCAGCCCCGGCGCCAGGAAGCAGACGATGAGCGGGACACAGGCCAGCACGGCCAGCGGCCCGAGGAGACGCATCCGCGCGTCCGGCGACCACAAGGTGATCAGCCACATGCCCGCGACCGCTCCGGCCGGGCTCGCGGCCAGCAGGAGTCCGGCGGCTTCAGGTCCGCCGCCGATCTCATGGGCGTACGGGACCGCCAGGCCCTCCACGGTCACGTAGAACCCGGCGATCGTCGCCAGGATGACCAGAGTGCGCAGTTTCGGCGTACGCACGACCAGTGAGAAGCCGGCGGCGAGGTCCTTGAAGTAGCTGCCCCGGGGCTTGTCGGTGTCACGAGCCGGCACCGGGCGCTGCTGTACGCCGAAGGCTATGAGCGCTGCGGACAGGAGGAAGGTGGCGGAGTCGAGCAGCAGGCCGCCCGACGTACCTACCGCGACCACCACCACGCCACCGGTGCCGAAGCCGAGCACCTGGCTGAACTGCACGACCATGTCGTTCGCGGCCTTGCCCAGCACGTAGTGATCACCCGGCAGTACGGCGGGCAGCGTCGCGGCCCGTGCGGCGTTGAACGGCGACCCGAACGCCTGCAACGCGAGCAGAAGCAGGATGACGACCAGGAGCGGCAAGGCCTCGATCGCCATCGCCGCAACGAGAACGGCGCGGGCGACGTCCGTGACGATCATCACAGTACGGCGCGGGTAGCGATCGGCGAACCCGGCCAGCAACGGCCCGAACAACAGGTCGGGCACGTAGGTCAGCGCGTAGGTGAGGGCGGTCAGCCCGGCCGAGTTGGTGCGGTCGAAGACGAGCACCGACAGCGCCACGCGGGCCAGCTGGTCACCCGCGACGGACAGCACGCCGGCGAGGAACAGCGCCCTGAACTCCGCATGCCCGAACACGTCGCGCCAGCGGGCACGTTCGATCACCCCACCCTCCATGCCTAGACCCTAACCACATTCCGTGCCCTGACACCTCCTGCCTGTAACCGGAAGGGTTTCCCTGCGCCGGATCCGGCCTGGTTCAAGGGTTTGTTCGCGGCGCATCAGTGCCACATCGTGAACCCGGTGGTTCTCGATTTGGGTGAACGTTCTACTCTGGAGATCTCTGGTACCGGGGTCTGGGCGGGGCGGCCCCGACCCTGGTACCGGAGCTCTTTCATGTCTGGGCCTGTCCCGTCCGGAATTGTCGGTGCCCCCCGGTAGCGTTCTCGGTGCCAGGGGCGGCTCCTGGACGTGCTTCCTTCTCCTTCACCAGGCCACGTAGCGCGTCCGCTCTCCGCCCCTGGCGTGTTCGTCCACGAGCCGGGGAGGAGACGCGATGCCGGATCAGCACGCGCAGGCAGCCGTACTGATGCGCCGCCGGCGTCTGGTCGACCCGGCAGCACTGACTCCGCCGGTGCGACGGTCCGCTTGGCAGTGGCTGCGGCGGCCGCTCACCATCCAGTCCGGGCTGTCCGCGTTGCAGGCCGACCTGGTCCAGCGGGGATTGCTGCTCTCGGTCGGGCTGTACAGGTATTGCTCGGGCCTGTCCGCGCCCGCGCTCGCCGGCTTCGGCCGGGCCATGCTCGACCTTCTCGACGCCGAGTCCGCTGACGACCAGCAGCATGTGCCGTTGTTCCGCGGCTTCCCGGAGAGCGTGCCGGGCAACACGGAGACCTTCTACGTCAACAGGGTCTTCGCGCGGTTGCTGCAGGAGCCCGACCAGCCGTGTGTGCTCTGCGGCGACGCCGCGGCGGTGCACGCCGTCTCGCCGTGTGCACACCTGGTCTGCCGGACGTGCTGGGACGGCTCCGACTTCAGCGCCTGTCCTCTGTGCCTGCGCCGGATCGATCCGA
This sequence comes from Kribbella turkmenica, assembly GCF_004348725.1. Lineage (GTDB taxonomy): Bacteria > Actinomycetota > Actinomycetes > Propionibacteriales > Kribbellaceae > Kribbella > Kribbella turkmenica. Next base: position 8,404 of record NZ_SMKR01000129.1, read on the forward strand.
ACGACCCTTTCCTGAAGCCGTCGTTCGACGAGGTGCGGCCCGCGCACGTGCGTTCCGATCGTCTGCGCCTGCTCACCCTCGCGCCGGCCGACGCCGTGCGGTCCACGGTAGAGGCTCTGCTGGTACGACGCTCGCCGTTGCCGGCCGCGGATCGGGCCGACCTGAAGGTGCTGCTGACCGGCGCCGACCCGTCCTGGCTGCCCGACGACATCCCGGTCCGGGAGACGCGCGCCCTGGTCCTCGCGCACTTCGTCGGCGACCACCCACAGCTGATCGACCGCGCCGGTACGGCGACCGACGTGTTGCGACTGCTCTACGCGCTGATGGACGCGGATCCCGGACTGCGGACTCCGCCGGTCCGCCAAAAGTCGTTGCCCCGGGCAACTCGGCGGCTGGTGCTGGCGCGGCTCGACCGGCTGCCGGCCGAGACGCTGCTCGAGGACATGCTCCGGCACGAGCAGGCCTGGAAGCGGATCGCGGAGAACCTGCACCCCTTCGAGTTCGCCACCCGCGCGCCGCGGGCCGCGCTGGCGTTCGCCGTGCTGCGTCGGAGCGAGCTCGACCTGCGCAGTGCCGCCGGCCAGGCGATCGCGGCGGAGGCCGCGGGGCATCCGTTCGTGCGGATCGACGGCCGGCGGCTGACGACGAGCACGTTCGCGTCCCGGGTCGAGGCCGCGCTCGAGACCCGACCCGCGCACGCACTCGATTTGTTGCGCCGGCGGCCGGGCGAGTTGGTCCGGCGGCTGGTCCGATTGGCGCGCGCGCTGCCGCTGGATCAGCACGGTGCGTTGGTGGGCGCGGTGGCGACCGCCGTCTCGGACGTGTCGCCGGTCGTGCTGACGGCGGCGCTCGGTCAGGTCCGTACGCCGCCCGGCGACCTGCGACTGTTCTTCCCCCGGGGCGGAACCACGCGGATCTGGACCAGGGTGGACGAGCGAGACCCGATTCCGGCCGCGTCGGCGTCGGCGCTGGCCGAGGTACTGGTCGGGGAAATGTTGCGACGGGCAACGGTCTTGCCGCGGCTGCGGCGGGTGTTCCTGGACGAGGAGCTGACGCGGCTGGCGGCGCCAGGGTCGGAGCGGGGCGCGTCGTCGACGTTGCTGCGGATGACGCGGGGGAGCGCGGTGCCGCTCCCGCACGACGAGTTGCTGCGGCTGTTCCTGCACTGGGTCGAGCCGGACGGCCGACGGGCCGATCTCGATCTGTCGGTCGCGGTGTTCGACGAGGAGTGGGGTTTCGTCGGGCTGTGCGACTACACGCGGCTGCGGTTCGACCAGGACGCGCTCGTGCACTCGGGGGATCTCACGTCCGCGCCGGGGCCGCACGGGTCGACGGAGTTCGTGGACCTGGATCTGCGCGCGCTGCGACGCGTCGGCGGGAGGTACGTGCTGCCGGTGGTCTTCAGCTACGACAACGTGCCGTTCGACGAGCTCGAGCGCGGCATCGCCGGGGTGATGCGGCAGCCGGCCGGGCTGTTCGACCCGGCCGCGGTCGGCGAGCGCTTCGACCTGGCCGGCCCGGCGAAGATCCTGCTGCCGTTCGGCGTCGACCTGCAGACGAGGGAACTGCGCTGGTACGACGTCAACCTCAGTGCGGCCGGGTACGGGCACAACGTCGCGAAGTACGGCGGTCGCCTGGCGTTGATGGCGGCGACCCTGGAGGAGGTTCACGGCGCGGGCGACCGGGTGAGCCTGTGGGAGATCTGCTGCTGGCATGCCGCCGCACGGACCGACGAGGTCGTGGTCCGATGCGCGGACGGCTCGGTGGTCGGTTACGTCCGTGACCCTGCTGAGGAGCTCTCGGCTTTCGCCCGTCGCCTCACTGCCCGCCTCGAGCCGGACCGGGCGTGGGACCAGGATGCTGCCAACCAGGCCGACTTCGCCGCGGTCCTCACGGCCGACATCACTCCGCGTGCCGGCGCGCAGGTCTACGCGCTTCACCCACAGCTGCTGGACCCTGCCGCGCACACCCTCCTGGACGCACCGCAGCTCTTGAGTGCGCTGGCGCCCGACACCCGCGCGCACGCGGACGCCCCGCTTCCGCACTGATCGCCCCGATCAGCGGCGGACCGGTCCGAGCGGGCACTTTGACAATTCTGTGACGCTGCGCGTCCCGGTGCTTTGGCTGGCCGGGGTACAGGAGTACAACGGAAGGGACGGCGAAGGGAGCCACGAATGACGTATGACGTGGTGGTGCTCATCGAGCGGGAGATGAGCGAGGGCGACGCGCGCCGCGTTGCCGCCCTGCACGCAAGGTACGAGGAACCCGTCGACTACCACCTGCTCGTGTCGAGCCATCCGGAGAGCGATTTCGGTGGTCCGATGGCGCTGCTGGGGTCGAGTTTCGCGGATGTCGCCGGTCTGAGCGGCCCCGCTGTCAGAACCCCCGCGCCTGGCCCGTCGGCCCGAAGTGCGCCGTCCGGTCCGTCCAGGACACCGACGGCCACGCTCGCCGACCCGGACGTCGACCTGGCCTCGGTGATCGAGCACAGTTCGCGCCGGCTCCGTGCGGCCAGCGGCTACCCGGTGAACGTCTCCATCACCCACGGCGAGATCCTGCTGGCCCTGAACAGGCTCGTCCGGAGCACCTCGAGTCACGAGGTCGTGGTGGTCGCCTGGCCCGAGACGGCCGCGAGCTTCCTGTGCTCCGACTGGACCACCAAGGCCCGCAAGGCCCTGAAGGTCCCGCGGGTCCGCATCCTCGAGCACGACACCTGACGCCGCGCGGGGCCGGCTACCCCGCGGGCTGCAGTGGCAGCCGCACCGACAGCGTCGTCGCGCCGGGACGGGACTCGATCGTGATCGTCCCGCCGTGGTGCTCGACGACGATGCGCTGGGCGATGTCGAGACCGAGGCCGGTGCCCTTGCCGACGTCCTTGGTCGTGTAGAAGGGCTCGAAGGCGCGCGCGACGACCTCGGGCGGCATGCCGGGCCCGGTGTCGGTGAACCCGACCACGATCCGGTCGCCGTCGGTCCGGGTGGTGATCCGTAGCGTCCCGGTGCCGCCCATCGCGTCGACCGCGTTGTCGATCAGGTTCGTCCACACCTGGTTGAGCTCACCGGCGTACGCGTCGATCCGGGGTACGTCGGCGCCGTACGCGCGGACCACCTCGATCCCGTCGCGGAGCTTGTGGCCGAGCATCACCAGCGTGCTCTCGATCCCCTCGGTGACGTCGATCGTCTGGATCGAGCCGCGATCCATCTGTGAGTACGAACGGACCGCGGCCACAAGCTCGGAGATCCGCCGGGTGGACTCCTTCACCTCGCCCAGCAGCGTGCCGGCCGCCAGCGTGCTCGCGACCCACTCGAGCCCGGGCTGGAGTGCGTCGTCGAGGACCTCGGCGGCGCGTTCACACCAATCGATCGAGGCGCCGGCCGCGGCGAGCGGTGGCGCGATCAGCCAGTCGTTGTCGACCTCGTGCCGGTCGAGCCACTCCGAGATGGTGTTCTCGGCGTCGGCCAGGTCGACCGGATCCGGTGCCGCCGTACCCGCGCCCAGCTCCCGCCGCAACGCGTCGAGCGCGCTGAACTGGGCCGCCGTGATCTCACCCTCCGCAAGCCGCCCGAGGGCGGACAACAACGCGGTACATGCGGTGTCGAGCGCGCTGACGGAGCGAGCGGCCGCCGCGGCCGGGTTGTTGATCTCGTGCGCCAATCCGGCAGCCAGCGTGCCCAGCGTGATCAGCGCGTCCCGCTGCCGGGCGGTCGACTCGATCGCCCGGGCGGTCCCGTACACACCCTTGATCAGATGCCCGGCGAGCGGGAACCACGCGTCGATCCGCTCCCGCAGCAGGCCGGCCGGCACCCGCAGCACCCGGCCTTCGGCGATCCCGCGGCCGCTGGCGAGGTAGACCCCGTGCTCGTCCCAGGCCCGGAATCCACCGGCCCACCGCCCGGGCACGTCGATCTTGCCCATCACCGTGTCCTCGCGGCCGATCTGGCGATGGAGCGCGATGGCGCCGTCGACCAGCACCCACCAGTGGTCGGCCGGGTCGCCCTCGTGGAACAGGACGGCGCCCGGCTCGATCCGGACCTCGGTGCTGCCGTCGACGAGTTCGCCCAGTTGCTCGTCGGTCAGTCCGGCGAAGAGCGCGATCCCGCGCAGGTCGTCTACGTCCATCACAGGGCCCCGGTCATCAGACGGTCGCAAGGTAGCGGTGGACGAGGTAGACCGACATCGCGCCCTCGCCGACAGCGGACGCGACGCGTTTCATCGAGTCGAGCCGGACGTCGCCGGCCGCGAACACGCCCGGCAGGCTCGTCTCCAGTGCGAACGGCGGCCGGGGAAGCGTCCACCGACCCGCCGCGACCAGCTCCGGACCGGTCATCACGAAACCCTTGCCGTCGCGGACGACGGACTCGCCGAGCCAGTCCGTCCGCGGTGACGCGCCGACGAAGACGAACAGCCAACTCGCCGGCACTTCCTCGACCCGCCCGGAGGCCCGGTCGGCGAGCGTCAGCGCCTCCAGATGACCGTCGCCGCGGCAGCTCGCCACCTCGGTCCGGCAGCGGACCTCGATGTTGGCGGCCGAGGTGATCTTGTCGATCAGGTAGCGCGACATCGAGGTCGTCAACGTGTCGCCGCGGACCAGGAGCACGACGCGCTTGGCGTAGCGGGCGAGGTTCAGCGCCGCCTGACCGGCCGAGTTCGCGGCGCCGACGACGTACACCTCGTCGCCCTGGCACTGACTCGCCTCGCTGGCCGTGGCGCCGTAGTACACGCCCCGCCCGGTGAGGTCGCCGAGGCCGTCGACCTCGAGACTGCGGTAGGAGACGCCGGTCGCGATGATCACCGCGCGGGCCTCGATCTCGCCGGAACCCTCCAGCAGCACGGCGTGCACCGGTCCGCGGGACTCGAGTCCGACGACTCCGCGCGCGAGCACCATCTCGGCGCCGAACCGCGAGGCCTGGGCGACCGCGCGGGCCGCGAGGTCCGAGCCGGTGAGTCCGCGTGGGAAGCCGAGGTAGTTCTCGATCGCCGCGCTCAACCCGGCCTGCCCGCCGGGCGCCTCCCGCTCGACGATCACCGTGCTCAACCCTTCCGACGCCGCGTAGACCCCGGCGGCCAGGCCGGCCGGCCCACCGCCGACGATGCAGACGTCGTACAGCGGCTGCTCGGCGCGGGTCCGCAGCCCGAGCGCGGACGCCAGATCGATCGTCGTCGGGGAGCGGAGCGTGTCGCCATCGGGGACCAGCACCAACGGCAGGTCGTCGTCGGCGGCACCGGCGAGCTCGCGCAGCCGTTGCCCCTCGGCGTCGCGCTCGACGTCGTACCAGTGGTAGGGCACGTGGTTGCGGGCCAGAAAGGTCTTGATGTCGTGCGCGCGGTCGGACCAGCGGTTCCCGACCACGCGGACGTCGGAGGTGTGCTCGGGATTCGCGTGCCGCCAGTCCCCGAGCAGGTCGTCGACCACCGGGAAGAGCTGGTCCTCCGGCGGGTCCCAGGGCTTGAGCAGGTAGTAGTCGAGCCCGATGTCGTTGATCGCCCTGATCGCAACGTCGGTGTCGGCGTACGCCGTGAGCAACAGGTACTTCGCGGTCGGTGCGTGCTCGCGGGCACGTCCGAGCAGTTCGATACCGGTCATCCCCGGCATCCGCTGGTCCGTCGCGATCAACGCGATCGGCTGGTTACGCAACGCGAGTTTGGTCAGGGCGGCCAGCGCCTGCGCACCGGAGGTCGCCTTGACCACCAGGTAGTCGTCGCCGTACCGGCGGCGCAGGTCACGGGAGATGGCCGCCGAGACCATCGGGTCGTCGTCGACGGTGACAATGGCTGGTTTGCTCACGCAGTGCCCCCCACAGCAGTGAACGGATCACGTCAGCATGCCACGACAAGCCCGGTCGCGGCAGGGAAATGTTGCCTCAGTCTTCGATCAGTGCGCGCAAGGTGTCCCGATCCGGGGTGGGCACGTAGCCGGCGTAGTAGTCGTACATGTTCTGCCGGGCGATCCGGGCGGCCGCGTGACCGTCGCCGGCTCGGATCGCGTCGACCACCTCGGCGTGGTGCTGGAGCGACTCGAGCATCAGCGCGCGGCTGTTCCGGGCGTGCGCGACCTTGTCCGAGATCAGGCTGAGGACGACGCCGCGGACGACCTCGTTGCAGGTCTGGATCAGCGAGTTGCGGCTGATCTGGGCGATCATGTCGTGGAAGGCCAGGTCGGCCTCGCTGAACGCCTCGAAGTCGACGTCGATCGCGGCCCGCATGGCGACCAGGGTCTGCTCGAGCTCGGCGAGCTGCTCCGGGGTCCGCAGCCGGGACGCGACCTGGATCGCGGCGCCGTCCATGATCATCCGGAAGCCGATCAGCTCGCTCAGCGTCAGCTCGTCCACCCGGGCCAGCCGGACCATCTGCTTGCGCAGCGCGGACTGCGAGAACGGCAGGATCTCCGGACCGTTCGGATCGCCGGGCCGGGAGCGGACCACGCCGTTGCTCTCCAGCACCCGCAGTGCCTCGCGCACGGTCGACCGGCTGACCTCGAACTGGGCGACCAGCTCACGCTCGCTCGGCAGCCGCTGGCCGGGCGCGAGATCGCCCCGGGCGAGCGCCTCCTCGACCTGCTCGACGATTCGCTGGTACGCACGGACGGGCTGCACCGGCCGGAACCGCGGCCCCTTGGCCGTCCCTGCGTTCGTTCCGGTGTTCATCCTGGGCGCACCCCCATCGCTTGACAGACCCTTGCGCAGCGACAAACCTAGTGGCCCACTGACACCTAGTCCACTGGTCGGACCAGTCACAGCTGAACGGCGAAGTGGGCCGGACCGGCGTGGCCCCGCTCAGCGGACTCCGTTCAGATCGCCAGAATGCGGCGAGGAAACTGCCGGCAGCACTGGAGGAGCTCGCGTGAAGTCGTCGTTGATCAGAGGCACACTGCCCACCCGGACGGTCGCGCTCGTCGCCTCCGCGGCCCTGCTGGCCCTGACCGCCTGCTCAGCCGGTTCGAGTACGTCGCCCGGCAGCTCGCCCGGCGGGGATCAGTCGTTGTCGGTCGGTCTGGTAGCCGAGCCGGCAAGCCTGGACTTCACCACCACCGACGGTGCGGCGATCCCGCAGGCGCTGCTCGGCAACGTGTACGAGAGCCTGGTCAAGCAGGACGAGTCCGGCAAGATCGTGCCGTCGCTGGCGAAGTCGTGGACCGTCTCGCCGGACCGCAAGACCTACACGTTCGACCTGGTGGACAACGCGAAGTTCAGCAACGACAAGCCGTTCACCGCGGCCGACGCGGTGTTCAGCATCAACCGGGTCAAGTCGGCCTGGACGGTCTCGCTGAAGTCGGCGATGGACGTCGTCCAGGAGGCGAAGGCGCTGTCGCCGACGCAGTTGCAGGTGACGCTGACCAAGCCGAGCAACGGCTGGCTGTTCCGGATGACGACGCGGATCGGGGCGATGTTCTCCGAGACCGGGGTGAGCGCGCTCGCGACGACTCCGGTCGGCACCGGGCCGTTCACGTTCGCCAAGTGGAACCGCGGCGACTCGATCGTGTTCGAGCGCAATGAGAACTACTGGGGCACGAAGCCGTTCTTCAACCAGATCACACTGAAGTACTTCAAGGACCCGACCGCGCTGAACAACGCGCTGCTCACGGGGACCATCAACGTCATCGGCACGGTCCAGGCGCCCGAGGCACTGAGCCAGTTCACCGGCAACGACAAGTACCAGGTGATCGAGGGAACGACGAACGGCGAGGTGCTGCTGTCGTTCAACAACGCGCTGCCGATCTTCTCCGACATCCGGACGCGGCAGGGGATCCGGCAGGCGATCGACCACAGGGCCTTGCTGGACACGTGTTTCGCCGGTCGCGGCAAGCTGATCGGAAGCATGGTCCCGCCGACCGACCCGTGGTCCGAGGACCTGACGAACGTCGCGCCGTACGACCTGGCCAAGGCGAAGTCGTTGCTGCAGGCCTCCGGTGCCGCCGGCAAGACGCTGCGGCTGCGGCTGCCGACGCTGCCGTACGCGATCTCGTGCGGCCAGGTCGTGAAGAGCCAGCTGGAGCAGGCCGGGCTGAAGGTCGTGATCGACCAGCAGGAGTTTCCGGCGCAGTGGCTGACCACGGTGTTCAAGAACGCCGACTACGACCTGTCGATCATCGCGCACGTCGAGCCGCGCGACCTGGGCGCGGTCTTCAACGCGAAGTACTACACCCGGTACGACGACCCGACGCTGCAGCAGTACCTGGCCGCGGCCGACGCCGGTGACGAGGCGGCGCAGATCGACAACATGAAGAAGGCGGCCCGGCGGATCTCCGAGCAGGCCGCCGGTGACTGGCTCTTCCTGTTGCCGAACCTGATCGTCGCCGACAAGAACCTGAAGGGCCTGCCGCAGAACGCGATCACCGAGAACTTCGACCTGACCCGACTCGCCCGTTCCTGAGGGACCGCCGATGATCATCCGCCTGATCGAGCGCACCGCCGTGCTCCTGGTCAGTCTCGTGGTGAGCTCGGTGCTGGTGTTCGCGTTCATGGCGGTGCTGCCGGGCGACCCGGCCCGGGTCGCGCTGGGTGTGAACGCGTCCGACGAGGCGGTCGCCGAACTGCGCCGGCAGTTCGGTCTCGGCCGGCCGCTGCCGACGCAGTACTTCGACTGGCTCGGCGGACTGCTCCGCGGCGACTTCGGGACGTCGTACGTGTCGAAGGCCGAGATCGGGCCGCAGGTGTTCGACCGGTTCCAGGTGACGCTGTGGCTGGTCCTCGCCGGGATGGTCATCGCCCTCGTCGTCGCGGCGCCGGCCGGCACGGTGATGGCCGCGCGCCACCGGAAGGTCTCGGGCCTGGCGTTGTCCGCGATCTCCCAGCTGGGCGTCGCCGTACCGGCGTTCCTCGCGGGAATCCTGCTGATCATGCTGTTCGCGGTGAAGCTCGGCTGGCTGCCCGCCAACGGGTGGACGCCGCCGGCCCAGGATCCCGGCATGTTCGTCAGGCAGTTGATCCTGCCTGCGCTGTCACTCGGTCTGGTGCAAGGCGCTGTCCTGACGCGCTACGTGCGGAGCGCGGTGCTCGACGTACTGCGCGAGGACTACCTGCGTACTGCGCGCGCGAAGGGACTCAGGCCGTTCCCGGCGCTGTGGCGGCACGGGATCCGCAACGCCGCCGTCCCGGTGGTGACTGTCCTCGGTCTCCAGCTCGCCACCCTGCTGATCGGCGCCGTCGTGGTCGAGCGGGTGTTCGTCATCCCGGGCCTCGGCAGCCTGCTCCTCGACGGTGTCTCGAACCGCGACCTGCTGCTCGTGCAGGACGTGGTGATGGTCCTGGTGGTCGCCGTACTCGTGGTCAACTTCCTCGTCGACCTGCTGTACGTCGCCCTTGACCCGCGACTGCGGGTGGGATCACGATGAGGCGGCTGAACCCGAGCCTGGTCGCCGGCGGGCTGATCGTCGGGCTCATCGTCGTGATGGCGCTGGTCTCGTTCGTCTGGACGCCGTACGACGCCACCCTCGTGGACCCGGTGAACCGGCTCGCCCAGCCGTCCTGGGACCACTGGTTCGGGACCGACAAGTTCGGGCGGGACGTGCTCAGCCAGATCATGGTCGGGTCGCGGACCACGTTGTTCGTCGGCGTGGTCGCGGTCGGGGTCGCCGCGGTGATCGGCGTACCGCTGGGGATCCTCGCGGCGATGGCGCGGCGGTGGCCGGCCGAGATCATCATGCGGACCAACGACCTGCTGCTCGCGTTCCCGGCGTTGCTGCTGGCGATCATGTTCGGCGCGGTGTTCGGCGCGAGCACGATGACGGCGATGATCGCGATCGGCATCGCGTCGGTGCCGAGCTTCGCGCGGGTGATCCGGAGCGGTGCGTTGCAGGTGATGCGGACCGAATACGTTCTCGCGGCCCGGGCGGCCGGGCGGCAGCCGTTCCCGATCGCGATCCGGCACGTGCTGCCGAACGTGACCAGCCTGATCACCGTGCAGGCGTCGGTGTCGTTCGCGATCGCGGTGCTGGCCGAGGCCGCGTTGTCGTTCCTCGGGTACGGCACGCCGCCGCCGACGCCGTCGTGGGGACGGATGCTGCAGGAGAGCCAGGAGTTCCTGTTCAGCGCGCCGCGGCTGGCGATCTTCCCCGGGGTGGCGATCGCGATCGCCGTACTCGGTTTCAACCTGCTCGGTGACGGGCTCCGCGACCGGTTCGACCCGAAGTTGGAGGATCGCCGATGAGCGTGGTGGCCGACGTGAACGTGCGGACGAGCGACGTCCTGACGGTGCGCGGACTGACCGTGACCGTGCGGGACAAGACGCTGGTGTCGGACGTGGATCTGTCCGTCGGACCAGGCGAGCGCGTCGGGCTGATCGGCGAGTCCGGCTCCGGGAAGTCGCTGACCGCGCTGAGCGTGCTCGGCCTGTTGCCCGAGGACGTGACGGCGTCCGGGTCGGTGCGGCTCACCGGCGTCGACCACGAGTTGATCGGTGCGGACGAACGACGGATGTCGCGGGTGCGTGGCCGGCGGTTGGCGATGGTGTTCCAGGAGCCGATGACCGCGCTCAACCCGACGATGCGGATCGGCGACCAGATCGCGGAAGCGATGCTCATCCACGGGACCCGGCCAGGCCGCGGTGCGGCCCGGGCGGCGGCGGTCGAGCTGCTCGAACGGGTTCAGTTGCCGCCGGACACGTTGCGCGCGTACCCACACCAGCTGTCCGGTGGCCAACGCCAACGGGTCGTCCTGGCGCTTGCCCTCGCCAACGATCCGGCCCTGTTGATCTGCGACGAGCCGACGACCGCGCTGGACGTCACCGTGCAGGCCCTCGTCCTCGACCTGATCGTCAAGGGCGTGGTCGCGCGCGCGGCCGCTCTCCTGTTCATCACCCACGACCTCGCCGTCGTCGCGACCGTCTGCGAGCGCGTCCTGGTCATGTACGGCGGTCGCGTGGTCGAGTCCGGCCCGGTCGGTGAGGTGTTCACGCGTCCGCGCCACCGGTACACCGAGGGCCTGCTCGCCGCCTCCGATCTCGAGACCACGCAACGGCGCCTGACCACCATCCCCGGCAACGTGCCGCCCGCCGGGCAGTTCCCGTCCGGCTGCGTCTTCCGCACCCGCTGCCGGCACGCGACCGAGGTCTGCGCGACCACGCCGCCCTGGACCGGCAGCGAGACGACCGGATTCGCCTGCCACCATCCCGCGGAGGCCGTCGATGACTGACACCCCTGCGGCCATTCAGGTCGTCGACGTCGTCCGCACCTACACCCGGCCGCGGACCTCGCTGCTCCGGCCGGCGCCCGTCGTCCGAGCCCTGCGAGGCGTGAACCTCGAGGTGAAGGAGGGCGAACGGTTCGGCATCGTCGGCGAGTCCGGCTGCGGCAAGTCCACGCTGCTGCGGATCATCGCGGCCCTCGACCACGCGACCTCCGGCCATGTCGTTGTCGAGGGCACCGACATCACCCGGCTGCCGGAGCGGCGGCTGCGGTTCCTCCGGGAGAACCTCCAGCTCGTCTTCCAGGACCCGATGAGCTCCCTCGACCCGCGGATGCGGGTCCGCGACATCATCGCCGAACCGCTCGTCGTCCAGGGACATCCGGCGTCCGGCGCACGCGTCCGCGAACTGCTCGAAGCCGTCGGGCTGTCCGCCGACGCCGGCGACCGGTACCCGCACCAGTTCTCCGGCGGTCAGCGGCAACGCATCTCCATCGCCCGCGCGCTCGCGCCGCGCCCGCGGATCCTGATCGCCGACGAGCCGGTCAGCGCACTGGACGTCTCGGTCCGCGCGCAGGTGCTCAACCTGATCTCCGATCTCGTCGACGAACTGAACCTCACCCTGGTGTTCGTCTCCCACGACCTGTCCGTGGTCAAGCACGTGTGCGACCGGGTCGCCGTGATGAACGCCGGCCAGATTGTCGAGACCGGCTTCACCGGTGACGTGTACGCCGCACCGCAGCACCCCTACACCCAACGCCTCGTCTCAGCCATTCCCACGCTCCACCGGGCCTTGGCCGGGGCGACCACCACCGACCTCCTCGCTGCGAAGGGAGAACCCGGATGAGGTACCCAGCCGGACTGCCGGTCGGAGAGACCTGGGCCGACGCGCCGTCCGCCGAGCCGGTGATCTTCCCGTACGACGGGACGACGGTGACCGACGCGCCGGTCGGGGACGTGGAGTTGGCACGGCAAGCCCTCGACCACGCGCTCGCCGTCCGGGACACGGTCGGCCGACTGCCGTCGTACGTACGCCGGAAAGCCCTGCAGAGCGTGCATGCCGCGATCGCCGCGGAGCGCGACGCGTTCGTCGACCTGCTGGTGCTGGAGACCGGCAAACCGCTGGTCGACTGCCGGGTCGAGGTCGACCGGACGCTGCTCACCCTGGAGACGTCGGCCGAGGAGGTCGCCCGGCTGCACGGCGAGACCGTGCCGCTGGACCTCCTGCCGAGTGGTGACGGCCTGGTCGGATTCTGGGTGCGGAAGCCGGTCGGAGTGGTCGTCGGCATCACCGGGTTCAACTATCCGTTGCTGCTGGCGTCGCACAAGATCGCGCCGGCGCTCGCCGCCGGGTGCCCGGTGATCGTGAAGCCGGCGCCGCAGACTCCGCTGGCGACGTTGTGGCTCGTGCATCTGATGCGGGAGGCGCTGGTCGAGGCCGGCGCCCCGGCGGCCGCCGTACAACTGGTGACCGGGGGAGCCGACGTCGGCGCGGTGCTGACCACGGATCGCCGGATCGGCGCGGTGTCGTTCACCGGCTCGGCCGCGGTCGGTCACCAGATCGCCCGGGACGCCGCGCCGACCAAGGTGCTGCTGGAACTGGGGTCGAACTCGGCCCTCGTCGTGGCTGCCGACGCCGACCTCGACGCCGCGGCCGACGCGATCATCCGGGGCGGGTACTACGCATCCGGTCAGGCCTGCATCTCGGTCCAACGGGTGATCGTGGTCGAGGCCGTCCACGCCGCGCTGGTGGACAAGTTGTCCGAGCGGCTTCCGTCGGTCGTCGTCGGCGATCCGCGGTCGGCGCAGACCCGGGTGTCGGCGCTGATCGATCCGAAGTCGACGGCGCGGGTGCGTGAGTGGGTCGACGCGTCGGTCGCGTCCGGCGCGAAGCTGGCGTACTCGACGGACGGCGAGTTGCTCGGGCCGACCGTGTTGACGGACGTGGCGTCGGGGCAGTTGGTCTGGGACGAGGAGATCTTCGGGCCGGTGATCGCGGTTCGATCGGTGCCCGACGTCGAGACGGCGTTCGAGACGGTGAACGCCTCCAGGTACGGCCTGCATGCCAGTGTGTTCACGTCCTCGCTCGACACCGCGTTCTCGGCGGTCGACCGGCTCGAGGTCGGTGGGGTGGTGGTCAACGAGGTGCCCGGCTTCCGGTCCGACGTGATGCCGTACGGCGGTGTCAAGGACTCCGGAATCGGCCGGGAAGGTCCACGCTTCGCGATCGAGGAGCTCACCACGACCCGGATGGCCATCATCCGCCCGAGGACCTCATGACCGACTACAGCAGGCTGTTCCGCCTGGACGGCAAACACGCGCTGGTGGTCGGCGCCGGCAGCGGCATCGGCCGGGAGGCAGCGCTGGCTCTGGCCGCGCAGGGCGCCCGCGTGACGTGCGCCGACCGGAACCTGGGGGCGGCCCGGGAGACGGTGGCCCGCGGCACGGCGGGGGATGGTGGCCCAGCCGGCGACGGCAGTGTGCGTGGGACTCCGGTGAAAGGGACGCCGCTTCACGCAGTTCCGGCTGAGGGCACGCCGGTTCACGCGGTTCCGGCGCACGGGACTGAAGCTCATGGGATTCCGGCGGAGGGGACTCCGGCTCATGGGACTCCGGTTGAGGGCACTCCGGTCCGCGCCGCGCC